>CAZPQL010000059.1:0-18299 GCA_964588725.1 uncultured Rhodobacterales bacterium
GCGCATGATCGTGATCGTCGGCCCGCGGTTGGATCCGGCCCTTTTTGACGTGCCAAAGGGCGTTGATATCCACGCTTACGTTCCCGACCTTGACCGTCATCTTGCGGCTTGTGTTCTGGCGGTGGTGCAAGGCGGGCTGACCACGGCGATGGAGCTGGTCGCGGCAGGCACGCCGTTCCTGTATTTCCCGCTGAAAAACCACTTTGAACAGAATTTTCACGTTGCGCACCGGCTGGACCAGTACAATGCCGGGCGCAAGATGATCTATGACGCGTGCGGGCAGGAAACCATCGCACAGGCCATGATCGACGAACTGTCACACCCCACGACCTTCAAGCCGGTCGAAGCGGGCGGCGCGGCGCGCGCGGCGCAGATGCTGTCAGACCTCTTATGATCACGGTCCGATTTTGCAGAAACTCCGGCGACCAGGGGCGGCAGGTACCATCGCATTTTTGAATGATGGCACAACGAGTTTGCCAGAATTGATCACTTTGCCGGAATGACGGTGGCCTCGGCCCGCCAGACCTTCTATCACTACAAAAACACCAGACGAAAGGAGCATTCATGGACCCGATCCGCTTAACCGCGCTCGCCCATGGCGGTGGTTGAGGCTGCAAGCTTGCTCCGGCGGTGCTGGAGGAGATTCTTAGCGCTTTACCTGCGCATATTTCCGACCCGGCCATGCTGGTGGGGCTGGAAACTAAAGACGACGCCGTTGTCTATCGCATCGACGATAGCAAAGCCGTTGTTGCGACCACTGACTTTTTCATGCCCGTGGTCGATGATCCGTCTGACTTCGGGGCCATCGCGGCGGCCAATGCGTTGTCGGACATTTACGCGGTTGGGGCCGTGCCGATATTTGCTTTGGCGGTTGCCGGGATGCCGACGGGGGTTTTGTCGCCCGGGGTGATTACACAAATATTTGCGGGCGGTGCCGCTATGGCGGCCAAAGCCGGGATTGTCGTGGCGGGCGGGCATTCGATTGACAGCCCCGAGCCAATCTACGGGCTGGCTGTTGTCGGTCTGGTGCACCCCGACGAAGTGAAACGCAACAGCACGGCACGGGTTGGTGACGTTCTTATTCTGGGCAAAGCGCTGGGCGTGGGAATTTTAAGCGCCGCATTCAAAAAAGGGCTGCTAAGCGCGCCTGATTACCGCGCATTGATGGACAGCGCTACCAAACTGAACTCCATCGGGGCAGATCTGGCGCACAACAGCGACGTTCACGCGATGACCGATGTCACCGGGTTTAGTCTGCTTGGGCATATGTTCGAAATGTGCGAAGGTTCGGGCGTTGCGGCGCGCCTTGATCTCGATGCGATACCGCTGCTTGACGCGGCGCGGCCCCACGCGCAGGACGGTCTGAACACGGGTGCAGGCACACGCAACCGCGAAACGTTTGGCCCGCGGGTGTCGCTGCCCGCCGACCTGCCGGACTGGCACCGCAACCTGCTGTTTGATCCGCAGACTTCGGGTGGATTGCTGGTCAGCGTGGCACCGGACGCGGCTGCCGGTGTTTTGGAATTGTTTCATGGGCAAGGGTACGAAAGTGCCGCGATCATCGGGGAATTTGTTGACGGCCCTGCGGGCATCACCGTCACAGGTTAAGCGTGTCTACCCATTCGCCCGGAACGATGAAATTCGCCACCAATTTCAGGGATTTATTGTCGCTTTTTAGAAAATCCGCCCGCATTTCCGTCAATACCGCGCCAGCCCGTGTGCCCTGCCAAAACCAGTTGTGCAGGCTGGCGCTGGCGAGAGGCGGCTGTTGATAACAGGCGGCTTCAAAGTAAATTGTTTTCAGATCGTCAATGAGAAACCGCAGGTGTTTTCCTGAATAGCGGCCTGTAAATTTTCCGTTCTGCCGCGCCAGTTCGGTAAATTGGGCGCAGCAGTCTTTCGGAGTCAGACCGCTGTTGCCAAACGTCGTGCGCCCCTTGGAAACGAACGCACGATGATAAAGCGATAATATGTCACTGATTTCTGCCTGAAAATCCAAGTCCGCACGGGGCAACGGTTGCACGGTGGTCGGGGTGGTGCGGTCGCGGCCTTCAAATGCCCCAAACACCGGCCCCGGTCCCGGGTTTTCCAGCAAACCCAAAGCGGCACGCAGAACCGCTTTCTGACCGTCGGTATCGCGTGGGTCGCCCAGAGGCCGCCCCAGTTCAAACGGCACAAACAGCGCACGCGGCGGGCGGATGATGTCACTGTGCATGCGGATCAGGCTGATTACTACGGTCGCGATTCCGGCGTTTTCAAGACTATGGGCGAGCGTGCACACGGCGCGCGTGCAGTGCGGTCAGACAGGGACCAGCAGAACAGCGTCCACCCTGTCAGCCTTCATCATGCCGGCCACCTGCGCGATTTCATCGCTCATCCCTGCCGGGTCTGTCGCCCCCATGAACGCATAATGTCTGTCCGCAACGGCACCGATTTCTCCGTGCGATTGCATGTCTTTCAGCCGCTCAAGAGGAAACACCGTATTGAGGTCCTGAATGTACCCCGTGCGGTCGTAATTGATCGACACGTGGCTCATCAAAAGGTCGGCGGGTGTGGTTTCGGCGGGGATAATCCGGTAATCGGTGGCCGACAGTTTGAAACGCGTGTCGCCGCGCCGGTGCAACCCGGCGGTTGACAGGATGGCCACGCGGCGCTGTCGAAGTGGTCCGCCCGTGGTGAACGGCGTAGAGTCATAGGTGGCGCACGCCAGCTTTTCGATGCTGGCGCGGACACGCGGCGGAATGTCTTTCAGATGTGCCACGTAATTCCCTTGCAAAAACTGCACTGACTACAGCACAGGCACGCGGCGTGGAAAAGGGCTTAAAACGTATCGGGAAAATCGCGAATTGCTGTAGGCGAACGCTTTGATGACAACACCGGCCTCGTGCGGCGGGGGTAAAATTCCCCCGAACCTTTCCCCGATCCCGCCTCAACCTCAACGCCCGCCACGTTGACCCCACCCTAGGCCTGTTCCTGCCGCCGGACTGGCTTGAGGTGACGCGCGCAGGCGTCGGGACGGACTGACCTGCCCCCAACTTGAGGGCCACTTATAAGTAGACTCTGTTCCTCTTTTATTTGCCATTATTCGGCTGCATGAGCAATGGGCAGTGGTGCGGAGCCCTCAGATAGCTCATGTGCCAATGCCCATTGCGTTTTGTGGAAGGGCCTGTTTGCAACAAACTCTTCCGGGGTTTGATAGTTCAGCAAGCTATGGGGCCGGTTCCGGTTGTAATCGATCCGTCATTCTTCGACGATCCTTTCCGCCCCGGCCAAGCTCACGAACCAGTTCATGTTCAGGCATTCTTCGTGGAACCGACCGTTGAAACTTTCAATATAGGCGTTCTGTGTTGGCTTGCCGGGGTCGATGAAATAGAGATTTACGCCATGATCATCGGCCCAGCCATCAAAGATTTCAGCGCGTCAGGGGATATCCGGGACCGATCGTAAACGCGAAATGCTGTAGATGGCTTTTCGGGACGGCGTCGCTGCGCTAACAGAACAAATGGAATTTCAACTGACCAGCCTTGCCGATCTGAACGCGGCGGCATTCGACCAGATTATCGATGTACGTTCGCCGTCGGAGTATGCAATCGACCACCTGCCGGGCGCGATCAACCTGCCGGTGCTCAGCGACGCCGAGCGCGCGCAGGTGGGCGCGGTTTACGTACAGGACAGCCGGTTCACCGCGCGCAAAATGGGCGCGGCATTGGTGGCGCGCAACGCGGCGACGCATCTTGACGGGGCGCTGAAGGACAAAGACGGCGGTTATCGCCCACTGGTCTATTGCTGGCGCGGTGGGCAGCGCTCGGCGTCTTTTGCCGGCATTCTGGCGCAAATCGGCTGGCGCGTGCGCGTGCTGAACCACGGCTACCGTGCCTATCGCCGCCTTGTGGTGCGGACGCTTTACGACGATCCGTTTCCGGCGCCAGTTGTGGTGCTGGGCGGCCACACGGGCACCGCCAAAACCGAAATTCTGTGCCACATTGATGATTTGGGCGTGCAAGTTATCAACCTTGAAGGTCTGGCCAATCACCGCGGGTCGTTGTTCGGGGGGCGCAAAGACCCGCAACCCAGTCAAAAAGCCTTTGAGCGGAAACTGGCGCAGGTTATCGGCGGCCTTAGCCCGGATCGGCCGGTCATCGTAGAGGCCGAATCGAGCAGGATAGGCAACCTGACCATACCGCCAATGCTGTGGGCGGCGATGCGGCAAGCCCCGCGCATCCGGCTGGAAGTGCCGCTTGAAGTCCGGGCCGCCTATCTGGCGACAAATTACCGTGACATCACCGCCGATCCTGAACACCTGCGCGCAGTCATCGAAAAACTGCGCCCGCTGCACTCCCGCGACCGTATCGATCATTGGCTGGAACTGGCGGGTTCGGGTGATTTCACGGCTTTGGCTCTAAGTCTGATGGAACATCACTACGACCCGCGCTACAAACGAAGCGACGGTCACAAAGGTGCGGCAGCACAGACGGTGTTGTCGTTCGATGATCTTTCGCCCGGCGGGCTGCAACGCGCAGCACGGTCCGTTGACCAAAAAATTTCCGGCGTACTGCCGGACCATTAAGTGGTTAAACGTCGCGCCACCTGTCCAACACTGTTTCGAACGCTTGCGGCTGCCTTTGCGACGCCGCCTTGATTGCACCCTTCGTGCGGCTGAACCGGGGGGCCGGAGCCGGTTGCCTGACACCTTCAAAATCAACGAAAATCCCGCGTGCAGTATTGTGGGGATGATCGTAGGCCTGCTCCAACGTCAGGACGGGGGCAAAACATACGTCCGAGCCTTCCATGATCTCGCACCATTCGTCGCGCGACCTGCCGCTGAAAACCTGTGCCAGACGCGTCTTGATGTCCGGCCAGTCTTTGACGGACAGTTGCGCGGGTAGACCAGCATCAGTCAGGCCGGTCAGGCGCAGCAATTCGGCATAGAACCCGGCCTCGATGGACCCGATTGACACAAAACCGCCGCAGGCACATTCGAAGACCGCGTAAAACGGCGCAGCCCCGTCCAGAATATTGGCGGCGCGCCTGTCCTGCCATAAACCCGCCTGTTGCATGCCGTAAATCATGCTCATCAGATGCGCGGTACCGTCGACAATCGCCGCGTCGATCACCTGCCCGCGCCCCGATGTGCGGGCCTCCAAAAAAGCGCACACCATACCAAACGCCAGATACATGGCGCCACCGCCAAAATCCCCCAGCAGGTTGAGCGGCGGCACCGGAGCGTCTGCGCCACCGATGGCGTGCAGTGCCCCGCTCAGGGCGATATAATTGATGTCGTGCCCCGCCGCCTGCGCCAGTGGTCCGTGCTGCCCCCAGCCGGTCATGCGCCCGTAAACCAGTTTGGGATTTTCGTTCTTAAATTCGGACGGCCCCAGACCAAGTCGCTCCATCACGCCCGGGCGCATCCCCTCGATCAGCCCGTCGCCGAGATTGACCAGCTCGATGGCTTTTGCCTTGTCAGCGGGGTTTTTCAGGTCCAGCTCGATAAAGCCACGCCCGCGGTTCAGGATGGCATAATCCAGCCCCAGCAGGTTGCGCGCACCGGGGCGTACGATCCGGATGACGTCAGCCCCCATGTCCGCCAGCGTCATCGCCGCAAACGGCGTCGGCCCCAGCCCGTCGAATTCGACAATTTTGATACCCGTCAGCGGTCCGCCGGTCATGTTACCTCTCCCCGTCAACCTGGGGCAACCTGTCGGTTCGGCGCACCAATTACAAGCCATCCGCCTGTTGCAAACGCGCGCACCGAACGTGTACTGTGCCGCAAAATTACGGGCATTCAATCGAGGTGGGTTTGGGACGGCTGAAAAACAAAGCCGCGCGCGATCAGTGGCTGAAACATGTGCTGACAGGTCTGCCTGATGGCGCGTCAATCCTTGACGTTGGTGCCGGCGAATGCGCTTATAAACCGCACTGCGCACACCTCGACTATACCTCACAAGACATTGCGCAATACGACGGCAAGGGCGACGGCGTCGGTCTTCAGACCGAAACGTGGGATTTTCACCAGATCGATCTGGTGTGCGATGTCTACGACATCCCTGAAACGCGCACCTACGACCATGTGCTGTGCACCGAGGTTTTGGAACATGTTGTCGATCCGGTGCGCGCGCTGGAGAAAATGGCGGCGCTGTTAAGCCCCGGCGGGCAAATGATCGTCACCGCGCCTTTCAATTCGCTGACGCATTTTGCGCCCTATCATTTCTGCACCGGATTTTCGAAATATTTTTACCACCACCATCTGGAGCGCCTTGGTTTTAATGTTGAAACCATCGAGGCCAACGGTGGATTTTTTGATTTCATGGATCAGGAGCTGGGCCGCGTGCGGCGCGTACGCAAGTTATACGGGGGCTGGTCGCTGAACCCGATATCGCAAATTTTATTGCTGCTGGGGCGCCTGAACGTGCGCCTCTTGGCGACACTTGACGGGCCGCGCATGGCGCGCAAATCGGCGGAACTGCAAACCTTTGGCTTTCACGTGATAGCGCGGAAAAACGGCGGGTAGCCGGCGTTATTCGCGCGCACGCAGCACTTGCGCGGGTCGCACCGCCAACGCCCGCCATGCAAATCCAAGTCCCGATACCAAAGTGGCCAGTGCCCCGCCGGTGACGATCGCCAGCGCAGAGTAGGGTTCGAACGCATAGGTCGTATCCATGACAAACCGCATGACTCCCCAGCCCGCCAACGCGCCTGCGCCGATGGCTACACCGCCCGCCGCCACGCCCAGAATAATCGAGCGCAGCGCAAAGCTGGCCAATATCCGCCCGCGTGTCGCACCAATGGTTTTCAGCACTGCGGCTTCAAAAGTGCGCGCACGTTCACCCGCCGCCGCCGCACCGATCAGCACCACAAATCCGGTCAGCAATGTGGCCCCTGCGCCGTAGGACGTGTCCGCCGCAATACCACGCAGTGCCGTTGACACCCGCTCGATCGCGTCACGCACGCTAATGGCGGTGATGTTGGGAAATTGACGGGTCAGGTCGCGCAGGATCGCGGCCTCGGCGTCAAGCGATGTATAGACCGTTGCTATCGAGGTATGAGGTGCGCCTGCCAATGCGCCCGGATTCATGGTGATGACAAAATTGATGCTGGCATCGGAAAAATCGACGGCGCGAAAACTGGCAATCGAGGCGGTGATATCGCGCCCCAGAATGTTGACGGTAATTCTGTCGCCCAGTTTCAGGCCGATTTCTTCGGCTTCGTGCTGGGCAAAGCTGATCAGCGGCGGGCCGTCGTAATTGTCGGGCCACCAGTCTCCGCTGGTTAGGTGCGAATTCCCGGGGATTTTCTCGGCGTATGTCACGCCGCGGTCACCTTCGACCACCCAATGCCCCGGTGCAAATTCCTGTGCAGGCTGATCGTTGATCTGGGTGATGATCCCGCGTAACAACGGCGCTGTGTCCACCCGGCGGATGCCTTCGTCGTTTGCAAGGCGCGCCAGAAAACCGTCCAACTGATCGTCCTGAATGTCCAGAAAAAAGAATGACGGCGCGACGGCTGGCAGCTCGCGGTCGATGGCGCTGCGCAGGTTGCTTTCGATCTGCCCGATCGTGGCCAGAACTGCCAACCCCAGACCCAGCGACAATACAACCGCCGATGCCTCGCCGCCGGGGCCGCCCACCGAACCCAAGGCCAGCCGCAAAGCCGTGCGCCCGCGCAACATCTGCCAGCCCGAAGCGCGGCGTGCAATCCAACGAACCGCTATGGCGGCGACGGCCAGAACAAGCATCGCCGCGACAAGCCCGCCCAGCGACCACAGTGCCAGCGTCGGGATGCCCGAAAGCGTGGCCGCAGACCCGACCAGCGCGACAAGCGCCGCCGCAGCTATTGCGACAAACACGATACGCGGCCGCCGCCGCGCCGTATCGACCGAACCCCGAAACAAGGCCGCCGCGCGCGTGTCACGCGCCCGTGCCAGAGGCCACAACGTAAACAAAAACGCCGTCAACACACCGTATAACCCTGCCTCCAACAACGGTCCGGGATAGATGCCAATCGCCGCAGGGATCGGCAGTTGCGCCTGTATGAGCGGCCCGAATACCAGCGGCAATCCCGCACCCAGCGCCAGCCCGGCGCAGACCCCGGCAAGCGACAGCAATCCGATTTGCAGAAAATAGACCTGAAACACCATCCGCCCCTCGGCGCCCAGAGTTTTCAGGGTGGCGATCACTTCGGTTTTGCCCTCAAGAAAAGCCCGCACCGCCGCAAATACACCCACGCCGCCAACCGCCAGTCCGGCCAGACCGACAATCACCAGAAACGACCCGATGCGCTCGACAAACACGGCGACCCCGGGGGTGCCATTGCGTTTGTCGCGCCAGCGCATTCCTTTGTCGGTGAACAGGTGCTCGGCCTCTGCCTGCAGGGCGGTCAGGCCACTGTCGTTACGCAGCGCCAGCCGGTAAGCCGTGTCAAACACCGTCCCCGGCGACAACAGGCCCGACCCGCTTAGCGCGCTGGCCATAACGATGGTGCGTGGGCCAAAACCAAACCCGCTGCCCGCACTGTCCGGTTCGCGCACCAGAGCCGCGCGCAGCTCAAACGTGGTTTCGCCCAGCCTGAATTTATCACCAATCGCCAAATCCAGTCGATCGATCAGCCCCTGTTCCATGACAGCCCCGGGAGTGCCGTCAACTGTTGAAAGTGCGCGCTCCAGAGCTTGATCGGGGTTCAATTCCACCCGCCCGTAAAGCGGGTACTGCCCGTCGATGGCCTTGACCTGTGTCAGCGCGGTGTCAAGGACGTCCTCGCCAAGCACGGCCATGGCACGAAAATCAACGATTTCAGACATGCGCCCGCCCTGCGCAGCCATCCAGTCCTTTTCACCCTGTGTTGCGAAACGGTGGGTAAACTGCAGCTCGGCGTCGCCGCCCAAAAGCACCGCACCTTCGCGCGACAGGCCGTTCTGGATGCTTACGCGCACGGACCCGACTGCGGCAATAGCACCGACGCCAAGTGTCAAACACAACAGGAATATGCGAAAGCCACGCAGACCACCACGCAGTTCGCGCCGCGCGATGCGGCTGGCAATCTTCAGGCTCATTCAGCGGCCTTTTGCGTGGTCGTCTGATCCAACTGTCCGTCGCGCATGCGCAGGATGCGGTCACAGCGCGCTACCAACTCGTTTGAATGCGTTACCAGAACAATTGTCGTCCCATGACGTTTGCGCAAGTCCAACAGGCTTTCGATAATCGACAGACCGGTATTCTGATCCAGATTACCGGTGGGCTCATCAGCCAGCAGAATGTCCGGTCGCGGTGCTGCGGCCCGCGCCAGGGCCACGCGCTGTTGCTCGCCTCCCGACATCTGGGCCGGATAATGATCCATGCGCGCGGCCAACCCCATAGAATCAAGTTCACTGCGCGCGCGATCAAACGCGTTCGTGATCCCCGCCAGTTCCAACGGGGTTGCGACATTTTCCAGCGCCGTCATAGTGGGAATTAGATGGAAAGACTGAAACACCACACCCATATGATGACGGCGGAACCGCGCCAGCGCGTCCTCGTTCATATCGGAAAGATTGTGGTCTATTGCCAAGACCTGCCCGGCGGTGGCGCGTTCGAGCCCACCCATCAACATAAGGAGCGACGACTTGCCCGAACCCGAAGGCCCGATAAGCCCCAGCGTTTCCCCGCGCATCACGTCAAGCGAAATGCCCCGCAGTATGTCGATCCGCCCGGCGTTGCCGGTCAGCGATAGATTCACGTCTTTCAACGACAGGATCACGTCTTTCATTGGCAGTGCCTTTAGGAAACCGGTTGCGAAAACATATAAGCAGCTTTTGCGCGCAGGCAAGCTGGTGGCACTTATGTTTTTTCTGGGTGGCGCGGCCTGGGGTGAAACAATCGTGGTCGCCGCCATGGGCGACAGTCTGACCCAGGGGTACGGGCTGTCGCGGCAAAAGGGATTTGTTCCCCAGATGCAAACATGGCTGACTGACCGTGGCGAAGACGTGCGCCTGATCAATGCGGGCGTTTCGGGTTCGACCACAGCTGGCGGTCTTAGCCGCATGGACTGGGTACTGGGCGACGAAGTGGACGCGGTGATCATTGAATTTGGCGGCAACGATATGCTGCGCGGCATATCGCCGGCATTTGCCCGGCAAAACTTGACGGAGATGCTGAAGATCGCGCAATCACGGAACCTTCCGGTATTGCTAGTGGGTCTGACCGTACCGGGAAATTTTGGCGTGAAATATCAGGTGGACTTTCAGTCCATCTGGGGGGACCTCGCCCGGGAATTCGGCGTGCTGCTCCACGCGGATTTTTTTGACGCTCTTAGCGCGACCATCGCAGCGGGGACACCGCGCGCGGAATTGATCCAGGCCGATAATTTGCACCCTTCGGCGAAAGGTGTTCTCATCATAGTCAACGACATCGGACCCAAGGTGCAGCGGCTGCTCGATCAGGTTCGGTTGACGCAATAAACCCAGAGCGCGTCTTGCACTGTTGGAAAAACTTGCCACACTGGCCACATGACAACTGACCAAATTCTTCTGTTCGCCATTTTCGGTGCGGTTTTCGCCATGATGCTGTGGGGGCGCTGGCGCTATGACCTCGTGGCGTTCAGTGCGCTCCTGATTGCGCTGGTGTTGGGGCTGGTGGAAACCCAAGACGCGTTTTCCGGCTTTGGCCATCCCGCAACCATCATCGTGGCGCTGGTTTTGGTGGTGTCGCGCGGGTTGCTTAATTCCGGTGCCATCGATCTGATCACGAGACGTCTGATCGACACGGGCCGTTCGGTGGGTGGCCATATCGCCACCATGAGCGCAACCGGCGCCATTTTGTCGGCGTTCATGAACAACGTCGCGGCCATGGCGTTGTTGATGCCGGTCGATATTCAGGCCGCGCGCAAGGCCGGACGGCCGGTGCGCCGCACGCTGATGGCGCTGTCATTTGCTACCATTCTGGGTGGCATGGTTACACTGATTGGCACGCCGCCCAATATTATCGTCGCCTCGTTTCGCGAAAGCGCACTGGGGGAACCTTTTGCCATGTTCGATTTTGCACCCGTTGGGCTATCGGTGGCCACTGTCGGTATTTTGTTCGTCGCCACCATTGGCTGGCGCTTGCTGCCCAAAAACGATGATGCGGCTGATGGATCCGGTGGAGCTATCGAACTGGACGGATATGTTGCCGAGCTGGTGATCAAGGAAAAATCCAAAGTCGTCGGGCAGGTGGTGCGCGATCTTTACGATGCAGCAGACGAGGACGGCATCGAAATTCTTGGCGTCGTACGTAACGGCCAGCGCCTGCCCGGCTTTGGTGCGGGGGTAGAGCTGCGCGCCGGTGATATGCTGATCGTCGAGGCCGCCGCCGACGACATCGACCGGTTTCGCGGCACGCTGGGGTTGGAATTTTTTGGCGAACAGCCGACCGGCGAGCGCATCACCGGCGGGTTGTCGCTGGCCGAGGTCGTGGTGCCGCGCGACGCACGGATTGTGGGGCGCTCGGCGATTTCGCTACGGCTGCGCGCCCGGCGTGGCGTGGCGCTTTTGGGAATATCGCGCAAAGGACGGCGTTTCAAAAACCGCGTGCGCCACGAGAAAATCCGTGCCGGTGACATTCTGCTGCTGATCGGCCCGAAAGGTACGGTCGACGACGCGATCAAGTGGCTTGATACCCTGCCGCTGGCCGAACGTGGTCTGAGCGTTACACAGCACACGCGCGCGTGGCTGGCAGTGGGCATATTCGCCGCCGCCATCAGTATTTCGGCCTTTGGTCTGCTGTATCTGGCCACGGCGCTGGCCATCGTTGTCGTGGCTTATGTGGTGCTCGATATCGTGCCGATCCGCAACGTTTACAACCATATCGAATGGCCGGTAATTGTGCTTTTGGGCAGTATGATCCCGCTGGGTGTGGCGCTGGAGGCCTCGGGCGGCACCACGATGATCGCGCTTAATATCGTTGATTTGACCACGGGCTGGCCCGCGTGGGCGGTGCTCATGGTGCTGATGGTCGTGGTGATGACGTTGTCGGATGTGTTGAACAATACCGCCACAGCGGTGATCGGCGCGCCGATTGCGCTGGATATTGCCAACACGCTGAAGGTCAACCCGGACCCGTTTCTGATGGCGGTGGCCGTGGCAGCGTCCTGCGCTTTTCTCACACCTATCGGTCACAAGAACAACACGTTGATCATGGGTCCCGGTGGTTACCGGTTCGGCGATTACTGGCGTACCGGCCTGCCGCTGGAAATTTTGGTGGTGGCTGTGTCGATCCCGGTAATTCTGCTGGTCTTTCCCTTGGGGGGTTGAACAGCGCGCGCAGGTTTGCCAAGAGATGGACAGCCGCAATTGACGATCTCAAGAGGATATCCAATGACTGCGAAAACGCTTTACAATCCCAGTGCTGATTTTGCCGCCAACGCCCATGTGGACGCAGCGCGGTATGACGAAATGTACGCGGCGTCGATTGATCACCCAGAGACGTTTTGGCGTGAGCAAGGCAAGCGGCTTGATTGGATAACGCCTTATACCAAGGCAAAAAATACAACCTTCGCGTACCCGGATGTGTCGATCAAGTGGTATGAAGACGGCGCGTTGAATGTCTGTGCAAATTGTGTGGACCGGCACCTTGTGACGCGCGGCGATCAGGTGGCGATCATTTGGGAAAGCGACGATCCCGACGTGGATAAGCACGTCACCTATAACGAGCTTCACGACAAGGTCTGTCGTCTGGCCAACGTCTACAAGTCGCTGGGTGTGCGCAAAGGCGACCGCATCGTGCTTTACATGCCGATGGTGCCCGAAGCCGCCTATGCCATGCTGGCCTGCGCGCGCATCGGTGCCGTGCATTCGATTGTTTTCGCCGGATTTTCACCCGAGGCTCTGGCGTCGCGCATTGAGGCGTGCGGCGCAAAGCTGCTGGTGACGGCGGATGAGGCCCCGCGCGGCGGCAAACCGACTCCGCTGAAGTCCAACGTTGACCAGGCATTGGATATCTGCGGTGACGTGACAACCTTGGTGGTCGAGCGCACGGGTGCCGACGTGGGGTCCAAAGCGGGCCGCGATCACAGTTATGCGGCAATGATGGCAGACGCCTCAAACGACTGCGCGCCCGAAGTGATGAACGCCGAAGATCCCCTGTTTATTTTGTATACATCCGGCTCCACCGGCAAACCCAAGGGTATTTTGCACACCACCGGCGGATATCTGGTCTTTGCTGCTATGACGCATGAAATCACGTTCGACTACCACGACGGCGACATTTTCTGGTGCACGGCGGACGTGGGTTGGGTGACCGGCCACAGCTATATCGTCTATGGCCCGCTGGCCAACGGCGCGACGACGCTGATATTTGAGGGCGTGCCAACCTATCCCGACGCCAGCCGGTTCTGGCAGGTGTGCGAAAAACACAAGGTCAACCAGTTTTATACAGCCCCCACGGCCATTCGCGCCCTGATGGCGCAGGGGAATGGTTTCGTGGACGGCGTCGATCTGTCGTCGATCAAAGTGCTGGGCACCGTGGGCGAACCAATCAACCCCGAGGCCTGGTCGTGGTACAATGATGTGGTCGGCAGGGGCAATTGCCCGATTGTCGACACATGGTGGCAGACCGAAACCGGCGGCCATCTGATCACACCGCTGCCCGGTGCCGCCGCAACAAAACCCGGCTCTGCCGCTTTTCCGTTTTTTGGCATCTCGCCGGTGATACTGGACCCGGCAACGGGTGCCGAGATCACCACGACCAAAGCCGAAGGCGTCCTGTGCATCCGCGACAGCTGGCCCGGGCAGATGCGCTCGGTCTACGGGGATCATGACCGTTTCGTTGCCACCTATTTCACCGATTACAAAGGCTATTACTTCACCGGCGACGGCTGCAAGCGCGACGAGGACGGGTATTACTGGATCACGGGGCGCGTGGATGATGTGATCAACGTGTCCGGACATCGCATGGGCACCGCAGAGGTGGAAAGCGCGCTGGTCGCCCACCCCAAAGTGTCAGAAGCCGCTGTTGTGGGATATCCTCACGATATCAAAGGTCAGGGTATTTACGCCTATGTGACGCTGATGGCCGGGGAAGAATACAGTGACGATTTACGCGGTGAACTGGTGGGGTGGGTGCGCAAGGAAATCGGCCCGATTGCCAAGCCCGATTTGCTTCAATGGGCGCCGGGGCTACCGAAAACGCGTTCGGGCAAGATCATGCGGCGCATATTGCGCAAGATCGCCGAAGATGATTTTGGCGCACTGGGTGATACATCCACATTGGCCGACCCGTCGGTAGTTGAAGATTTGATCAAGAACCGGATGAATAAAGCCTAAGGGTGCACTCCGGCCCAAACCTGACCTGCGGTCTGCATTTGTCGGGCTATGCTCAGAATCCGCGGATCGGGATTTGCGCCTCTACCACAGAGTAAAATGCAATACTTCGGGTGGCAGACAGATACTGTCCGAGCACGCCTGAATCGACAGTTTTACAACCAGCGGTTTACCGCCGTGGTCGGGCACATCAGCCGACAAGGTCAAATTTCCCTCGTGAAGCGCCAGAGGCACGGCATTGAAACTCAGGGATTTGACGTCGGGCTTTGGATAAATCGTGGCGGGGGCCTGTTTTCCGCCAATGGTTAAATCAGTTGGAATCAGGTAATCTTCAAGCGGCTCGTGGGCGTTGATATGCCAACCCTTGCGAAGCTGAATGTCCAGGTCAAAGCGCCCCGCGCCACGGTTATAGTCCGTCGCGATCCTGACCGCGCCGCCCGACACGTACCGCACAGGACCGCTGCGTCCAAAAACCGCCTCGCGCGCCACCGCCAGAATTGCCGCAGAATTCGCCGGGCTTTCCAGCGCGTGCCCGGACAATGCCCCGGCCAACTGACGGGCATCGCGCAGGTATTTGCGGTTTTCAACGCGCCGCGCCAACCCCGAAAACAGCGCAAGCGCCAAGGCATTCCCCGAGGCAATTTCCTTGTCCGCCACCGGTCTGTAAGCTCCCAGCGCATCGACGCCTGCCGTCATACGATAGGTCCCGTCTTCAAGAGCAAACTGTGAATCCAGCACATCGGCCATGCGGCGCGCGTGACCGATCCAGAATGCGGCTTCTTCGCGGTCGTGGGCAAAATCATGAAGCGCAAGATAGCCAAGCCCAAGCGCCGCATAGTCGGGCAGCTGCGCGTCGACGCCGGTCCTTCCGTCCAGCGAAATTCGCTCCAGTCCGTTGTCTGTGTCCAGCGCTGCCAGCACGAACCGCGCGGCTGCCTTCGCCGCCTCCAAATAGTCGGGTCGGGCAAATGCCGCAGACGCTTCGGCCAATGTCGCAATCATTTCACCATTCCACGCCGCGATGATTTTGTGATCCAGTCGCGGACGTGTGCGCAGCGCCCGCGCCGTGGCCATAAGCGCAAGCGCGCGATCTATCCGGGGGTCGGTCGCGGCCAGACCAAGCACGCTTCGCCCGTCGATATCGGGTGCGGTGGCCAGATTGAACGCGGCAATCATGTGATCGCTGTCGTCGCCAACCGCGGATTTAATCTCGGCCGCGGTCCATGTGTAAAACGCGCCTTCCAAAAGCGCGTTGTCGGCCCCAAATGCGTCGGCGTCCTCGGCCGCATAAAACCCGCCCTGAGGATCGCGCAAATCACGCAACACATAGTCAAATGTACGCTCTGCAGCACGGCGATAGCGCGGCGCACCGGTGATTTGCCACGCCCGCACCAACAGCCGCCCAATCTGCGCCTGATTATACAGCATCTTTTCAAAATGCGGGATCATCCAGTCGGGATCAACGGTGTAGCGATGAAACCCGCCGCCGACTTGATCGTGAATGCCGCCCCTGATCATCCCGTCAAGCGTGCCCAATACGGCATCAAGTACCTTGCGGTCGCCGTCGCGCTGCGCCTGATCGAGCAGAAACAAAAAGATCGATTCCTCGGGAAATTTCGGTGCCACGCCGAACCCGCCGTTGAACTCGTCATACTCCCCGAGAATAGCCCGCGCCGCAGTAAAAAGCGCGTCGTCGCTCAACTCCTGCGCCGGGGCTGCACGGTTCATATATTGCTGCAACAGGCCGCTAAGCTGCCGCGCGTTAGCCGACAACGTCGCGGGGTCTTCAATCCAGGCGGCGCTGACCTGCGTGATCACGTCCAGAAACACATCGGGCGGGAAATATGTGCCGGCAAATAGCGGATCGGTGTCCGGCGTCAAAAACACCGAATTGGGCCAGCCGCCACTATCGGTCAGTGTTTCGGTAACCAGCATGAATTGTTCGTCCAGATCGGGTCGCCGTTCACGGTCGATTTTTATGGCGACAAAATGCGCGTTCATGAACGCGCCGATGTTCTCGTTTTCGAAACTTTCCTGCTCCATCACGTGGCACCAGTGGCACGACGCATAACCCACCGATACGAATATCGGCTTGTTCTCGGCGCGGGCCTTGGCCAATGCCTGTGTGCCCCACGGATACCAATCGACAGCGTTATATAAGTGCTGTTGAAGATATGGCGAATCTTCCCCCAACAGGTGGTTCGGCGCGCGCTCTTGTGCCATCGCGGAACCGCTGAGCGCGGCCAGTAAAACGGCGGTTTTCAGTAGCATCATTGTGTTCTCCTGACCGGGTACAACCCTACCCCTTGCAATCATCATTTGGGAATCACTTTGACGCGACACATTTACCATACGCGCCGACGCGCCTAGGTTAACGCGCATAAAATCAAAGGCGATTGTATACTTGACAAACCCACATTGTTTTCCTATCTATAATACATAGAGTTAAGGAAAACCCAATGTCTGTTCTGTCTAAGCCATACATGCACAACGAAGCCGCTGCATTTGCCCATGTTGAGGAAATGCTTTGGGGCAATGAACCTAGCTGCCCTTTCTGTGGAAACTACACGAATATCTATGAATTGAAAGGCGTGTTTTCCAAGCCTTCCAAGAAGAACCCAGAGGGCGTGGAACGTCACGGCCTGAAAAAGTGTTCCGGCTGTCGCAAGCAATTCACCGTTCGCCACAACACAATCTTCGCAGAAAGCCATATTCCCCTGCACAAGTGGTTACAGGCCATTTACCTTATGACAAGCAGCAAGAAGGGCATTAGCAGCCACCAGCTTCACCGTGTGCTTGAAATCACCTACAAATCCGCATGGTTCATGTCTCACCGTATCCGTGAGGCCATGCGCAGCGATAATAGTGTTGATTTCGGCTCTGGCGGCGGTGTTGTTGAGGTTGACGAAACCTTTATCGGTCACAAGCACGAGAAAGCCGAGGGTGCTCGTGGTTACGCCCACAAGAACGCCATGCTGACACTGGTGGATCGCACCAGCGGTCAATCCAAGTCTTTCGTAGTTGAGAATGTAAAAGCGTCCACATTGCTGCCGATCCTGCGGGAAAACATTGCCAAGGAAGCAATCGTTTATACGGATGAAGCCAAGCAATACTCCAAAGTTGGTTCCGAGTTTGCAGACCACGATTTCACAACGCACAGCAAGGGCCAGTACGTTCGGGGGAATGTCCACACAAACACGATTGAGGGTTATTTCAGCATCTTTAAGCGTGGCATGAAGGGTGTTTATCAGCATTGCGGTAAACAACATCTTCATCGTTATGCAGCAGAATACGAGTTCCGTTACAATAATCGGGTTGCAAACGGTCTCGACGATCAGGAGCGGGCTGCTATTGCTCTATTAGGTTTTGCGGGGAAACGCCTTACTTACGCCAGGATTGATTAGGGATTCACAAATAGCTAAAAGCCTATTATATAGATGGTGGAGCTGGAGGGAATCGAACCCTCGGCTGACGCAGGTAGGAATCTGGACGCCGTACCAAACCAGCCCCACAATAGAAGAACATGGAGGCTTAAGTGCCTTCGTGTTCTTTTTTGTTCTTGGACTGGCCATTTGATGTGGAGTAGACGCCCTTGCGTCCCTCAACCGAAAAAAGCAACTCCTTTCTGGTCATTCTGTAAATCTTGTTGGCCAAAGCATCTCGTTGGGTGATTTCATTCGTAGCTCGATATAAACCGACAAAAATCTCGTCAATCGTAGCTACGCCTGAAAAGTCGTCGTTCACTACTTTTACAATTTGACTTTCGGTTTCATCAAATTGAACACTGACAAGTTGAAGGCGTATTTCCTCTGGCAAATCCATCAGATCGCCAAGCCGATTCCCAATCTTCTTTTCGTCAGGGGGTGTCGGTGGGGCGGCTAGTGCAGCCTTATTGGCGATCTCCATTTTTGGAAGTATATCGTTGAATCTGCGCAATATTCCTGTGTGGCGCTTCTCTTTGGAGTAATCGCCCTTTTCCTTGAAAAAGCTCACTGATCGCGTGTGGTGGTCAATTTGGCTCTTGACAAAAGCT
>CAZPQL010000060.1:0-18066 GCA_964588725.1 uncultured Rhodobacterales bacterium
GGTGCGCGCCATGGTCGGCGGGAGGCAGTTCAAATTTGACGGACAGTTCAACCGCGCCACGCAGGCGCTGCGCCAGACCGGTTCGTCGTTCAAGCCTTTCGTCTATGCGGCGGCGCTGGATCTGGGATACCGGTTTGATTCTGTCGTCGAGGATGCGCCGCTTACGCTGAACATCCCGGGGTCCGGCCCGTGGTCGCCCAAAAATTACACCGGCAAGTTTCTTGGTCCGATAACGCTGACCGAGGCGTTGTCATATTCAATCAATACCGCCGCCGTTCGCATCTCTGAGGCCGTGGGGCGTGATAACGTTCGCACGGTGGCCAGAGGCTTTGGTATCAACAGCAAATTGGCGGATGGCCCGGCACTGGCGCTGGGCGCGTCTGAATCCACGTTAATCGAGATGACCGGAGCCTATGCCGGAATTTTGAACGGCGGGCGCTCGGTCTCGCCCTATGGCCTGATCGAACTTTCGCTACAGGGGGACGACTCTCCTTTGATGGGGATCGAGGGCGGTATGGGCGAGCGGGTGATATCAGAGAACGCGGCCCGTCAGTTGATTTATATGATGAATCAGGTGACCAAAATCGGATCGGGGCGGCGCGCGCAATTTGGAGATCGCGAAATCGCAGCCAAGACCGGCACCACGCAAGGTGCGCGCGACGCATGGTTCATAGGATTTTCGGCTGATTACGTAGCCGGAGTGTGGATGGGGTATGACGATAATTCCAAGCTCAGCGGCGTGACCGGTGGCGGATTACCCGCAGAAATCTGGCGGGAAACCATGATACGCGTTCACGAAGGGCTGGAACCCAGACCATTGCCGATGATCGATCCGAATGTTGCCGCACAACCTGACGATCAATTGTCACAGCCGGTTCATCCCCGCAATCCCAATGCTGCGCAGACAATTCTGGAAGACGTGTTGGGGGCTATCTTTGGACGGCGCGACGATCAGTAATCCGGCAGGTCCGGACCGAATGATACGGCCCTTGACGGAAACTGCGTGGAATCCCCGCCGACGTTAACCGCGAATTTTCAGATCGGTGATCAATTTGTTCAGATTGCCCCGCCGCGCGTCCAGCAAAGCCCCAATTTCGGCGCGTTCGGTCGCCAGCATGTTGATACCTTCGATGTACATGTTGAACATCTTGGTTTTGCCACTTTTGTCGGACACTTGCCATTCGACGATAAACGGGGAAGATCCGCGCAGCTTTACGGTGGACGTCACCAAAAAACCGCTTTTGACTTTTTTGGACCCGGTCACGGTAATCTGTCCGCCAACGAATTCTTTGAACCGTTTGCCGTATTTACGCGACATATAGCCTTCGAACGCCTTGGTGAACTGCCGTTGCTGTGATCCCGAGGCCGAGCGCCACGCCACACCCAATGCACTGCGCGCGATGGTCGGCGTGTCGCCGTATTTGCGAAATACCTTCTCGAACTCGTTATACATCGGCTGGCCGGTACGGCCAGAGTTGATGATCGCGTTGATATCATCCACCAGTTGACCAATAAGATTTTCAGCCTCTGATTTGTTCAATGCGAACGCAGCGGAGGGCAGAAAAATCGCAGACACAGCTGCTGATCCTCCCAACAATGTCGCGCGGCGGGTTATCGATTGTTTATTCGGCATAAGGATCCTCTAGATCATCCTCGGACAAAGAACCGGTCAGATCGCGACGTCTCGTTTGCAGGTACAACAGACGGCTTTGGGTGTAACTGTCCGCACTTTCATAAAGCACAGAATCAACCAAACCTCTATATTGACCACGATCCCCGATGGTTTCCAAAACTTTGGCCCCGGTGACAGCATATTTCTCCGGCGCGGGTATAATCACGCCCACGGGATCAAGAAAATAATCGACCACTGTGCCGAATGCGTCGCGTTCGGTGCTGGGGCCCAAAACCGGTAATTCCAGATACGCCCCCTCGGGCACGCCCCACACGTGCAGCGTTTCGCCAAAGTCAGTGTCCCTTTGATACAGGGCGTTGGCATTCGCCGGATCAAAAAGTCCCGCGATACCGATTGTGCTGTTCATCAGAAAGCGAAAGCTGTTGGCAAAGGCGTCGGGCAAATTCAGCTGCAGCATATTGTTGACTACCATACCGGGCAGCGCCAGATTATTTGCGAAATTATCAATTCCCTGTATCGCGAAGTCGGGAACAGCGTGATCGTAGACGTCGGCTGCAGGAGACAGGATCGCGCGATCCAGCGATTTGTTTGCCTCGTGGACAACACGGTTCCGCGTCTCGAAAGGGTCATTTATCCGCGTTACAGCTGGCGCCGGACTGCACGCCGCCAAAGTCGCCGACAGAAGGCCCAGCATCAGCAGCCGACCGGTTGGTTTAGAAAAGCCTGATAGATTTGCCATGGTTGATCTCTTAGTGGATAATTATTGCTTGCCCGTTTATTTAAGCAATTGAATCGCAGTTTCCAATTGACCGCAATAGCGCAGGCTATCAATTTAGTGATTTTTATGTAATCGCGCTTGGCAGTTGGTAGCCGTTAAGATAGCATCCGGCAATTATTGATAGTTATCAGGTAGTTAATAATAAGATGCCCCAAGGCAGTGGACTGAACGAGCTTAGGAAGGCGCGCAACGCCAGTTGGTGGTTGTTTCTGAACACCTTTATTTTCAGCTTTTTTGTCAATGCGCTGATGTTGACCGGTCCGATTTTCATGTTGCAAATCTATGATCGTGTGCTCGGAAGTCGCTCGGAGGCCACGCTTTTTGCGTTGTTTGGGCTGGTGGCGTTTTTGTATTTGATGATGGGACTGATGGATTACGCGCGTGGGCGCGTCCTTGCACGTGCGGGTGCGAAATTTCAGTCACTGCTTGATCACCGTGTGTTTACGGCCGTGTTGCAACAGGCCGGACGCGCAGCCGGTCGATTGGGTCCCAACACCGGTTTGAAAGACCTTGAGGCTGTGCAAAGGGTCATGTCGTCACCGGCTTTGTTTGCTGTATTCGACGTGCCGTGGACGCCTGTATTTCTGTTTGCGATTTTCATTTTTCACCCATGGCTCGGGTATCTGGCGGTGACTGGTGGTGCCTTGCTGATTACCATTACCGTTCTGAACCAGCTTATGACAAAACGCGTGGTGATGGACGCCAACACCACTATGGCGCAGGCAGATGCATTCGCCGAAAGCGTGCGCGTCGAGGCCGAACTGGTGCAAAGTCTTGGAATGCGCCAGTCGGTTTTTGAACGCTGGCAAAATTTCCGCGTTCAGTCGCTGGCCAAAACCATATCTTCAAGCGATCGCACCGGTACGTTTTCCACGGCAAGCAAATCACTGAGGCTGTTTTTGCAATCCGCGATGCTGGCCGTGGGTGCTTATCTGGTGCTTCAGGGTGAAATGACCGCGGGCGCAATGATCGCGGGCTCGATCCTGTTGGGCCGGGCGCTGGCACCGGTTGAACTGGCGATCGGTCAGTGGCCGCTGGTGCAGCGGGCCCAAACCGGTTGGGTAAAACTGGGCGAGCTTTTGGACAAATCCGAAGTGGAACCGGTGCGCACGCCATTGCCGCCACCGCGTGCGATATTGGAGGCGCAGCAACTTACCGTCGTGCCGCCTGGCGACCAACAGGCGGCGCTACGCATGATATCGTTTCGCATCGATCCGGGTCAGGCCATGGGTGTGATCGGTGCCAGTGGTGCCGGAAAGTCGACACTGGCGCGCGCGATTACCGGCGTGTGGCCGGCGGCGGCGGGCAAAGTGCGCCTGGACGGTGCAGCGCTTGAACAATACGCGCCGGATATACTGGGCAGTTATGTGGGTTATTTGCCCCAACGCGTATCGCTTTTTAACGGCAGCATCGCAGATAATATCGCGCGTATGGCGATAACCCCAAATCCCGAACTGGTGGTTGAGGCCGCTAAGAAAGCAGGCGCGCACGATATGATCGTGAAATTGCCCGACGGTTATAACACGATACTCAGCGCTGCGGGGGGTCGACTGTCCGGCGGGCAGGTGCAACGGCTGGGGTTGGCCCGTGCCATGTATGGTAACCCGGTCATTTTGGTGCTTGACGAACCTAACTCAAACTTGGATTCGGTTGGATCAGACGCATTGAACGATTCAATCCGTGAAATGAAATCCCAGGGGAAATCTGTGGTCATCATGGCGCACCGGCCTTCGGCAATAGCCGAATGCGAATTGCTTTTGGTGATCGAAAGCGGCATGCGAAAAGCTTTTGGGCCGCGCGACGAAATATTGCAATCGCAGGTTAAAAATCACCAGCAAATTCAAAAGGATCTTTCCAGCGAGGCAAAGTCGTGATCGGCCCGCAAAAGCTTATTGCGGCACCGCCCGTAAGTGCACCACCAAAGTGGAGCGCCAAACTGCCGCTGAGCATCGGATTCATTGGGGTTGTTCTGCTGGTCGCCGGATTTGGTACCTGGAGCGTGACGACCACAATATCGGGTGCCATCATCGCGCCCGGCCAGATCGTAGTCGAGCAAAGCCGCCAAATCGTGCAACATCCTGATGGCGGCGTCGTCGGCGAAATATTCGCCAAGGAGGGCGATATCGTGGCAGCGGGGGACGTGTTGCTGCGGCTTGACGATACGGCCCTGAAATCAGAACTGGCCGTAATAGAAAGCCAGTTTTTTGAACTGGTCGCGCGACGCGGACGTCTTGAAGCCGAACGCGACAATGCGGACGATATAACATTTTCACCGGCGCTGTTGGAGCGTGTCACCGTCGATCCGGAAATCCGGAAATTGATGGACGGCCAGCGCCGTCTTTTTGTGGCCCGCCGCGAAACCTTGGAAAAGGAAGCCGCACAACTGGGCGAGCGCAAAGTGCAGATCGCCGCGCAGATCGATGGGCTTGACGCCCAACAGGAAGCCTTGAACGTGCAGTTGGCCCTGATCAATGAAGAGCTGGAAGACCAAAATAAACTGTTGGCCAAGGGGCTTGCGCAGGCGTCACGGGTATTGGCATTGAAGCGCGAAAAAGCCCGACTGCGCGGCACAATCGGAGAACTGTCAGCATCGAAAGCTGAAAGCGCCGGTCGCATGATCGAAACCGATATCGGCATCTTACGCCTGTCCACTATCCGGCGCGAAGACGCGATCACGCGGTTGCGGGATTTGCAGTTTCGCGAATTTGAATTGTCGGAACGCCGCATTCTGACCAAAGAAACCATGTCGCGACTGGACGTGCGCGCCCCGGCGTCAGGGGCTGTTTTTGGGCTTCAGGTTCACGCGATTCGCGCCGTTTTGCGTCCGGCTGAACCGGTGATGTATATTGTTCCGCAGGATCGTCCATTGGTAATTTCCAGCCGGGTCGACCCCATTCACATCGACAAGATTTTCGTCGGTCAGGAGGTGACGCTACGCTTTTCCGCCTTTGATCAGCGGACGACCCCGGAAATGTTTGGCACGGTGGTCAAAATATCAGCGGATTCCTTTGTCGATGAGGCGCGCGGAATCGCTTATTATCAGGCACGTATCGTTCTGAACCAAAGCGAGTACAGCAAATTGAAAGATCTGGAATTGCTACCGGGAATGCCTGTGCAAGCCTATATTCGCACCGCCGACCGCACCCCCATGAATTATCTGATCAAACCTCTGGCGGATTATTTCAATAAGTCGTTCAGGGAAAGTTGATTTTTTGGTTTTCAGGCTGCGTTATTGCGGCTAGCGTCCCGCACAACAAATGCAACGCGGAGGGTCGATATGGCCGAAGATATCAACACAAAACTGGCGGAACTTGGGGTCACGTTGCCGGACGCTCCGTCGCCCGCCGCCAACTACGTGCCCTTTGTCGTCGTGGGCGATATGGTCTATGTATCGGGTCAGATTTCCAACTACGCCGACGGGTTAATCTGCGGCAAACTTGGCGCGGATATGAGCATCGGGGATGCACAGGCCGCTGCCAGAACCTGTGCGCTTAATCTGTTGGCGCAGGTGCGCGCGGCTTGCGGTGGTGATCTTAACAGGCTGGTAAAGGTGGTCAAACTGGGCGGCTTTGTGAATAGCACGCAAGATTTTACCGACCACCCAAAGGTGGTCAACGGCGCGTCGGACTTTTTGGTGGAATTGTTGGGGGATCGCGGGCGGCACGCGCGGGCCGCAGTCGGTTGCGCGTCACTGCCGCTGGGCGTAGCCGTGGAAATCGAAGGCATATTCCAGATTTCGTAATGGCGTTGCATCCTGATTTTCTGCGTCTGCCGCTTGCACATCGTGGGTTGCACGACGCAACACGCGGCACTGTTGAAAACTCGTCCACTGCATTTCAGGCGGCGATTGCGCATGGGTACGGGATCGAACTGGACCTGCAACTGTCGGCTGACGCCGTGCCCGTCGTTTTTCACGACCACTGTTTGGAGCGGTTAACGAAAGAAAAAGGTGCCGTGGCTATGCGGACGCGGAAACAACTGTCTGAAATTGTCTTGAGCGGTGGCAGCGACACTGTGCCCAGCCTGTCCGAGGTGCTGGCTCTGATTAACGGGCGGGTGCCACTGTTGGTCGAGCTTAAAGACCGCGACGGACGTCTGAGTCCCGGCGACAACGCGCTGCCAGCAGCGGTCGCCAAAGTTTTGACTGGCTACAAGGGCCCGCTGGCAGTCATGTCCTTCAACCCATTTTCAATGGGTGCTTTTGTGAAATTCGCCCCCGATATTCCAAGCGGTCTTGTGGTCAGTGCATTCACGTCGCAAAACTGGCCGCTAATTGATAAAGAAACCCGGTCTGAACTCGCAGCCGTTTCGCAGTTTGAAACTGCGCAGGCCAGTTTCGTGTCGTGCAAACTAAGTGAATTGCGCAGCAGCAGGATAATGGAATTGCGCGCCAAAGGAATCCCTGTGCTCTGCTGGACCGTAAGTTCGGCGGGCCAAGAGGCCGTTGCCCGCCAAGCTGCGGACAATATCACTTTTGAGGGTTTCCTGCCGGGTCACGATGTTGGCTGATGGCAGTGTGCCGCGTTCCGGTCTGAAAATTAATCAGGTAAACCGATCCCTATGAGCCAAGCGCGCCATGTAGAATTGGAAATAGTAAGCGATCTGAATGAGATCGGGGCGCGGGACTGGGATGCCTGTGCGGGTGGTGATAAACCCGACGCGCATCCGGTCGATCCGTTTTCCGTGCATCGGTTTTTGCTGGCGCTGGAATCCAGTGGTTCGGTCGGCCCGGGGACCGGCTGGTCGCCCCGTCACGTTGTGGCACGGTTAAAGAAGCGCGTCATCGCGGTCATGCCAATGTACCTAAAGGCCCACAGTCAGGGCGAGTACGTGTTCGACCACAACTGGGCCCACGCATTTGTGCAGGCCGGCGGGCAATATTATCCGAAATTACAGGTAGCGGTTCCGTTTACGCCGGCGACGGGTCGGCGGTTCCTGACGCGACCGGGGTTTGAAGAAACCGGTCAGGCCGCGCTTGTCGAGGGTGCGGTTCGCATCGCGTCGGACAACGAACTTTCGTCGCTGCACGTGACCTATTGCACATCAGCCGAAGCGAAAGCCGGACAAGCCATGGGGCTTTTGCACCGCACAGGACAGCAATTTCATTGGGAAAACCGCAATTACAACGATTTTACCGCGTTTGAGGCCGACCTGTCTTCGCGCAAACGCAAGGCAGTGCGACGCGAACGGCGCAAAGCGGCGGATTTTGGCGGTCGTATTCATGTGCTGACCGGCGACGATATTCAGCCCGTGCACTGGGATGCCTTTTGGCAGTTTTATCAGGACACCGGTGCGCGCAAATGGGGAACGCCGTATCTGACTCGGGCGTTTTTTGATCTGGCCCACGAAACCATGCGCGAAGATATTTTGTTGATAATGGCCGAAATTGACGGGCGCTGGGTGGCCGGTGCACTGAACTTTATTGGTGCTGATACGTTGTTTGGCCGCTATTGGGGTTGCATCGACAATCACGCATTCATGCATTTTGAACTGTGCTATTATCAGGCCATCGAATTCGCGATTGCCAACGGTTTGCAGAGGGTCGAAGCCGGAGCGCAGGGTGAGCACAAACTGTCGCGTGGATACATGCCGGTTACGACGCATTCATTGCACTGGATCAGGGACAGGGGGTTCCGCGACGCCGTGGCGCGCTATCTGGAGGCGGAAAAAGAAGCCGTGGATGAGGAAATCGATATACTGGCCGGATACGGACCCTATCGGCAAAAGCAGGAGACAAGCGATGAGTGACGGGCTGAACGCAGCGACGCGAAAGGAATTTCTGGAGCCCTTGTTAAACAGCGGCTGGTCCATGGTCGCAGGGCGCGACGCGATAGAAAAAACCTTCAAATTCAAAAATTTCGTCGCAGCTTTCGGCTGGATGACATCGGCGGCCATCATGGCGGAAAAATGGAACCATCACCCCGAATGGAGCAACGTTTACAACCGTGTCGACGTTACATTAACCAGCCACGATATTGACGGGCTGTCGATGCGCGATGTCAAGCTGGCGACCAAAATGGATGCTTTGGCGCACGCTTCTTAAATTTGGCCAAGCATTGTTTCGCCGGCGGTGGCCTCGCAAACGCCTCTTTGGGTTTCCTGATTGATGATCGTCACGATTCGGTCTTCTATCAATGCGGAAAACCGCAAGGAGCGGCCAAAAAATCCAACGGCAGGGGCGTCAAAATCCATGCCAATGGATTTAATAAATGAACCGTCCATATCGGCCCAGAGTTCGACGCCGGACTGAGAGGCCTGAACAGATTCGTCCCACATTTGCATGGCCAGCGCATCGTTGACCGCAACACACACGATGCGATCCACCCCTTTGTCGCGCAATTGCGACGCCGTGCGCACAAAGCTGGGTAGATGCGCTGTGGAACAGGTGCGGGTGAACGCGCCGGGCAACCCGAACAACACGGTTTTCTGTTCATCGAACAGATCTTTGACCGTCGTGGTTTCCGGTCCTTTTTCACCCATTCGGGTCAGTTGGCCGTCGGGCAGGCGGTCGCCAATAGCAAGGGTCATTGTCAATCTTTCTTGTGTTGCCGGTGGGTGATATTCCGGTATGTTCCGCGCAACCAAGTGTACACCGTTCCAGTAGGATTACCATGTCACATATTATTGTTGTCGGGGCCGGTCAGGCGGGGTCGTCACTGGTCGTGAAACTGCGCAATCTGGGGTTTGACGGTGACGTCACGTTGATCGGCGAAGAACCCGTTCCACCCTACCAGCGCCCGCCTTTGTCCAAGAATTACCTGATGGGCAAAATGGAAAAAGAACGGCTGTATCTGCGACCCGAAGCATTTTATGGCGAACAGAATATCAGGTTACAAACCAATTGCCCGGTATCTGGCCTGAACCCCGCTGAAAAAACGATTGTGGCGAATGGCAAGGTGATTGCGTTTGATCAACTGGCTTTAACGACCGGATCGACGCCGCGACGTTTGCCTGCGGCAATCGGCGGTGCACTGCGGGGCGTCTATGTGTTGCGCTCACTGGGGGATATGGACGCGATGTCCCCCGAATTTCAAAAGGGACGGCATGTTCTGATCGTGGGGGGCGGCTATATTGGGCTTGAGGCCGCAGCGGTGGCTGCGCAAAAGGGCCTGCGCGTAACATTGATCGAGCTGGCCGACCGGATTTTGCAGCGCGTGGCTGCGCCAGAGACTTCGAATTACTACCGTTCACTACACCACGGTCACGGCGTGGACATCCGGGAAGGCGTCGGGCTGACACGCCTCACCGGCGACGGGCGCGTGACCGGGGCCACGCTGACAAACGGCGACGCTATCGCTGTTGATTTTGTAATGGCGGGTGTTGGGATAATGCCCACGGTCGGGCTGGCCCAGGACGCCGGGCTATTGATCGAAAACGGCATTTGGACCGACTCGCAGGGCCGCACGTCGGCCCCGGATATTTGGGCAGCGGGTGATTGCACGTCGTTTCCCTATCGGGGCGGGCGTATTCGGTTGGAATCGGTGCCCAACGCCATTGATCAGGCCGAGGTGGTTGCGGCCAACATGCTGGGCGCGAAAGTGGACTACGTGGCCAAACCGTGGTTCTGGTCGGATCAGTTTGACGTAAAACTGCAAATCGCGGGGCTGAACACCGGATACGAAAATGTGGTCGCGCGCGAATGCGGCGCGGCGCGGTCGTTCTGGTATTATTGCGGAGACAGGTTGCTGGCAGTTGACGCCATGAACGATCCGCGCGCCTATATGATCGGAAAGCGTCTGATCGAAGCGGGAAAGACCGCCGACAAAACCATGGTTGCCGATGGCAATGCCGATTTGAAAGCGCTTTTGTAGCTTGCGGATCATCGGCGGCACATTCAAAGGCTTGCGACTGTCAAAGGTCGGCAAGGGCGATGCGCAAGCGCATTTACGCCCCACGTCCGACCGGGTGCGTGAAAGCATTTTCAATATTCTGCTCAACGGCGGCTACGGCGATCTGGTGGCTGGTGCCCGGATACTGGACCTTTTCGCGGGCACCGGTGCGCTGGGGCTCGAGGCACTAAGCCGCGGTGCGGCGCGGGCGGTTTTTGTCGATAGCGGCGCTACGGCAGCCGCGCTGTTGCAACGCAACGTCGACTTATGCAATGCGGGGGAGAACACGCAAATCATTCGCAGCGATGCATTGCATTGTAAACTGCCGCGACCAAAGTTTGATCTGGTGTTCATGGACCCGCCCTATGGCAAAGGTCTGGGCCACCGGGCTTTGGCGCATTTGCAGGCGATGCAGTACCTGTCGACCGGGGCCTTTGTGGTCTGGGAAGAAAGCGCCGCGCAATCCGCGCCCGATGATTTTGATCTGCGCGACACACGGCGGTTCGGCGGCACTTTCATCCATATTTTGCAAGCGGTGTAACAGCGCTGCTCCGCGCGGCCTTGTTCAATTTTTAATTATATGTGACCGTTAGAAAAAAGCAGAAAAGAACAGGATCCCATGCCTTCCCCCACCGAATTGTTGCGCTCTGTCTTTGGGTTTGATCGGTTCCGCGCAGGACAGGAAGACATTGTAAACGCGATTTGCGCCGGGCGTGATACCCTGGCGATCATGCCCACGGGTGGCGGTAAATCGCTTTGTTTTCAACTACCTGCCTTGTGCGGCGACGGGATGACCGTGGTGATTTCGCCGCTGATCGCACTGATGCGCGAACAGGTGCGAAATTTGCGCGAACTGGGGGTTGAGGCGCGGGCGCTGACCTCTGGCAATTCAGGTGAAGAGGCTGAAGAAGTTGAACGGGCGCTGGCGGACGGACGCGTCAAATTGCTTTATATGGCGCCCGAACAGTTGGCCAAATCTTCTACGATTGCGTGGCTGAAAAGGCTGTCGGTGAAGCTGATAGCGGTAGACGAGGCGCATTGCGTATCGCAGTGGGGGCACGATTTTCGGCCCGACTATTTACGGATAACAGAATTGCGTCGCGCGCTGGATGTTCCTGTGGCTGCCTTTACCGCGACGGCGGACCGGGAGACGCGGCAGGATATTATGGAGCGGCTGTTTGACGGCAACGCGCAGGTTTTTTTGCGTGGTTTTGACCGCCCCAACCTGCATCTCGCATTTCTGCCAAAGGATAAACCACGTGATCAACTGATGCGGTTCGTTATGGCGCGCAGCGGGCAGGCCGGGATCATCTATTGCGCGACGCGCGCCAAAACCGAAACGCTGTCACAGGCGCTGAACGCAGCGGGGCACAAATCACTCGCCTATCACGCAGGACTCGACCCTGAAATTCGCCGCGTTGCGGAAACTCGGTTTGCCCGCGAAGATGGTTTGATCATCTGCGCAACCGTGGCCTTTGGCATGGGTGTCGATAAACCCGATATCCGCTGGGTGGCGCATGCCGACCTGCCCAAAAATATCGAAAGCTACTATCAGGAAATCGGACGCGCCGGTCGCGATGGCGATCCGGCGGATACACTGACGCTGTACGCGATGGATGACATCAGGCTGCGGCGCGCGCAAATCGACGAGGGGCGCGGCGACACGGCCCGCAAAGAGGCCGATCACGGGCGTCTTAATGCGCTGTTGGGCCTGGCCGAAGCGCGACGATGTCGCCGGTCGGTGCTGCTGGGATATTTTGATGAGCAGTGCGATCACTGCGGCAACTGCGATTTGTGCACCAATCCACCCGAGGTTTTTGACGGCACCGAGGTTGTGCGCAAAGCCCTGTCAGCGATCCTGCGCACCAAAGAACGCTTTGGGTCGGGTCACCTGATCGACATATTGCGCGGGGTGAAAACCAGTAAAATAACCGCGCAAAAGCACGATATCCTGCCGACGTTCGGCGTGGGCGGCGACCTGTCAAAAGCGGCGTGGCAGGCGGTGTTTCGCCAGATGCTTGGTCACGATCTGATTCGCCCGGATGTCACGCGTTTCGGGGCGCTGCGGCTGACGCAAGCCGCCCTGCCGGTTTTGCGCGATGAGGCCGGGATTGAATTGCGCCGTGATACCATCCGGTCGGCGACACCGGACCGCGCGCCGGTTCGTGCGCAGGTATCCGAGGACGACGAACCGTTGCTGGCTGCGCTGAAACTAAAGCGCCGCGAATTGGCTGACAGCCTACGCGCCCCGGCCTACGTGATTTTTAGCGACCAGGTTTTAATTCAAATGGTGGCGGATAAACCCGCCGATCTGGACGATTTTGCCCGCCTGAGTGGCGTTGGTGACAAAAAATTGGCTAAATACGGCGATATTTTTCTGGCCGTGATTAATGGAGCGCCAACCGAACGCCTGCACCCTGCACGGCGGAAGCTGGCCGGAAAATCCGGCGGTGACCTTTTTGATTTACTGCGGGAAGCGCAGCTTGAACTTAGCCGCGGTGCGGATGGATCGGGTAAATTGCTGCAATGTTCCAGTGCGCTTTTGGCGCGGGTGGCGCGGCAAAAACCCCGTGACTTGGGGGCACTGGACCGCATTATCGGCGAACAGAAAACAGATCGTTTCGGCAAGACGTTTCTGGAAATTTTGCAAGACGCGTGAATTTGGTCTAAACAGACGGATGTGGGGGCGCTTGCTGACCGATGTGTCGGAAAGGGCCTGTAAATGTTCAAATCGATTTTCCCATTGATTTTCGGCGTTATCGTGGCGGGCTCGCTGTCGCAGTTTCCCGAATTTGCCCAGCAGTACACGCAACGCATCGGCGGCGCCTACGCCGAAATTCACGCGGTGGCCGACGACCTGCGCGCCGATGCCGCGCGAAACGGCAAGACCGTGGCGCAGGCAATTGCCGAATACGACGCTGCGGGTAGCTCGTTTTTTAAGGATCGCGGTGAAAGTATAGCGCAGGTGATAGCGCGCGAGTCCTATCTGGCGGCGCATTACGCAGCTTTGAGCAACGGCTCGGGCATCGATCAGCTGATTGCTTTTGGCCGCGCCCCGGATATCGCGATCGCGCAAGCCACGCTGCGCATTTATCGGCCTGCTATACCTGTGACGCCGACGGGTGGTTTACATGCGGCTTTGGGGTTTCTGGCGGGATATTTTCTGTTAAGGTTTCCCCTGATGTTCAGGCGTCGCAAAAGACGAGCGCCCGTTTGATCGCGTAAATTTTGGGGGCGCGCTATGCTGACAGTTATTTCACCGGCCAAGCGGCTGGATATGAAACCGGATGCAGGCAAAATCGTGCCAAGCCAGCCAGCGTTTCAGGATGACGCGGTTTCGCTTTGCATCACGGCGCGGCGGCTTAGTGTAGTTAAGTTGCAGAAACTGATGGGCATTTCCAAGGCTCTGGCCAAGACGAATCAGGACAGGTTCAAGGCATTTGACGCGCAGCCGGGCAGCGATGCCACCAAACCGGCGGCGTTGATGTTCGCAGGCGATACCTATCTGGGGCTTGAGGCCGGTACGCTGGATGCCGAAGAAATGACCTACGCGCAGGACCATTTGCGTATTCTGTCGGGACTTTACGGTTTGCTGCGGCCCATGGACCTGATCCAGCCGTACCGGCTTGAAATGGGCAGCAGACTGGCGACGCGACGCGGCAAGTCGTTGTATCAATATTGGGGCAGGCGGCTGGCGCTTTCGTTGAACGCACTGGGAGAAAGCGCGGGGACAAATATTCTGGTGAACTGCGCGTCGCAGGAATATTTTGGTGCCGTTGATTTGAAAGCCCTGAAAATGGATGTCGTAACGCCATCGTTTCTGGACATCAAAGACGGCAAAGCCGCGATGATCGGGTTTTTTGCCAAAAAGGCCCGGGGCGCAATGGCGCGGTTTATTGTGCAGAACAGGATCGAAAGTGTCGATGGGCTGCGTGATTTCAACACCGGTGGTTATGAATTTGCCGCCGCGCAGTCGGCTGGTGGCAAGATGGTGTTTACCCGTCCTCAGCCCGATCCGGTGACGCCGGTTCGCGCAAAAGCCAGCCAATAGTTACGGTCGCCACCACAGCACCAATCAATTGCACCACAATGAAAGCCGGCACATGCGCAGGGGCAATGCCTGCGAAAGTATTGGAAAACCCGCGTGCAATAGTCACGGCAGGATTGGCGAATGACGTTGAAGATGTAAACCAGTAGGCGGCGGTAATATAAAGGCCGACGGCGTAAGGTATCGCGCCGGGGTTTTTGCGCACGAGGCCCAGAATTGTGGCGACCAACCCGAAAGTTGCGACGAATTCGCCGACCCATTGACCGGTTCCGGTCCGTGCGTGCGTGGACGGGTCGATCAGCGGATTGTCGAACATGATATGGGCGATGAACACGCCTGTGATGCCGCCGATGATTTGGGCGATGACATAAAATGCGCCGTCACGGGCAGTGATGTCGCGGCGTATGGCAAAGGCCAGCGTCACGGCGGGGTTGAAATGCGCGCCCGAGACCGGACCGAATACAAGGATCAGTACAACCAGAATCGCGCCGGTCGGGATGGTGTTGCCCAAAAGCGCGATGGCCGCGTTGCCGCCCGCCAGCCGTTCGGCCATGATGCCCGAGCCGACGACGGTGGCTAACAGGAATGCGGTGCCGATCGTTTCGGCGAAAAGGCGGCGTTGCATCGGGGTGGTTCCTGTGCGTTTTTTGGAAATCTACAGCAGGCGTTATTGAATTACTATCGGCTCTTAGCCAGGCGGAGCCCCTGCGGGGCATTATTTTGAGCCCCTGGCGGGGCCGTTTTTTGAGTATTTGTTGCAAAAATGAAGGTGGTTTGCAGGGTGTTGTCACGCAAACACCCCCTGACAGAACCACCCCCCCGAGGTCAGGGCACCGTGGGCGAAATACAGCCACAGGCGTTCGCCGCTTTCAGTTTCGATGCGCCAGTAGTCGCGCAGGCCGCTGCGCCAGTTGGGGTCGTCAAGCCACCACTCGGGCGCGATACGTTCAAACCCCGTGGCTGCGGTGGTGGTAAAGCGGAAACGCCGCCAGCGAAATGACGCGGGTGGATGTCCGGGGCTGTCGGCGGTGACGAGTTCGGGAGCAAACAGCACAATGGGACGCGGGGTGGGCGGGCGCGCCCAACCCTCGGCGGGTTCGGCCCACGCGGCGGCCATGACGGTGGAGGTTTTTTCGGGGATATTACTGTTGGCGGGGTGGTTGAGTATAATCGATTCAAGCCCGATGCGCCCGCCAAGGCGGGTGATCAGATCCTCGCGCGCGGTATCGCTGTTCAGTCGCCGGTTGGCGGCTTGCGCGGCGTCGTGGTGGCCGCTGTGCTGGCGCGCATGCACCGGTTCGGTGACATGGGCCGCAAGGCGCAGCACGTCGATGCCAAACCCGGCGTCGACCTCGACCAGTTTCAGGGCCAGCAGCGGGCGGATTTGTTCGGGGTCATGGGTGGGGCGCGCCAGACCTGCGGCGATGGTCTGCATGGTGTGGTCGGTGCGGAAAAGCTGCAGGCGGATATGGCGTACGCCGCGCCCGGCGGTTTTCAGTTGCGCGCACAGCGGCGGCAGCAGGCGGTCAATCCCCGCCATCAGGTCGCTTTCCAGACCAATCGGTTCGGGCAGGGTCAGGCGGGTGGCGAATGCGGCTTGCACGCGCGCCGGTGAGATCGGTTCGGGCGTCGCCCCCATGGCCTGATCGAGACGCATCAGCACGTCGCGGCCAAACCGGCGCGCCAGTGCTGCACGCGGCAGGTGCAACAGATCCCCGACGCGGCGCATGCCAAGACGGTTCAGTGCGGTTGATGCCGCCTCGGGCAGGCGCAGGGCGGCGATGGGCAAAGGCGCAAGCGCCTGCCGGTTTTGCCCCGGCGCGGCGATATGCGGCGCGCCGGCCAGCTGGCGGATTTGCGGTGCGGCGCCGCCGCGGGTCCAGTGCCGCCGCCGGGCTTTGGAGCGCGTGGCGCGGGCCTCTTGCTGGATGGCGTCGCCCGTGTGGACCGCCGCCCCCGGGTGATCGCCATACCGCGCCAGCGCCCAGGCCGCCCCGGGGGTATCGGCCAGACCGCATTGCACGCTCAGCGACAGGCGGGTGCAATCGGCGGCGATGGTGTCAACCATCCGGACCTCGCCGCCAAACAGATGCGCACACCCCGTGATATCCAGCAACAGCGCCGCAGGGGGTTCTTCGGCCACCCAGGGGGAATAGCGCCCGGCCCAACGGCGCAGGGTGGCCAGAAACGCGGCTTCGGCCAGGGGGTTGGCCGGATGGGTGGTCAACCCGGGGCAAAAGGCGCGGGCGTCGCGCAGAGCCTGACCTTTATAAAGATTCTCGGCCCCGGCCTCGGGGTTCAGGCTGGCCAGCATTTGCGTGTTGTTGACGGTTTCCACGATGGCAAAAGGGCCGGGGTCGGTGATGCCGCGCGCGCGCAACAGACGTTCAACCGCCAGACGGGGAAACCAAAGCGAAAGAATGCGGGTATTCATGGGTTAAATGTTCCGTGTTTGTTCCAGAATATCGGGCGAACTGCCCAGAGTCGAGTCTGCAAGCGCCCGCGCTGCGAAACAAAACTGTTGCCAAGCCGATAAACCCATGACTAGCTAAAGTCGGCTCGGTTTCCTGAAAGGCGTTCCACCATGCACACCGCCGACAACATCCAACAGCTTTCCAACATGCCGCACTGGCCGCAGCGCGTGGATATGGCGGCGGCATTTCGCTGGACGGCGCGCCTGAATATGCACGAGGCGGTGGCCAACCATTTTTCGCTGGCGGTCAATGACGACGGGTCCGAGTTTCTGATGAACCCCAACCAGATGCATTTCGCGCGCATCAAGGCCAGCGATATGCTGCTGCTGGACGTCCATGACGCCAATGTTCTGGATCATCCCGACGCACCGGACGCCACAGCGTGGGGTCTGCACGCGGCGTTACACCGCCATTGTCCGCACGCACGCTGCGCTATGCATGTGCACTCGATTTTCGCAACGGTGCTGGCGTCATTGGCCGACAGCTCGATGCCGCCGATCGACCAGAACACAGCAACGTTTTTCAACCGAATTATCATCGACAACGAATTTGGCGGGTTGGCATTCGAGGCCGAGGGCAACCGCTGTGCGGCGCTGTTCGACGATCCCGCCAAAAAAGTCATGATCATGGGTAACCACGGGATCATGGTGATCGGGGACAGTGTGGCCGATACCTTTAACCGGATGTATTATTTCGAACGCGCCGCCGAAACCTATATCAGGGCACTGCAAACCGGGCGCGCGTTGCGTATTTTGTCTGACGACATCGCCGAAAAAACCGCGCGCGAACTGGATGATTATCCCGGTCAGGCCAGCCAGCATCTGGACGAGATCAAACGGTTGTTGGACGGTGAGAACGCCGACTATGCCAACTGATCTTGAAAACGACATTTTTGTCGGAATTCTGTGATTGCGATGCGGCACCTCATGTCAGTGAACGAAAAACACTTTGGACGGGACTCGCGATGAAAACCGGGCGATGCGAATGTGGGGCAGTCAAGTACCGCTCTGCCGGGCCGTGGCGCCACATTATCGCCTGCCATTGCCGCCAGTGCCGTCGCCTGTCGGGCCACCACTGGGCGGCAACCGCAGTACCCGCAGAGGCGCTGGAATTCACCGAAGACGCGGGTCTGGTTTGGCGGCGGTCGTCGGACTTTGCCCAACGGGGATTTTGCAGGAACTGCGGCTCGATCATGTTTTACCAGCATGACGACAAAGACTATATCGCCATCGGTGCGGGCACGCTTGACGACACCAAAGGGCTTCAGTTTGTCGAGGAAGTCTTCACAGGTGACAAGGGCGACT
>CAZPQL010000061.1:0-18040 GCA_964588725.1 uncultured Rhodobacterales bacterium
CGCTGGTCATAGGGCAGAATGGCGCGTGTTGCGTAGCCTTTGATACGCGCGTGCCACAAACCTGTCAGCGCCAGCATAACCGGCATGTTCTGGCGAGCTGGCGCATTTAGAAAATGCTGGTCCATGGCCTGCCCGCCACGCAGAAATTCACGGAACACATCCGGTCCGATGGCCAGCATCAGCGACAGCCCGATCGGTCCCCACAGCGAATAACGCCCACCGACCCAGTCTTCGAACCCAAAGACCTGATTGGGGGGCACGCCAAAAGCGGTGGTTTTATCGCGCGCGGTGGACAGAGCTACAAAATGCTTGCCAGCCTTGTCGCCCAAAGCATTTTGCAGCCATTTTCTGGCGGTAGTTGCGTTGGTCAATGTTTCGGTTGTTGTGAATGTTTTTGACGCCACGATGACCAGCGTACGCGCAGGGTCAAGACCGGCCAGTACGTCGTTAATATGACTGGGATCGACATTGGAGACAAAATGGGTGTTGGGTCCGTCGTGCCAGAGCGCCAAAGCCCGCGTCGCCATTGCCGGACCCAAATCCGAGCCGCCAATACCGATATTGACCACGTCGCTATAGCGTTGTTCGGCGCGGACGTGGTCAGCAAAAAGTTCCATTCTGGCCAGGGTTGAGCGCACGCCCGGCATCACGTCGCGCCCGTCCACTTTAATCGGTCCACCGTCAAGATTGCGCAGCGCAACATGCAACACGGCCCGATCCTCGGTTCGATTTATGTGATCACCTTGAAACATTGCGACGCGTTGCGCATCAAAACCACGCTTTTGCATTACGTTAAGAAACAGTTGTAAAGCATTATTATCAAGTGTTGTTTTAGAGTAATCGAATAGTAAACCGTCGAAGCTAATACTGAATTGCCCGGCACGGGTGTCATCAGATTCGAACATCCCCTCGATTGTGTGATCACAATTTTCCCGTGAATGTTCCTCAAGCTCTTGCCAGTCTGTCATATCGGCTTCCTAGCGTGCGTAATGAACCTGCGCAATTCCAAGTATCAGTCGCACCGGTTTGTCACTGTACGGCCCCGGCTTTTGCGCAAAATCTAGCGCCGCGCGTTTATCTTGTCCATGAATGAGTAAATGAACGTGTCGCGCAGCCGTCAGAACGCGGCCGCTCAGCGTCACGCGCGGTTCGGGAACGCTGGCAGGTGCTTGCCCGATAACCGTGGGTGCATCAGCGGCCAGAGCGTCGCCAATATCAGGCGCATCGGGCATGAGCGAGGCAATATGCCCGTCCAGCCCCATGCCAAGAACGCAAACGTCCAGCGGCAAAATCGCGTCAACGTCGCGGCATAAATCGACGGTCGCGCTACCGTTTTTATGGGTCAACGAACAAAAAGTGGCCATCGCAGCTTGGTTGATGAGTAAATGTTTCGCAATCAAACTGGCGTTCAGGCGGGGCGAACCGGCGGGCACCAGACGTTCGTCCGTGGGCACAATAGTAATGTTTTGCCAGTCGATTGCGGCACCCGACAAGGCCCGGAACAAAAGTTTGGGCGTCGTACCACCGGCAACCGCCAAGGTCGCGCGCCCATTTCGCGCGACAGAGTCCTGTAGTTGACCAGCGACCAGCGCCGCAAGACCGGTCGCCTGAAGATTGCGGCTGCCATAGGAAATCAGGGTGCTCACACTGTGATCCCACGCCACCGCCGCCCGTCGCGGTCCAACAACAACTGCGCCTCATATGGACCGGACGATCCACAATCATAGGGCCTTGGTGCATCACTGCGTGCGTTCCACGCGGCGACAATCGGGTCTGTCCAGCGCCACGCAGCTTCGACTTCGTCGCCGCGCATAAAAAGCGTCTGGTTGCCGCGAATCACATCCATGATCAGGCGTTCATACGCGTCGGGTACCTGGGTGGCCGCAGGTCCCAACGCCTCGGCAAAGCTCATGTCCAGCGGCACTTCGATCAGCCGCATCCCCCCCGGTCCCGGTTCTTTGATCGTCACGCGCATGGAAATGCCCTCGTCGGGTTGCAGGCGGATCGCCAGAACGTTGCCGCGCCGCCCTTCCTGCGGTGCAAATATCGAATGCGGCGGATCTTTGAATACCACGGCGATTTCTGACATACGCGCGCCCAGTCGTTTTCCGGTGCGCAGGTAAAACGGCACACCCGACCAGCGCCAGTTGGCGATCCCCAGCCTGAGCGCAACGAAGCTTTCACTGCGTGTCTTGGGGTTGCCGACCTCATCACGAAAACTTTCGTATTCGCCGTTGCCGTTGTATTGCCCGCGCACCATGTCGTCCGGTGCCACCGGCCTGAGTGCCCGGATCACCTTCAGCTTTTCATCGCGCACCGCGTCGGGTTCGAATGCCGACGGTGGCTCCATTGCAATCAGACATACCAGTTGCATCAGGTGGTTTTGCACCATGTCGCGCATGGTGCCGGCACCGTCAAAATAGGCGCCGCGCCCGTCCACGCCCACGGTTTCCGCCACGGTGATCTGCACGTGATCGACGTACTGCGCATTCCACAATGGTTCGAACAACACATTGCCAAAGCGGACTGCCATCAGGTTTTGCACGGTCTCTTTGCCAAGATAATGATCAATGCGGTAAATCTGGTTTTCGGCGAAACACGTGGCCAGCTCGGCGTTTAACGCCCTTGCCGTTTCCAGATCGCGTCCAAAGGGTTTTTCAACCACGACGCGGCTGTTTGGTGTGATCATTTTGCTTTTTGACAATCGTTGCGACAAAGGGGCAAACAGCGATGGCGCAACGGAAAAATAGTAGGCCTGCACCACACCGTTGCGAATCCATTGCGCAAGATCTGACCAGCCTTCACTGCCGGTGGCGTCCAGCTTGACGTAATGTACAAGTTCAAGAAACCGGGACATGTCCGCCGAGGCCATATCGTCTGCAGGCATGAATTCGCGCAACGAGTCGGCCAAAAATTCTCTGAAGGCCTGCGCATCGAATTCTCGCCGTGCTGCAGCCATGATCCGGGAACCGGGCTGAATCTGTCCCCGGTGAAATCGACGGTAGAGCGCCGGAAATATCTTGCGGCGCGCCAGATCACCGGTGCCGCCAAAAATGACGAGATCGAATTCGTCAACCGGAATAACCCGCGATACCATGTTCTCTTCCCTGATGCCGTGTTTCGCCAACGCGCCCAGCTCAGGCAAGCGCCTCGCGTTAACATCACAAATCCGTTGCCGGTTGCGCAAGGGCTTTTCGCAATTAGAATTAACCGCTAACAGGTTAAAAGAGTTTGACAAAATACAGGCCCGACCATGAACACGCATTTGTTGAAAAAGCCGACAGCCGTCGCGGTGGGAAAATTTCAGGACACCTTTGTAACGGCCAACGGCGAAACGCGTGCATCGGTTGCCCTGAGCGCCCCCAAAACGCTTTGGTTCAACACCGGAACGCTGTGCAATATTGAATGCATCAATTGCTATATCAATAGTTCGCCGCAGAACGATGCGCTGGTGTATCTGGATACGGACGACGTGACAGCCTATCTTGATCAGCTGGTGGCGCGCGACTGGCCGGTCAGCGAAATTGGCTTTACCGGCGGCGAGCCTTTTATGAATCCTCAGATCATTTCAATGATCCAGACGTCACTGGTACGCGGTTACCGCGTTCTGGTCCTGACCAACGCCATGCGCCCGATGATGCGCCCCGCCATGAAAGCCGGGCTTAAAAAGCTTCAAGAATCCTATGGTGACAAATTGGTGCTGCGCGTGTCGCTGGACCATTTCAGCGCAGCAAAGCACGATTCAATGCGCGGTGCGGGCAGTTTTGACACCAGCATCGAGGGAATGCACTGGCTGGCAGAGACCGGCATCAAAATGGCTGTGGCTGGTCGGCAACTGTGGCAAGAAGACGAGCCCACAGCGCGCCGGGGGTTTGCCCGCCTTTTCAGCAGACATCGCTTTGACATCGACCCACAGGACACGGCCGAATTGGTGTTGTTCCCGGAAATGGACGAAACCGTGGACGTGCCAGAAATCACGACGTCGTGTTGGGATAAATTGGGCAAGCGGCCCGAAGATGTGATGTGCGCGTCGTCGCGTATGGTGGTGCGCCGCAAGGGTGCTGATGCACCGGTGGTGCTGGCCTGCACGTTGTTGCCTTTCGAGCCGGAATTTGAAATGGGCGCGACGTTAAAAGAGGCCGAACGCGATGTGCATCTCAACCACCGCCATTGCGCGAAATTCTGCGTTCTCGGCGGGGCGTCCTGCAGCGCCTGAAAACGCAGCCCGGTTTTAACGCCGCTTGTCCAGCGCCGACTCCAGCACCCGCAACACGGTTTTGTCCTCCACCCCGTCGCTGACAAATGCGGCACCGATTGATCTGGCCAGAATATAATGTGTCGTGCCGTCACGGGTTTTCTTGTCCTGCGCCATCAGCGCCAGCAACGCCGCAGCATTTGGTAATTTACCTTTTATTTCAGAAAGATACGTCATCATATTCATGTCGCTAAAATGCGCCGCGATCCGCCCCGTGGTTTCCTGTGCACACAGGCCAAGCGCGATCGACAGATCAAACGCCAACACGCAGCCCAGCGCCACGCCCTCTCCGTGCAAAAGACGGTCGCTATAGCCTGTGGCCGACTCCAGCGCGTGTCCGAATGTATGCCCAAGATTCAACAGCGCCCGTTCTCCGCGTTCTTTTTCGTCGCGCGCCACGATCCCTGCTTTCATCGTGCAGGACTTGCGAATCGCGGTGGCGCGCGCGCCTGCGTCGCCCGCCGCCAGTTTCGGCCCGTTGATTTCTAGCCAGTCAAAAAAACCGGCATCGCCAAGCAATCCGTATTTGACCACTTCACCGTAGCCCGCCAGAAAATTGCGGGGCGACAGTGTTTCAAGCACGTCAAGATCGCACAAAACCAGTTCGGGCTGGTTGAACACACCCACCAGATTTTTACCCTGAGGGCTGTTGATTCCGGTTTTACCGCCGACCGAGCTGTCAACCTGCGCCAGCAACGTCGTGGGAATTTGGGCGAATCGTACACCACGGCGCAATATGCCCGCCGCAAACCCCGCCAAATCGCCAATCACGCCGCCACCGAAGGCGACGATCAGGTCGTCGCGCTCGATTTTCCGGGCCAGCAGCCACTCGACAACCTGTTGGAGCGCCGACCAGCTTTTGGTGCCTTCGCCTGCCGGCAACACCAACGTATCAAAAGCAATACCCGCCGCACGCAACCCGGTTTCCAGCGTCTGCAAATGCAATTTGGCAACGTTTGTATCGGTGACTATTGCCAGTCTGGGACGCCGCAGATGGGGCGCAAGATACCCGGCGGCCCCTGCCACAAGCCCGTCGCGGATGATGATGTCATAGGCGCGGTCGCCCAAATCCACTTTGACCGTATTCCGGGTCATTTATGCCACCTTTCTGACAATGCGGTCGTCGCTGTTTTCCAGCGCGACGACAACTTTTTCGGCCATTTCCTGTGCTGACAGTTTTGGACCCGCCGACACAATAATTTCAGCCTGTTCATAAAACGGACGCCGCTGTGCGTCCAATTCCAGCAGCCGCGCGTGGGGGTCAGGCACATTAAGCAATGGTCGCGTATCCTTGCTTTTGACCCGCGACCACAGCAATTCTACGTCAGCCTTAAGCCAGACAGCGACACCGTATCGCGCAATGATGTCACGATTTTTGTCCTGCAGATACGCACCGCCACCAGTGGACAGAACGCAGGGTGGCCCGCTCATCAACCGGCGCAGAATAAGCGATTCCTTTTCACGAAAAAAGTGCTCGCCAAATTGTTCAAACACCTCCGCCACGCTGAGGTTGGCGGCCAGTTCAATTTCGTGATCACTGTCCAGAAATGGCACGTCCAGCAGTTTTGCTACCAAACCACCCACAGCGGTTTTTCCGGCCCCCATCATACCGACCATGGCAATCGTTTTCGTCAATTGGTACCGCGACATGCCCCTGTGCTTTCCGCGCAAAAAAAATTTTCCGACCACACCGTCGTGCGGGCCGTGATGATGCTATATATACTGGCAATGGTTTGGTAAACACGGCGGCGCAAAACGCGCGGAACACCGAAAAGAGACACCCATGGGTCGAATACTTAAGTTGCTGTTTTTAATTACTTTACTCTATGGTTTTTCCGTTGTCGGCTATGTTTTTCTGGGCGATATGACTGCTGACAAACGTGTCGTGACACAACCGGTGATTCTGCGTGTGGATTAGAGCGCTTATACCGTTGGCGCTGGTGGTGTCGCCCGTATCGCTGTGGGCGCAAACACCGCTGTCGGCCATCGACTGGCTGTCTGAGTCGGTTCAGGAACGCAACGTCCTGCCGTTGACCGAGTCAGAAATTCCACCGGGCACAGAACCCGAAGTCATCGTGGTCACACCACTTGAAGACCTGCGAAAAGACAGTGTCGGATTGCTACCCACGGCGCTGACCGGGCTGCCACGCGATTTTTGGGGTGACAGCGACAGTGCGGTGATCACCGACCTGATCGGCCGCCAGAGCACGCAGGGGTTGCCTGAAATTCTGAGCCTTTTGTATACCATATTGCTGGCCGAACTTGACGCGCCCCGTTCCACCGCCGCCGGAGACGGATTGTTGCTTGGGCGTACTGACAAGCTGTTGGAGCTGGGCGCGCTCGACCAGGCGCAATCGTTGCTCGAACGCGCCGGACCCACCGAAAGCGAAATTTTTCGCCGCTGGTTCGACGTCGCGTTGTTGACCGGTCAGGAGGACCGCGCCTGTGACGCGCTGACCGCCCAGCCCGGTTTTGCGCCAACGTTGCCTGCGCGGGCTTTTTGTCTGGCGCGCGGCGGTGATTGGAATGCTGCGGCGCTGACTGTGGCGACGGGGGAAACACTGGGATTTATCTCGTTGGCCGAGGCCGATCTTTTATCGTGGTTTCTCGATCCCGAATTATTTGCGGGCGAGCCTGATTTACCGCCTCCGGCCCGGCTTACGCCGCTGAGTTTCGTGATGCGTGAAGCCATTGCACAACCGCGTCCACCGGGTGTGCTGCCGCAGGCTTTTCTGCATGCCGACCTGAGCCGTTCGGCTGGATGGCGAAGCCAGATGGAAGCCGCAGAACGGCTGTTGCGAACACAGGCAATTGAACCGGCGCGCCTGTTTGATCTCTATACCGAGAAAAAAGCAGCGGCGTCCGGCGGGTTGTGGGACCGCGTGCGCGCCATCCACGATTTTGATGTGGCATTGCTTTCGGGCGACACGGTTGCGCTGCAAACCACACTACCCGCCGCATTCAACGCCATGGCCGCCGTCAGTCTTGAGGTCGCCTTCGCGCGCCACTACGGCGACCGGCTGGTGAATATTGAATTTAGTGGTCCGGCTGCGGATACAGCGTTCAGGGTGGCTTTGTTGTCGGACGGGTTTGAACAGCACGCCAAGCGATTTGCAGTCAATCGGGAAGAAGATTTATTCCTGCAGGGACTGACCGGGGGCCGTGTGGACACTGTAGCGCCGCCCGGAACGCTGGGAATTGCAATTAGGGATGGATTTTCGCAACCTCTGCCCGAGGGCCCGCTTTTGGATTTGCTGCGTGACAACCGGCTGGGCGAGGCCATCCTGCGGGCGATGTTGCTTTTGACCGACGCCGGTTTTGCCGACCCCGGTGATATTCAGGTCGCACTGGCCACGCTCAGGGCGGTCGGGCTGGAGGAAGAGGCGCGCCGAGCGGCAATCCAGCTGCTGGTGTTGGAAAGGCGCGGTTAACCATGAGCACGGGCCATTGGATCGTGACATTTCTGGACGCTCTTAGCGCCGAGCTTGATATTGCCGAAAATACGGCGCTGGCCTACGGGCGCGATCTAAAGGATTTTAATTCGTTCCTGTCGCGGTTGAATCTGGATTTCGCAACCGCGCAGCGTACACATATCGAACAGTATCTTGTCGACCTTGATCACAGGGGCATGGCGCGGGCGACGCGGGCGCGTAAACTGGCGGCGGTGCGGCAACTATTCCGCTTTGCCTTTGACGAAGGATGGCGTCCTGACAATCCAGCGGCGCAAATCACCGGACCCGGTAAAACCAAATCGCTGCCAAAATCGCTGAGTGAATCCGACGTTGACGCCATACTGGACACAGCGCGCCGCTTTGGGCGCAATACCAGTTCGCGCGTGCGCAATGCCTGTCTATGCGAATTGCTGTACGCCACCGGTATGCGGGTCAGCGAACTGGTCGCGCTGCCGGTGGCCAGCGCACGCGGCAATCCGCAGATGTTGTTGATCAAAGGCAAAGGCGGCAAGGAACGCATGGTCCCCCTGTCGCCCCCTGCACAGGTGGCGCTGCACGACTGGCTGGTGTTGCGTGACCGCGCCGAGGATAATAATCGCCAATCAGGCCACAGCGTTTCGCGTTTTGTTTTTCCGTCAGGCGGGCGCGAGGGCCACCTGACGCGCGTGTGGTTTTACGGGCTGATTAAAGACATCGCCAGGGCAGCGGGTCTTGATCCCAAAAACGTGTCCCCGCACACTTTGCGCCACGCGTTCGCCACGCATCTGCTGGCCAACGGCGCGGATTTGCGGGTCATTCAGACTTTGTTGGGGCACGCTGATATTTCCACTACCGAAATCTACACCAAAGTGCTGGACGCACGCCTGAAAGATCTGGTTCTCAACCACCATCCGCTTGCCGGTGACTGAACCGGCGTAGCCCGGTCGGTAAAATATCTTCGCTGGGCCAGAAACCATCGGTCAGCGCCGCGTGGTATCCCTGCGTCAAACCTGCCGCGACCATGTCCGCCGCCGCGCTGCGGGCGTCATAAGTCAGTCTGTAAATTTCAAATCCCTGCGCCCGCAACACGCCGTATCGGGTCTGCGGATTGCCGTCGTGGGGTGGCATCCCAATAACGCCGGGATTGATCCAACGCACACCATCGACAGTTCTTTCAAAGGCAATACCGCAATGTCCCGCGATCACGCCGTCAAGCGCGCCGACCTCTGCACGCAGGCAGTCGATCTCGGTTTGAAAATCGCTGCCCGGGCTAGTCGGCCATATATATCTGGCGATGTCGGTCGCGCCACCGTGCAGCACAGCATAGCGCTTTGCTGCGTGACGAAACACAATCAGGTCCGGCAATTGGCGCATCCATGCGCGCGCGTCGTCATCGACCGCGCCCTGCGCAAATTCGTACCACTGCGCGGAAAGCGTGTCACAGGTTGATCCCGGCGCAAAACCGCATCCGCAGTCCGGTGCATTTGCGGCCAGTTGTACCTCGCAATTGCCCGCAACACAGGCAACATGGTTGTCGCGCATCAGGGCCAATGTCGCATCAGGCGCGCCACAGTAGGCGACCACATCGCCTGTGCAGATGAAATTTTGACGCGCGATATTCATTTGCGCGGCGTGTTCCAGCAGCGCTGAGAGCGCCTGAAAATTAGAGTAAGGCCCACCAAAAATAACGAGGTCGCCAGCTAATTCACCTAGGTCACGGACTTTCATTTTTGACGCACCGCCTTGAATCACAAGGGTTTTGGCCCCATAACAGAGATACCCCTCCTCTATTGTTAAGGACCGCACACAGAATGGAAACCCCGCTTGGCGTCATTGTGAACCTGGACTCGGCGTTCTGGTTGACCGTCGCCGCAATCGTGGCGCTGCTGATCCTGTCTGCGTTTTTTTCGGGTTCGGAGACCGCGCTGACGGCAGCCAGTCGCGGAAAACTCCACGCCATGGCGGACAAGGGATCCAAGGGCGCTGGCCGCGCTTTGCGCGTGACCGAAGACAACGAACGCCTGATCGGGGCCGTGCTGTTAGGCAATAATCTGGTCAATATTCTGGCCGCAGCGCTGGCGACCAGCCTGTTTACACGCCTGTTTGGCGATAGCGGCGTTGCGCTGGCCACTTTGGTCATGACGGTTCTGGTATTGGTGTTCGCCGAGGTTTTGCCCAAAACCTATGCGATAACCAACGCCGAGGTTGCCGCTGCGCGTGTTTCGCCGGTGATCGGCTTGCTGATCAAGGTGCTGGCGCCTTTTGTCGGAGCAGTACGCTGGTACGTGCGCCTGACGCTGCGCGCCTTTGGCATTCGGGTGGACCCGCGGTCTTCGGTGCTGGCAATGCGCGACGAACTCGCGGGCACGATTGCGCTCGGCCACTCTTCGGGTACCATGCGCAAGGACGATCGCGACCGGCTTTTGGGTGCTCTTGATCTGCAGGACCGTGAAGTCGAGGAAATCATGCTGCACAGATCACACATCGAGATGATCGATGCCGATGACGACCCCGAAACCATTCTGTCACAATGCCTGAAATCATCCTTCACCCGCCTGCCCGTGTTCAGGAACGAGCCCGAAAACATTGTCGGCATTGTTCATGCCAAGGATTTGTTACGCGCGGTCGATCAATTGGTGCGCGGACCCGATGCCAGCGATAAAGGCGTGTCCGGATTTAATATTCTTGATGTCGCCGTCGCCCCCTATTTTGTTCCCGAGACCACGACGCTTGACGACCAGATGCGCGAATTTTTGCGCCGACGCGCGCATTTCGCGCTGGTTGTGGACGAATACGGCGCATTACAAGGTCTGATCACGCTTGAAGACATTCTGGAGGAAATCGTCGGCGAGATCACCGACGAACACGACCAGATCAGCGAAGATCCACCGCAGACGTCGGACGACGGGCATTGTTTGGTCGACGGAGCGATGACCATCCGTGATCTCAACCGGATCAACGACTGGTCGTTGCCCTTTGAACACGCCAACACGGTGGCCGGACTGGTGATCCACGAAGCGCAAAGCATCCCGACCGAAGGGCAGGTGTTCGCGTTTCACGGCTACCGCTTTGAGGTTCTGAAGCGCGTGGAAAACCGGATTACCAAGCTGAAGATTCGGGCGCTCTAGCGCCGGTCGCACGCGATTCAGGCCCACGGTTCAAGTATTATTAATACCTCTGTGCGAACCTGAATTTCCCCGGACCGGGCGCGTATGGCCCAATTCTTGTCCGGTGGTATCCTCCCTGTTAACTGGCCGCGCATCTTGCGCGGCTTTTTTTGACCGTTGACGCATTTGGCACCAAATTTCTGTTGACCTCTGCGACACTCTGACCTAGTTTGCACCCAATAATTTGTCGGCCAGTTCGACGGGGAGAACCGCACAAGCGGAAAAAAAAGAGGGGCACCTGAATTCGGGGGCCTCTTTTTTTGTTGGTCTTCGGTTTCGCCGTATATGTGGCGTATTTGCGCCGATAAATCCAGCGGTGCCGCTTCGGGACTGACATCGCCGTTCGCAAATGCTACACGCCTGAAAACGACTATTAAACCAAGAGAGTAAAGATGAAAAAACCAACCTTTTCCGCTGCGCTCAGCGCCCTTGCGATTTGTCTGGCCGTCGCCACCACGGCACACGCGCAAGATACGACCGTCCCCACGAACGATTTTTCTGTCGGGACCGAACAGGAAGTGGAGGTCGGACAATTGCAATTGGTCGCGACTCACGGCGACTGGGCGGTGCAATGTGTCAAAGTCGAAAGCGGTGTGGCACCCTGTCAGATTGCTCAGCAAGTTAAAGACGCCGAAGGCTTTCCGATCGCAGAAGTCATTTTGTTTCAGCTTCCCGAAGGCAGCCCGGCCGTGATGGGTGGATCGATTGTCACGCCTCTTGGTACTTTACTGACAGCGCAATTGTCTTTCGGTATCGACGGAGCCGCCGCCAAAAACTACCCTTTCAACTGGTGCGAAAACGTCGGTTGCGTGTCGCGCGTTGGCTTTACGGCCGAGGAACTTACAGCGCTTCAGGCCGGCCAACAGGCAGTGATGACGATCCGTTCGATCAACAACAACCAGCCGATCACGCTGTTTTTGTCGCTCAAGGGATTTACCGCGGCCTATAACGCGTCGCTGCCCAAATAGACTTAGCACCCATCCGGCGCTGCCGGTTCACACAGCTTTAAGCGCCAATACGGCGTTCAACCCGCCAAACGCAAAGGCATTGCTAAGCGCGGCGGTGACGCGCCCGTTGCGGGCCGCGTTGGGGACAACATCCAGCGCGCAATCGGGGTCGTGCTGCTGATAGCCGATCGTCGGTGCGATGATACCGTCGCGCATCGCCATGATGACCGCCAGCAATTCCACAGCCCCCGTGGCCCCCATCAGATGCCCGTGCATTGATTTCGTCGACGTGACCGCCATCGTTTCGGCGTGCGGGCCGAACACGTCGCGGATCGCCGCGCATTCGATTGAATCGTTGGCGCGTGTACCGGTACCGTGCGCATTGATATAACCAATGTCGTCAGGATCAAGGCGCGCATCAGCCAGGGCAGCCGCCATGGCGCCGGCGGCGCCCTGACGCGACGGTTTGACGATATCATGCGCGTCACCATTCATGGCAAACCCCGCGACTTCGGCCAGAATATCGGCACCGCGCGCCCGCGCGTGTTCCCTGTCCTCAAGCACAAATATCGCGGACCCTTCTCCTTGCACCAGCCCGTTACGGTTGGCCGAAAACGGACGGCAGGCATCCGGCGACAGGACGCGCAGTGCTTCCCACGCCTTGATGCCACCAAAGCACAAAGGGCTTTCCGCACCGCCCGCCAGCATCGCCGTGCAGCTGCCGCCGCGGATCAGGTGAAATGCCTGACCGATGGCATGATTGCTGGACGCACAGGCCGAAGACGGCGCATAGCTTGGACCACGAAGGTTATGGATAGTTGACAGGTGACTGGCCGCAGCGCTGACCATCAGACGTGGCACCGTTAACGGATGAACCGAGTTTTTGCGATCCTCAAACACCTCCCGATAGGCGACGTCCTGCGTTTGCAGCCCACCGGCGGCCGAGCCGACGATCGCGCCGCAACGCGGTGCCAGTTCCTCGGTGATCTTTAACCCCGACTGAAGCATGGCTTCTTTTGCGGCAAGGATCGCATATTGGGTAAAACGATCGTAGACCGCCAATTCGCGCGCTGTAAAATGATCTTGCGGATTATATCCCGTCATTTGGGCGCCGATGCGGATCGACAGCCGTTCGACGTCGGGAAATTTCAGCGCGCCAATACCCAAACGTGCCTCTTTGAACGCTGACAAAGTTTCGCGTACGTTCATGCCCAGTGCGTTCACCGTGCCCTGACCGGTAATCACCACGCGTCTCATTGGTCCTGCGATCCGTTTTTCTGCGCCAACAACGCGATGATCATCTCTACGACCGAACCCACCGTTTTCAGCGCGCTTTGATCGTCGCGGCGGTCATTGGCGTTGAATGGTATCTGAATGTCAAAAGCCTGTTCGAGCGCAAAAATAACCTCGACCAGCCCCAGTGAATCAAGACCCAGAGCCGCGATTTCGGACTTAACGCCCAGCTGTTGAGCACCAACCATCGCCTGTCTGGCGATGATGTCGACCACACGCGATTCAATGGTCTGATGATTGGATGCCCCGACGGTGTTCACCGAAACCTAACCCCTGTCGATCAGCTTGCTGACCTGTTTTTGCAGCGCCTCGAGCCGCGCCAATACCCGTGGCAGTCGCCGCAGGGATTTGTACGACGCGATGCTTTGCTCGATTTTCACTGCCGGACTGCCCAGAACCGCGCGACCTTTGGGAATATTGGACATCACAGTTGAGGCCACGCCGACGATGACACCGTCGCCGATATTTACGTGATCGGCAACGCCGACCCCGCCCGCCAAAACAACGAAATCACCGACCACCACCGAACCCGCGATGCCGGTCTGACCACAAATCAAACAATGCGCACCGATGCGCACGTTATGGCCGATTTGCACCTGGTTATCGATTTTGGTGCCACTCCCGATCACTGTATCGGCGATGGTACCGCTGTCTATGGCCGTACTACTGCCCACTTCGACGTCGTCGCCGATCCGCACGGATGCGTTCGAGTGGATCCGCAAATAGGCCTGTCCACGGCCGCTGGTGCCTGACGTCATCGTGGCGCGCACCGCTTCGATAGCGCCATCTTCCGGTGTGACGAAGGAAAACCCGTCACCGCCAATAGTGGCGTTGGGCTGGGCGATAAACCGGTCCCCGATTGTCACACCCGCGCCGATCACCACGCCTGCGTGTATCAGCGCATCCGCGCCGATGGTCACATCTTCGCCGATGACGACGTGCGGCAAAATGCGAACGTTCCTACCGATCACCACATTCGCGCCGATGCTGACAAAGGCACCGATAGAGGCGTTTTCGTCGATACGGGCGCTGTCGTCGATAGCGGCGCTGGCATGTACACCGGCATTCGCGCACGGCGGGCGATCAAATATCGCGGTAATCCGGGCCATGGCCAGACGTGGACGCGCCACGAATATCGCGGCCTCGAGCCCCATGGCCTGCCAATCGGCACCCTCCCAGAGTACGGCAACGCGGGCGCGTGTTTTCGCCAGCTGTTCGCTGTATTTGGCGTCCATCGCAAGCGCCAAATCCTGTGCACCCGCAGCGCCGGGTTCGGCGGCGCGCGCGATCTGTAAGTCGCCGTTGCCCGCAAACGGGGCACCCATGTTTTTGGCTATTTGTGCAACCGAAAAGGCCATGTTTTATCAGTTCCAAGCGAAAAGGGGCGGCCACGCGGCCACCCCTTGTGTTCGTGCCAGTTCGGCCGATGTTTAACTCTGAACCCCGGACATGACCACCCCTGCGTTCAGCAGGGCCTTCAGCACTTTCTTGTCGCGCCCGTAAATATCGGCGCGGTAATTGGCGCGCCCGTCCGCTGCGACCCATGCGGTGTGATAAACCAGATGCACGGGAATCGGCTGAACAAGATCGATCTGGGTTTCACGCCGCGTCGCCAGTGCGTCGTGAAATAGATTTTCCGGTTGGTCCGACTGACGACCCAGCAATGTATAAGCCAGCTCGAACGGTTTTTGCACCCGAACGCACCCGTGGCTGTAGGCCCTCACTTCGCGATTGAACAGTGATTTGCTGGGTGTGTCGTGCAAATAAATGTTGAATTTGTTGGGGAACATGAACTTCACTTTGCCCAAGGCATTGCGCGATCCCGGCGGCTGTTTGAGGTCAAACGGGAAATTATTGATGCCGTATTCTTCGTAATCCAGTGTCGTCGGATCGACGACACGACCACGCACATCCGTCATGCGCAACCCGTGGCGGCGCAGCGCGTCCGGGTCCTTTTTCAATTGCGGCAAGTATTCCTTGCGGGCAATCGATTTGGGCACATGCCACGTGGGGTTGATGATCATGTGGGTCATTTCGTCGGTGAATTCCGGTGTGCGGAATTTATAGGCCTTTCCCACCACAACCCGTGTCGTCAGCGTGGGTTTGCCATCATCCATGACAAAGGCGCGGAAATCGGCCTGATTGACGAATATATGGCGGCGACCGCGATCTTTGTTCAGCCAGCGCTGGCGTTCCAGCCCGATGATCACCTGCTCCAGCCGCTGCTCGGGCGACACGTTGAGCGCCTTGAGCGTCCCGGCCCCGGCAACGCCGTCCACGTTTAACCCGTGATCGATCTGAAACTGCGTGACTGCCGCTTCCAGCTTGGAGTCATATGTGGGCGAAATGCCCAGACGTTTGAAGCCCATTGCCGACAACCGGAGGCGCAGTTCCAACACACGCCGGCCTTTTTGACCGGGTTTGATCGCTTTGCCGCTAACCGTCGGTCCCCAGCCACCGGCCTGAATGATGCGCTCAAGCCGCACCTTTTCCTTCATCAGACGGACGTAATCGGGATGCTTTGGCGGCAGTGATTTCAGAAACCTGTCGGGGCCGTCTTGCATGAACGCCACCAACTGTTCGGCGGGATCGCGCCGCGGCAGTTTGATCGCCATGTCGACGTCAATTTTGCTTGGCTCGACAGCGCCCGATTGAATGTCGTGCACATATGTCAGGAACATTTTTGTGGTCTCGACCTCAAGAATTCCACGCGCTTTGGCCGATCGGATCGAACCAAAATCCCGCGTCAATTGATCAGCGTCATACCGCGCAACCGGCAAGCCGTGGTTGGGGGCCTTGATCAATGCCCGAAACAATGCGCGCCGCCGCACCGCATCGCCCGGACCTGTCCAGATGGGTTGATAGTCGCGTGCCTGATAAAAAGCTGCGATCACCGGATATTTTGCCGCTGACAACGCCACCGATTGTTCAAATGCCGAACCCTGTGCCCAGGCAGTCGGCGCCAGAGGCGAGGACGCAAACAGCCCGCCGCCGATAAAACTTAGGACAACCCGGCGCGTAAACGAGCGCGAACCTTTGTCTAAAAGTGCCATTGTGTGCCTCCTCATATCGAACGATTAGTTCTATTATTTTTACGGCTAATTCTGGTGTTATCACACGGTTTAGAAATCTTGTATGCAGCTGTCTAATCACAAATCGGATAAAATCAATATATTCGGGGCGTGTGTGGTACGGGCAATAGTTTGTTTCCAAAATTGAAACCTTTGGCGATTACCATATTTCCATAGGCAAAATCCTGCTCATGGTTAACGCTGCGGCATCGCTGCGCAGGATTTGTCTTGGCGTGCGAATCATTTTGTGCCATAACACGCGGACTTGGGGGAACGAGTAACACACCGCTGTTACCACGCAGCGGTTTTGACGGGGACAGGCCTATACCATGACCAAGGTGAATGGTGGACTCATTTCACGCCGCGGCGTGATTGGCGCTTTTGCAAGCGTCGCACTTATTCCGGCGGCGCCGGTATTTGCAAATACTTTCGGAATTCTCAAAGGCGCGGGTGACGTGCGGTCCATCGCGATGCGTTCGGGGCGTACCGGCGAAAGTATCAACACGATTTACTGGATCGACGGCAAATACATTAAAGAGGCGCTCAAGGAGATCAATTTCTTTATGCGCGACTGGCGCGAAGATCGCGCCGTGACCATGGACACCCGCAATATTGACATCGTTGCAGCGGCGCATGCCCTGCTTGAAACCGATGAACCCTTTCAAATGCTGTCGGGCTATCGCAGCCCGCACACCAACGCCATGCTGCGCCGCCGCAGCCGTGGCGTTGCCAAGAATTCCCTGCACATCAAGGGAATGGCCGCTGATATCCGCTTGAACAACCGTTCCGTCAGTCAGGTGGCCAGAGCCGGAGTCGCATGTAACTCGGGCGGAGTTGGCAGATACTCCCGCTCCAATTTCGTCCATTTGGACTGCGGCGTCACCAGGACCTGGGGTCGGTAATTCTCCCTCTATCGGTCTCTACCTTAATAACCCGCTGAAAACCGGCGGGTTTTTTATTTGTGGCTGACAGTCACGTTGAATTGACAGGACGTCAGTTTACCGACGTTGCGTTTTGCCCTTAGCTGCGGGCATGCGCCATTTTAGTCTTTTGCTCTTTGTGCTGCTGGCCCTGCCAGCATATTCTCAATCTTTGCCAGACATGCAGCGCGAATTTCCGCTGACAGATTTTGAAAAAATCGGCGTCGCTATGGACGAGATCACATTCGATGGTGCGCGGCGCGATTCCATTCCGCCGATTTACGACCCTGTCTATGTTCCGATCAGTGATGCTACCGACGTCGGCCCGTTGGAACCGGTGATCGGCGTGATCATCAACGGTGACGCCCGCGCCTACCCGTTGCGCATCATGCTGTGGCACGAAATCGTCAACGAGGTCATCGGCGGTGTACCGGTGCTGATATCCTATTGCCCCTTATGCAATTCCGGCGTGGTTTATGACCGCCGTGTGGGTGGTGAAACGCTGGTATTCGGAAACACCGGACGCATACGAAAATACGACATGGTGATGTTTGACCATAGCACCGAAAGCTGGTGGCAGCAGCTGACCGGCACGGCGATCATCGGCGATCGGCTGGGGTCTGAAATGACGCTGCTGCCGTCACGGCTTGAAAGCGTTGCGGCCTTTGCCGCCCGGGCGCCGCAGGGGCAAATTCTGGTGCCCGGAGATCCACGCGCCCGGCCCTATGGCAATACACCCTACCGGAAGATGGATGCACCGGCGGCGCAACCGCGATTTTCGGCGCAGTTTCCGGTGCCGCGCGGGGTTGATCCGATGGAATATTTCGTGGTGGTCAACGGCAAAGCCTGGCCGCTCAAACGTCTGATGCGCGAACACCGGATCACCGAGTCGGGTGTGACGCTGCTCTGGAGCGCCGGTCGCAACTCGTTGCACGATACCCCAAAAATATCAGATG
>CAZPQL010000062.1:0-16881 GCA_964588725.1 uncultured Rhodobacterales bacterium
GCTGCACGGGCGCTGGGGCGAAGACGGCTGTGTGCAGGGCATGCTGGAGTGGCTGCAAATCCCCTATACACATTCGGGGGTGCTGGCCTCGTCGCTGGCGATGGACAAAGAACGCACCAAAGCCGTTTACCGCACCCATGATCTGCCTGTCGCCCCAAGCATTTTGGCACCGTCCGCAGATGTGCGCACGGCCCATGTGATGCCGCCGCCCTATGTGGTGAAACCCAACAACGAAGGGTCTTCCGTCGGTGTCTACATCGTGCACGAAGACGCGAACGGCCCGCCGCAACTGTCTGGTGACATGCCGGAAACCGTAATGGTCGAGGGTTTTGCCCCGGGGCGTGAACTGACCTGTTCGGTGTTGATGGATGCGCCTTTGACTGTGACCGATATCATCACCGAAGGTTGGTACGATTACGCCGCGAAATACCAGACCGGAGGGTCAACGCACGAAGTGCCCGCAGATATTCCTGCCGAAATTTTCGACGCCTGCATGGCCCACGCCGCCAAAGCACACCGTGTTTTGGGGTGTCGCGGTCTCAGCCGCACGGATTTTCGCTGGGACGCGGCGCGCGGGCTTGACGGTCTGATCCTGCTTGAGACCAACACCCAGCCCGGAATGACCCCGACGTCACTGTCGCCTGAACAGGCGGCCCACTGTGGAATTTCATTTGGCGCGCTGTGCCAACAATTGGTGGAGGACGCGTCGTGCAATCGGTAGACAGACCATCGGGCCACGCACCCACGATAGGCGTGCGCAAGGACGCGGCGTTTGTCGACCGCTCGATTTTTGTGGCTGAAGAGAAGAAAAAGCCGGGCACTGATCCTGCACCGAGCCGCACGTCGTACAAATTGCAGCGACTTTTGCTTACACCGTTTTTCCACCTGATTTTACGCGCCGGGTTGCCGGTATTTGCCGTTGTCGCGGCCATGGCGTGGTATGTGTCCGACGACGCGCGCGTAGCGACGCTGGACGTAAAATTGTCCGAAATGCGCGCGCTGATCGAGAACCGCCCCGAGTTTCAGGTCAACCTGATGCGGATCGAGGACGTATCGGCCTCGCTTGCCGATGATATCCGTGAAATCACGGCCATAGATTTTCCGGTGTCGTCGTTTGATCTGGATTTGCGTGCCCTGCGCGGGCAGATTGAGCAACTTGACGCCGTGGCGGGCGTGGATTTGGTGGTGCGTGCCGGGGGGATACTGGACGTTGCGGTGGTCGAGCGACAACCGGCGATTGTCTGGCGCGGGCCGCGGTTACTGGAATTGCTCGACGCACAGGGTCACAGGGTCGCGGCGATCGAGACCCGTTCGCAACGTTCCGATCTGCCGTTGATCGTGGGCGAATCCGCTGACCAAAACGTGCAAGAGGCTTTGGCGATTTATGCGGCGGCCTCGCCTTTTTTGGCGCGGTTGCGCGGGCTGTCCCGCGTGGGCGAGCGACGCTGGGATATGATCCTGCAGGATGACCGGCGCATCATGTTGCCCGAGGCCGATCCGATCGCGGCGCTGGAACGGGTGATTGCGCTTGACGCCGGTAACGATCTGCTGGCGCGCGATTTTATGGTGATCGACTTACGCAACCGCGCCCGCCCGGTGGTGCGGCTGCGTGACGAGGTCGTAGACGCCATGCACGGACTGGCTGATTTGAACAGCAAAGACGATCCCCTATGAATGATCTGTATCGCGGACAGCGCGCTATGCGCGCCCAAAGGCTTGCTGCCATGCAGCGCGGCGTGGTGGCTATTTTGGACATCGGCACATCCAAACTGGTTTGTCTGGTGCTGCGTTTTGACAGCATCGCACCTGTCAACGCCAGCGAAGGCGTGGGGTCGATGACCGGTCAGTCCCGGTTTCGCGTTACCGGTGTCGCCACGACCAGATCGCGCGGCGTGCGCTTTGGCGAAATTGAGGCCATGGAAGAAACCGAACGCGCCATTCGCACAGTGTTGCAGGCCGCGCAGAAAATGGCGAACGTACGGGTGGACCACGCCATAGTCTGTTTTTCGGGTGCGCGACCGCGCTCTTACGGGTTGACCGGATCGATTGCGCTGCAGGGTGCGGGCGTGGCCGAACAGGACATCGCCAGTGTTCTGTCCGCCTGCGCTGTGCCGGATTACGGTGCGGGGCGTCAGCCAATGCACGCACTGCCGGTCAGTTTCGCGCTTGACCATCGTCTTGGGTTGACGGACCCGCGCGGACAGGCCGGCAACCGCATGTCGGTCGATATGCATTTGCTCACTGTCGATAGCACTGCAGTCGAGAATCTTTTACGGTGCATCAAACGCTGCGATCTGGAATTGGCGGGTATCGCCAATGCCGCATACGTCAGCGGTATGGCGGCGCTGGTCGAGGACGAAACGGAACTGGGGGCAGCCTGTATCGAAATGGGCGGCGGCAGCACCGGCGTGTCGATATTTCTTAAAAAGAATTTGATCTTTGCCGACACCGTGCGCATGGGCGGCGATCACGTGACTTCGGATATTTCGCAGGGTCTTCAGGTTCCGCTCAAAACCGCCGAGCGGATCAAGAATTTTTATGGTGGTGTGGTGGCGACCGGCATGGACGACCGCGAGATGGTTGATCTGGGCGGCGAGACAGGCGATTGGGAAATCGACAGACGCCGCGTCAGCCGCGCCGAGCTGATCGGCGTGATGCGCCCGCGGGTCGAGGAAATTCTCGAAGACGTGCGCGCGCGACTGGACGCGGCGGGGTTCGAGTATCTGCCGGGACAGCGTATCGTGCTAACCGGAGGTGGCAGTCAAATTCCGGGACTGGCGCCCATGGCGTCACGCATTTTGGGCCAACAGGTGCGTCTGGGGCGGCCCATGCGCATACAGGGACTGCCGCAGGCGGCCACGGGTCCGGCGTTTTCGTCCGCTGTGGGCCTGTGTCTTTATGCGGCCCACCCTCAGGACGAATGCTGGGATTTTGAAATCCCTGCCGAGCGTCAAACCGGTCGCTCGATCCGGCGTGCAGTCCGTTGGTTTCGCGAGAATTGGTAGATGTCTGGTCTCTAGGCGAAAAAATGCCGGAAATCACCGATTTAACACAATATATGGTGGGTTTGGCAGCAATTTTTTGATGACCCGCGCGAACGGCTTCGTTACGATGTCGAATCAATAGGCAAGAAAACGGCCAAAGGCCGGATGAATGGCGAACAGGCGGACTTAACCATGACGTTAAACCTTCGGATGCCCGAGCAACAGGATTTGAAACCCAAAATTACCGTGTTCGGTGTGGGTGGCGCAGGCGGAAACGCCGTCAACAACATGATCAGCAAAGAGCTCGAAGGCGCCGAATTCGTGGTGGCCAATACCGATGCGCAAGCGCTGCTGCAATCACAGTCCAAACACAAAATTCAACTGGGAGTCAAAGTCACCGAAGGTCTGGGCGCGGGTGCCCGGCCGTCGGTTGGGGCCGCTTCTGCGGAAGAAAGTATCGAAGCCATCGTGGACCACCTTGCGGGGTCTCACATGTGTTTCATCACCGCAGGTATGGGTGGGGGCACCGGTACAGGTGCGGCCCCGATTATCGCACAGGCCGCGCGCGAATTGGGCGTTCTGACCGTTGGCGTGGTCACCAAACCGTTTCAGTTTGAGGGCAACAAACGGATGCGGCAGGCCGAAGACGGCGTCGAGGCCTTGCAGCAGGTTGTCGACACGCTGATCATCATCCCAAACCAGAACCTGTTCCGTCTGGCCAATGAAAAAACCACCTTCACCGAAGCGTTTTCCATGGCGGATGACGTGTTGTATCAGGGCGTGAAAGGCGTGACCGATCTGATGGTGCGCCCCGGCATCATCAACCTTGATTTTGCCGACGTCCGTTCCGTGATGGACGAAATGGGCAAGGCGATGATGGGCACCGGGGAATCCTCGGGCGAGGACCGCGCCATTCAGGCCGCCGACAAGGCGATCGCCAATCCGCTGCTTGACGAGATTTCGCTGCGCGGCGCCAAGGGCGTGTTGATCAACATTACCGGCGGCCACGATATGACGCTGTTTGAACTCGACGAAGCCGCCAACCGTATCCGCGAAGAGGTCGATCCCGACGCCAATATTATTGTTGGCTCTACTTTGGATACCTCGATGGAAGGGGTAATGCGCGTTTCTGTTGTCGCCACGGGTATAGACGCGTCCGAATTGGCGCAGGAAATGGCCGTACCACGGCGTTCTTTGGCCAAACCGCTGGAACCCGTCATCCAACCCGACGCACAGGCCGAAGACATGCCGCCTGCCGCGCAGTCCGCCGAGCCCGAGGACCAGCCTTCGCTGTTGACCGAAATGGAGGCCGGATCTGACTATGACTATGAAGACGACGAGACCGGAGCGGCACAAGAACCGGAGTACAACGACGCTTACGACATATCCGCGCAGGATGACCTGCCGCCACCTGTATATCGCCCCGAACCCGCACCCGACGCAGCAAACATAGCCTCTGAAACAGGCGCGCGGACCTCGGTTGATCTGGGCGGATTTGTGGCACCCAAGCCTCCGGCGCCCGGAAAACCGTCCGCCGACGCCATGGCGCGGTTGCGCGCGGCGGTCAACAAAGTTCCCGAGACACCGGCCGAGCAAACCCCCGAACATCCTGCGTCCGCAGAGAAATCCGCACGGTTTGGTATCAACAGCCTGATCAACCGCATGACCGGTCACGGGCCGGAAACCGGAAATCGTCAGGCACCGGAACCAACCGAGTCGCGCCGCGCGCCCGATGAACAAGAAACCGTCGACCCTGAACAGGAACGCATTGATATTCCTGCGTTTTTGCGTCGTCAGGCCAACTAAATCCACGCGGTTACCGGCGCAAATCTGATCGACTATTGGCTGGATACACGCCGCTGCGGCGTATTTTTCTGAGCGGCGTAATATTGGTAAACAAACTGTTTCCAGTGCGATAAGCGGAAATCCGCAAACGCGCTGTCGCATTTGTTGCAATGAGTCACAAAGATTGAGTTGAGCTCTTGTTAGGCTTTCATTAGGAGGTTTCGGAGACCGGATTACCCGTAGACATGTTTAGGGGAACATGGGTGCAAACGACACTTAAGAACGAAATCAACATGGTGGGAACCGGGTTGCACTCTGGTCAACCGGCGCGGTTGCGCATTCTGCCGGCATCTGCCGAATACGGCATCTGGTTTCGCCGCGTCGATATTACCGGTCGCGACAACCTGATTGCGGCGCGTTACGACAACGTGCGGGACGCCAAACTCTGTACCCGCCTGAGCAACGACAGCGGTATCGCGCTGTCCACGGTCGAGCATCTTATGGCAGCGCTTTACGGTTGCGGTGTCCATAATGCGCTGATCGAGGTCGACGGTCCCGAAGTGCCCATTATGGACGGCAGTGCCGACGCGTTCGTGCGCCGGATATTGCAGGTTGGCGTTAAAACGCTGAAAGCGCCGGTGCGGATCATCCGCGTGCTTGAAAAGATTGAACTGAATTTGCACGACATTCATGTGTCGTTGCAGCCCAGCGAAAATCTGGAAATCGATTTCCTGATAGATTTTCCCGACGCAGTGATCGGGCTGCAGAAAAAGACGCTGAATATGGCCAACGGCGTGTTCGTGCGCGAACTCAGCAACAGCCGCACGTTTTGCCGCCATGCGGATGTGCAGGCCATGCAGGAAAATGGTCTGGCTCTGGGCGGCAGCCTGAGCAACGCGATCGTGGTCGAGGGCGACAAAGTAATGAATCGGGGTGGGTTACGTCACGCGGACGAATGTGTGCGCCATAAGATGCTTGACGCTTTGGGCGATCTTGCGCTTGCCGGTGCGCCCATCATTGGCCGCTATACCGGCGCACGCGCAGGGCACGCGGCGACCAACGCGTTGCTACGCAAGCTGTTTGCCTCTCCATCGGCATACGAAATGGTGACGTGCGACGCCGAAACGGCGCTGAAACTACCCGGCGTCGGTGTTAGTGCCGCAGATTTGCGCGCTGTTGCCTAAGGCGGCGCGATGCGGCCGCGAATTGTGGGCAAAACCGTTTTTACTCTTGGATATTTGTGGTAGGAAACGTCAGACGACCGAAATAGATTCTGCGCCATGGCACTTGAAATGAAAAGCACGATATTGACGGGATGGCTGGCCAGGGTGTCTTGGGTGTTGGCGATGTCTGGATTGCTGGTACTATCGGCCTGTGCCCAGCGGGAAAAAGGTGTTCCGCTTGACGAACAGGAACCCGAAACCATCTTCAAGGCGGCCGAATTTCAACTGACCGCAGACGACCCGGAAGAGGCCGCACGGCTGTTTTCAGAGGTCGAGCGCCTGTACCCATATTCGGAATGGGCCAAACGCGGTTTGGTCATGTCGGCTTTTGCCTATCATCAGGCCGAAAACTACGAACAAAGCCGGATCGCATCGCAGCGTTATCTGGATTTTTACCCAGCTGACGAAGACGCGGCTTACGCGCAATACCTGATGGCGCTCAGTTTTTACGACCAGATTGAAAACGTCGGTCGAGATCAAGGAAACACGTTTCAGGCGTTGCAGGCGCTGCGCGTGGTGATCGAACGCTACCCCGACACCGAATACGCGCGCTCGGCCATACTGAAATTTGATTTGGCCCTGGATCATCTGGCGGGCAAAGAAATGGAAATCGGACGTTACTATTTGAAACGCGGTCACTTTAGCGCCGCGATCAACCGCTTTCGCGTGGTGGTCGAGGATTATCAGTCCACGTCGCATACGCCGGAATCGCTGTACCGTCTGATCGAGGCCTATCTGTCACTGGGCCTGAACGACGAGGCGCAGACAGCGGGTGCTATTTTGGGCCACAATTTTAGAAGCACCGACTGGTACGACGACGGTTACAAATTGCTGACGGGTCGGGGGCTTGAACCCGAAGGCAAAGGCGAGGGCTGGATACGCAAAGTATACCGGCGGGTGCTGAAGGGAAGCTGGATATAACATCGGCTGGTAGGGGCGTGCGGTCATGCTGCGTGGGCTAACAATCCGCAACATGCTTCTGATCGAGGCGCTGGATCTGGAATTTCAACCCGGCTTGAACGTGTTGACCGGCGAAACCGGCGCGGGCAAATCCATTCTATTGGACTCGTTGGGTTTTGTGCTTGGCTGGCGGGGGCGCGCCGATCTGGTGCGGCACGGTGCTGAACGCGGCGAGGTCGTGGCGCAGTTTGATCTTGCGCCGTCGCATCGTGCCTGGGCGGTATTGAGCGAGGCCGATATACCGGTAGACGACAACACGTTGATCCTGCGCCGCGTCAATCACCCCGACGGGCGCAAACAGGCCTATGTGAATGATCGGCGATGCGGCAGTGAATTGATACGCCGCCTGTCGGATGTTCTGGTCGAGCTACACAGCCAGTTCGACGATCGCGGACTGCTGGACGAACGCCAACACCGTCGCTATCTGGACGAGTTTGGAGCGTATGCTGCGGAAACGATGGCGGTACGCGACGCATGGCTGGCCATGGAAAAATTACGCGCGCGTCTTTCGGACCTGCGCACGCATCACGAAGCCGCCACCGCCGATCAGGACTATTTACAACACGCTTTGGACGAACTGACCCAATTGGCGCCCAAGTTGGGCGAAGACGCCGCGCTCGATGCCTCGCGACGGCTGATGCAAGGGGCCGCGCGTATTAGGGCCGATATCGCCAAAGCGGCCGAGGCCCTGGGTAAAGGCGCGGCGGGGCAGCTTGCCGATGCAAATGCGTGGCTGACAGGCGCGCAGGAATTGGCTGAGGGACGGCTTGACGACCCGCTGGCGGCGCTGGCGCGTGCGCGCGACGATTTGGAGGTGACGCGACAGGGCGTCGACGATTGTTTGCGCGCGCTTGATTTTGATCCCTCTGATCTGGACTCGACCGAAGAGCGGCTTTTCGCGATCCGCGCGTTGGCGCGCAAACATAACGTGCAGCCTGACGCATTGGCCGATTTGGGTCTGGAGCTGCACGCGAAACTGTCGGCAATATCGGCCGGCGAAGCTGAATTGAACGCGGTACAGGATGCTTTGACAAAAGCCCAAGATCATTATCGAACGGCGGCAGCAGCGCTGTCGATCAAGCGCCAAAAGACTGCGCGCGGGCTTGACAGTGCCATGGCAGGCGAACTGCCAACGCTGAAAATGCAACGTGCTTTGTTCAATTGTGTGGTCTCCGATGCGAATTCCGGTATTCATGGCGCGGACGCCGTAACATTTCGCATTGCCCCCAATCCCGGTGTGCCGGCAGGGCCGTTAAAGAAAATCGCGTCGGGCGGCGAGCTGTCGCGATTTTTGCTGGCGCTGAAGGTTTCGCTCGCCAAAGGCGCGGACCAGCTGACGATGATTTTTGATGAAATTGATCGCGGTGTCGGCGGCGCGACGGCTGACGCAGTCGGGCGGCGGCTGGTGGCATTATCGGTTGGCGGACAGGTGTTGGTGGTCACGCATTCACCCCAGGTCGCGGCGCTGGGCGATCACCACTGGTTTGTGGAAAAGACCGTGAAAGGTGAAATCACAACTACCGATGTCTGGCCGCTGGCCAAAGATGGACGTGTGAATGAAATCGCGCGGATGTTGTCGGGCGATGTCGTCACCGACGAAGCCCGCGCAGCAGCGCAGGTTTTGCTGACAACTGCTTAAAGTCCATTTCTGTGTGGTGCCAATATCCCCGCGCGGCGCATCGAACTCTACGCTTGCGCCCAAACCTGTGGGTAAAGTGCTGTGCCCGGACGATCCCCGGGTTTAAGGCCCATTTCAGTCATCACCTTGGAATGGTCAGGATCCATGCCTTCTGGGCGAAAATTGACCCTGACGTCGTCGCCCAGCCATTGGGTGTTAAAGACCTTCAGATCACGCCCTTCGGACAGATTACCCGAACCGCCGTGAATGATCCGCGCGTTAAAAGCCACGCAATCACCGGGCTGCATGTCCCAGCTCAGAATGTCAAAATCCGCGCGGTTATTTTCCACGTCTGGAAAGGGCACGGTGTCGGTATCTTCAAACACCACTTGATCGCGGGCATCCTCGGTGAGGGCACCAAAATTGGTTTGCTTGAATTTTTGCGTCCACCGGTGCGAGCCGCGCACAAATTCCAGCGCGCTTTTCTTTTCAACCGGAACCAGGGGCATCCAGACGGAACAGGTGTCAAAACCTTCCACCGACCAATAGGGTTCATCCTGATGCCATGGGGTACGGAATTGGGCACCGGGGGTGCGCACGAAAACCGCATCAAAAAAGAAATTCACAGCGCTGGATTGCATCAGGCGTCCGGCGATTTCGCCGCAAGGTGAATGGAACATGAATTCCTTATAGGCGTTATTGTCCTGCCAGACTTGACTGTCATAAAAACAAGTCCGCCCCTGATCGTCCTTGTCCCAAAGACGACCGCGTGGGCTGGGATTTGAAATGTTGGCCGCTATGCCGTCTTTCAAGGACTCGATCCAATCCATAGAAAATGCAGACCGTAAATACGCCACGCCATCCTCTTGAAAATGCTTTATGTTTTCTGCCGTAATCACAACGCTCTCCGATTTCATCCCGTCAAAACCTATCAGAGAAAAATCGGTTCACTTTCTTATTCGCGACCAGCGTGTCGGTTTTGAAACGGCTTAATTTAACCGAACCACCTTGCCCGGATTCATGATATTGTGCGGGTCAAGCGCCAATTTGATCGCGCCCATCACCTGCCACGCCTGATCGTGCTCGTCCGCCATAAGGTCAAGCTTGCCCACGCCGATCCCGTGTTCACCGCTGATCGTTCCGCCAAGACGCAATGCCCGCTGCGCCATGCGATGACCAAGTTTCAATGCCGTGTCCTTTTCCGTCGGTTTGTCGGGATCGATCAACAGGATCGCGTGAAAATTCCCGTCTCCGACGTGGCCAAGTATCGGCCCGGGAATGTCGCTATTGGCAATGTCTTTGCGGGTTTCGTCGATGGCCTGCGCCAATTTGGAAATCGGCACGCAAATGTCGGTGACCACCGCTGTTGCGCCTTTGCGCAGGGCCAAAGTTGCGTAATACGCGTTGTGTCGCAGCGTCCAAAGTGCGTCGCGGTCCTCGGGCTTGGTGGCGAACTCAAAATTGCTGGCGCCAAAATCTTTGGCAATCTTGCGAAACAGCCGTGCCTGTTCATCGACGGCAGTGTGCGAGCCGTGAAATTCCAACAAAACATGCGGTTTTTCGGGCATATCGGTATTACCGTAAAGGTTAAAGGCGCGGGTGGCTTCGCTGTCGACCAGTTCAATCCGCGCCGTGGGCACGCCCGATTGGATGCCTGCGATCACGGCATCGACCGCGTCAGCCACGTCGTCAAAGGCGCAAATGGCGGCGGCGGTGGCCTCGGGCCGGCCGTGCAGGCGCAGCGTCAATTCGGTGATGACCCCAAGCGTGCCCTCAGAGCCGACCATCAATTTGGTCAGATCGTAACCTGTCGAAGACTTGCGCGCCCGACTGCCGGTTCGGATGATGCGCCCATCGGCCAGCACCACTTCAAGCGCCAGAACATTTTCGGCCATGTTACCGTATCGTACGGTGGTTGTCCCGCTGGCGCGCGTGGCGGCCATGCCCCCGACCGAAGCATTGGCCCCGGGATCCACTGGAAAAAACAAACCGGTCGCCCGCAGTTCGGCATTCAGTGCGCGACGCGTCAGCCCCGGTTGAACCACCACGTCAAAATCTTCGCAATTGACGGCCAAAACCTTGTTCATGTGCGAAAAATCAAAACTGACGCCGCCCAAAATCGCTAACGTATGGCCCTCTAGCGACGTGCCGGTGCCATAGGGGATGACTGGACATTTATACTTTTGGCAGATGGTGACTGCCGCGGCGACGTCAGCAGTGGAATTGGGGTAGAACACTGCGTCAGGTGCTATGGGGTTGAAATGGGTTTCGGACCCCCCGTGCTGATCGCGCTCGGATTGCGATGTGCGCAGTTGTTCGCCGAATTTATCAGCAAGCGCGGTCAGGGCGGCGGATACAGTCATGGGGAAATCCTAAACTGACCCCGCAGGTTAGGAAAGTGCGCGTGCATCATTTAATTTGATACCCCGACGGCGCAAGCTGCACTGATCGCGGGTGCTTTGGGCCAGGAAATCAACCGCAGGAAACGCAATCGCGGTCCCGGCTGCTCTGGGCAGTGCTATAACTGTTCGACGGTTGCCTTGCCCGGCATGAAACCAAGATATCCTTTGATCGCTTCGACACCTTCCAGTGGATGCTCGTAAGACCAGACCGCGTCGGCAATCAGCCCGCTCTGCGCCTCGATTCCATAATAATTGGCGTCGCCTTTGTGCGGGCAATGGCTGGACTTTGGCGAGGTCTCCAGAAATTCCATTGCCACATCTGCTCGTGGAAAATAAATGACAGGAGGGTATTCGCCCTCAACCAGTTCAAGCGCCTCTTTTGATTCGGCCAGAACGGCGTCACCGGCGCGCACCACCCATGTGCCGCTGGCCTTACGAATTGTTATATGGTCGTTCATGTTGTTCATACGAAATCACCCCAGACGACAAAGTTAAACCAAATGCCGTTTTGCTGCAACTGGTTTGGCGTGGTCTCAAAGCGGGGCGCAGGCTGTGGTCAGCCAGTCGCGGGTTTCTTGCGCACACTCTGGCGCAATTTTGATCATGATCTCTGCGTGATAGGCGTTGATCCACATGCGCTCTGCTGCTGTCAGAAGCGCAATGTCGATCAGATTGCGCGCGATGGGGACCAATGTCAGAGTTTCGAATTTCAGCATGTCACGCGCGTCGCCACCTTTTAGTGCCGCCGCCTTTTCGACCACCACAAGGTTTTCAATGCGGATGCCAAATTCACCGGCGCGGTAATAGCCGGGCTCATTAGAGACGATCATACCGGGCGCCAGAGAGACGTGCGATTTGCGCGACAGACTTTGCGGCCCTTCGTGCACGCCAAGATATGACCCGACCCCGTGGCCGGTGCCGTGGTCATAATCAAGCCCCGCAGACCACAACGCGCGTCGCGCCAACGGGTCAAGATCACGCCCCGCCAAACCCTCTGGCCAACGCGCCAGAGAAATGGCAATCATACCCTGCAACACACGGGTAAAGCATTGTTTCTGAACGTCATTCGGATTGCCTATGGCCACAGTGCGGGTCACGTCCGTTGTGCCGTCAAGATACTGACCGCCGCTGTCAATCAGCAGCAGATCACCTGGCTGCACGGCCCGGTTGCTGTCGGTGGTGACACGGTAGTGCACGATCGCGCCGTTTTCTCCTGCGCCGCATATGGTTTCAAACGCGATGTCTTTCAGGCTGTTGCTGCGCGCGCGCAATGATTCCAGACGTTGGACCACGTCGATTTCGGTTATTTCTGGTGCATCACCCTGTGCGTCAATCCATGCCAGCAAGTCAGCCATGGCCACCGCATCGCGCAAATGCGCCAGACGCGCGCCTTCGATTTCCACCGCATTCTTGCACGCTTTGGCGTAGAGGCAGGGGTCGGGAAAATCGGCTATTTCTATACCCCCCGTGTGCAATTGGTCGGCAATCCACATGGGGGCCGTGTTGCCGTCAAGCCGGACAGGACCGCTAAGCGATTGCAGCGTCGAGGCGAAATCATCGGGTGCAAATATGCTGATGTCGGGGCCGAAATGTTCCAGCACGTCGGCGTCGATACTGTTGGCGTCGATAAACAGATTAACGCGTCCGGAATCGTGCAATATTGCAAAACAAAGCGCCACAGGCGTGTGCGCGACGTCGCCGCCGCGAATATTGAGCAGCCAGTTAATGCTGTCTGGCAAGCTGAGAACCGCCGCGCGCTGGGAGTCACGTCGCAATTGTTCGGCGATCTTGTCACGTTTGCTCTGGCTGGTTTCGCCTGCAAAATCAATACTATGGGTAACGACTTTGGCATTTGGCGGTGCAGGTTGATCGGTCCAGATACGGTCGATCAGGTTGTCTACGGGCGCAATGGAAATTCCTTGCGCCGTCACGTCTGCACGCAGTTTTTCGATGGTTCCTGGCGGATACAACCACGCGTCAAACCCGACGACGCCGCCATCCGGGAGCGCAGCGATCAGCCATTCCGCCAGCCCGGTCGCGGGCCAGTCAAGCGGGGTAAAATAATCCTGATCGATCTGCGTGCGCACCTGAAGCCCATAGCGGCCATCTACAAAGACACCCGCGTCGTTGATCAGGGCGGCGCAAAACCCCGCCGAACCGGTAAACCCCGTCAGCCACGCCAGCCGTTCGTCACGTGCCGGCACATTTTCACCTTGATGCGCGTCGGCACGTGGCACCAGAAAACCGTCAAGTTGCTCGGTTCTGAGCACTGCGCGCAATGCCGCCAGCCGCGGGCCGCCGTCGCCGGGATGCGTTGTCGACTCAAAGTTCTGAAACATGGCGGTTGCCCTTGGTTGGTCTGTACATAGTCTACGGTTTAGGGTGTGATGGGTGCAATAAGCCCACGCACAGGAATATGAAAGAACGTCATGGAAATTTCGTCAAATCCAATGCCGGTCAAAACCCTTACCGTGAACGGACTGAACATGGCTTACGCCGAAATGGGTGAAGGGCCACCGATCGTGTTCCAGCACGGCAATCCCACCAGCAGTTATCTGTGGCGCAACATCATGCCGCATTTGGCGGATCTGGGGCGCTGCATCGCGGTTGATCTGGTTGGCATGGGCGGAAGCGACAAGCTGCCGGATACCCAAGATATGTCATATAGTCTTGAAAAACACGCAGAATTTCTGGATGCCACCTGGGCGCAACTGGGTGTGTCGCGCGATGTCATTCTGGTGATTCACGACTGGGGCAGCTATCTGGGATTTGACTGGGCGTACCGCCATCCCGAGAGGGTGCAGGGCATCGCCTATATGGAGGCCATCGTCAAACCGGTTGCCAGTTGGGACAAATGGCCCAAAGACGCGCGGGCGATTTTTCAGGCCATGCGCGGCGATGCGGGCGAAGAGATTGTGCTGCAAAAAAATGTGTTTGTAGAGCGGATATTGCCCTCTGCTGTCATGCGAGGTCTGACCGGGAAAGAAATGGAGCATTACCGTGCACCGTTTTTGAACGCGGGCGAGGATCGCCGTCCGACGCTGGACTTTCCCCGCCAGATACCGGTGGGCGGGGAACCGGCGCAGATCTTCGAAACGGTCAAACGCTATGGCGATTGGTTGGCGCAATCGGATGTGCCAAAACTGTTTATCAACGCAAATCCGGGGTCGATTTTGGCCGGGGAGTCGCGCGCGTTCTGCCGCAACTGGTCCAATCAAACCGAGGTATCGGTCGCGGGCACCCATTTTATTCAGGAAGACAGCCCGGTTGAGATCACCACGGCGCTGCGGGCATTCATCACACGGCTGCGCGGATAGATCGGGCGGCGTCCGGCAGGAGTATTTGCTGCAAAGATGAAACGGCGGTGTCAGCTTGCCTTGCGCAGACCGCTGTCCCGTGCGCGGGAGTCGTTGTCAAACAGCGCCGCCAGTTGTTCGGTCATGGCACCGGCCAGTTGTTCGACATCGGTAATGGTCACCGCGCGTTCGTAATACCGCGTGACGTCGTGGCCGATCCCCACGGCAATCAGCTCGACACCGCGGCGTTTCTCGATCATCTCGATGACCGCGCGCAGGTGTTTTTCCAAATAGGACGCGGCGTTGACCGACAGCGTGCTGTCATCGACCGGCGCGCCATCCGAGATCACCATCAGAATTTTGCGTGCCTCGTGTCGGCCCATCATGCGCCGGTGCGCCCACTCCAGCGCCTCGCCGTCGATGTTTTCTTTCAGCAATCCCTCTTTCATCATCAGACCCAGATTGGGCCGTGTGCGCCGCCACGGGGCGTCGGCACCTTTGTAAATAATATGGCGCAGATCATTCAGCCGACCGGGGGTCTGTTCGCGGCCGGTCTCGAGCCAGTTTTCGCGCGACATACCACCTTTCCACGCCCGGGTGGTAAAGCCCAGAATTTCGCATTTGACCTGACAGCGCTCCAATGTGCGCGCCAGCACGTCGGCGCATATCGCCGCAATAGAAATGGGGCGCCCGCGCATCGATCCGGAATTGTCCAACAACAGGGTCACCACGGTGTCGCGAAATTCTATCTCGCTTTCAACTTTGAACGACAGTGGTGTGGTGGGGTTGGTGACTACGCGCGCCAGACGGCCGGCATCCAAAATGCCCTCTTCCATGTCAAACAGCCACGACCGGTTTTGCTGCGCCTGCAGGCGGCGCTGCAATTTGTTGGCAAGTCGGGAAACCGCCCCCTTGAGCGGCTCAAGCTGTTGGTCAAGATAACTGCGCAGGCGTTCAAGCTCGGCGGGCTCAGCCAGATCTTCGGCGCGGATTTCTTCGTCGTGGTCGGTTGTAAAAACTTTGTACGTGGGATCGGCGTCGGAATGTCGGGGCGGTGAAAATTCCTGCGGCGGCTGGCCGTCGTCAACGTTGGTATCGTCGGACATATCCATGTCGTCAACGTCGTCCAGTGCGATTTCTGCGTCGGTCGGGTCCATCTGCGGCTGTTGGTCGTCTTCTGCCGCGTCCATGTCATCAGAGTTGTCCGAATCGTCGCCGCCGTCGCTGTCGGGTTCGCTGTCTTCCTGTTCGGCCTCGCTTTCGTCTTCGGCGTCCTGATCCTGATCGTCGGGATCGTCGCCCAGCTGATCGCCGTATCCCAGATCGTTGATAATCTGGCGCGCGAGACGCGAAAACGCTGACTGGTCGGCCAAAACGTCATTGATATTAGCCAGCGTTTCGCGGGCCTCGCTTTCAATGAAATCGCGCCACAGACCCATGACGTTGTCAGCGCCTTTTGGCAGCGGACGACCGGTGGCAAGGTGGCGCACCAGAAAACCGGCGGCATCGGCCAGCGGTGCATCGGCGGGGCTGGTAATCGCGTCAAACCCCTTGTCCACACAGTCGCGGGAGATTTTGACATCGATATTGCTGGCGGTTCCCGGCATGACGCGCGCGCCCATGGCTTCGCACCGCGCGGTTTCCATGGCCTCGTACAGGTCAACCGCCATCTGGCCTTGCGGCGCATATTTACGGTGCGTGGCGCCATTGTGAAACCGCAACCGCAGCGCCAATGCGTCGGCTGTGCCGCGCGCCAGCAAAACCTCGTCGCGGTTCATGCGCCGGGTAATTTGCGGCAGTCGCATGGTGTCGTCGGACACGCCCGACGGGTCAACCGAATAGTTGACATTCAGATCGGGCGCGTTGGCCAATGTCTTGGTGGCCTCGGCCAGCGCTTTTTTGAACGGCTCGGCGGGATTGTCGCTGGGTTTTTTCATGACCGGATTCGTTAGTTTACCAGAGGGACAAAATAGGTGTTTCGCATCCAAAAGCCCAGAGCGCCGTGTCGGGTTTCGGAAAACCGCGCCAGCGTCGACGCGACATCCTGCAATTCTTTCAATGCGGCTATCAGGCCAGAGTCGCTTGCGTCATGTTTTTTTGGCACAACCAGATACCGCCCGGCGGGGATTTTGACCAATTGTTCGTGTTCCTGAATTTGGGTAATCGACGACGGATAATCCGTGGACAGGTCAACGCTGCTGCGTAAAAACAGTGCGACCGACGAGCGACGGTCGCTGGATTTCGGCGATACCTCCAGTAAAATCGCCTGATTGCAAATGTCTCGCGCCCCGATCCCGCCGAAGGGCAGATCGGGATGCAGCAAAAAATTATCGGCCTGCCCGTCGGGTGTCACAGCGCCGTTCCAGTCGATCACTTTCAGAAAATATAAATCGTCAAACGTCGTAACCCGTACCGTGGTGTTGCCAAAATCAATCGAGTCAGACGGGGCAGGGATTGTGCAACCGGTTCGCCACGTGGCGCGTTCGGCCTCTGTCATTTGTCGCTGGCCGAGCGCGGCTGTTTCAGCGTCGGTTTGCTGGGCGATCGCGGCAGAAATTCCGCAGGGGCTAAAAAGTAAAAGCGCCAGGCCAACACAAAGTGGTTTCAGCAACG
>CAZPQL010000063.1:0-16697 GCA_964588725.1 uncultured Rhodobacterales bacterium
AGGTTCGATACTTTGATCAGGCTATCCCGGAACGTGGAAATTGAGACCGCCAGCTGTTTGAATTCCTGCCAGTAATTTTCTTCCGTCAGATCAAGATCGGTTTTGCCCGCCGACAACGACAACAGTTTTTGATTTGAGTCGGCCAATTTGCGCAATAGAACAAAAACTGTGAAAATTATCATCACAAAGACCGCCAGCGCGATCACAAGATTCGACACAAACACGAGAATCGTATTTCCGCGCATTGAGCCCAGAATTTCACGGCTTTGCGCGCTCACCTTTTGCTTGCGGTTCTTGTACACCGATTCAGAGGATCCGGACAGGACCAGCATTTTTTCGACCGTGGCGACGATTTTTTCGGCGACGGTGTCGAATTCGCCCATCATCGGGTTTCCCAGCTTTGGACCGCCCTGGATATAGGCGGCGGCCATATCGATACCGGCTTGATAGTAGGGCGGAAAAGCCGCTTCCAGTTCGTCCAGAATCAGTTGAAGTTCCGGAATTTCAAGCGTTTTGGCAACGGCCCGACCGCGCGCAATATCGTGCGGGAATCGTTCGGCGAAACCGGCAGCAACCTCCATGCCGTCGTCCAGTCCGTCCAGTCCGCGGGTCGCGGATATATCCGTCAACCATTGCTGAACCTGCACCACATCAAGCTGCAAGTCGCGAACGACTTCGGCCAAAACATAGAAATCGTCCAGTTGAGCCAGCGAATAGATCAATGTCTGGTTTGATCGCTCTGAAAGATTGCGGCTGCTGACAAAATTGATGATCGCCATGCCCACGGACAGGACGATGATCGATGCTCCGGCCAATGCTACAAATCTTGAAATTTTCATTGCGTTGCGCTTTTACGACTGATGAGTGACACGGAACAGATGCTCGGTATCGGGATATTAATTGCCACCTAATAAAAAGTTAGTTCGCGCCGAAATTGCCGCTACCACCGGCCTTTCGCGCGCTCTAAATGCGTCAAATTTTAATGACCGACGCGTTTGTGCCTTTTTTTGGCGCCCGGAGTCTGAACCACGAGTCCACGGGATCGGATGTGTCGTGAAAAACGCGCAACGGGTGCGACAGTTCATTTCAGAGTCGACGGTGTCCGTCAGTTGCCCCCCCCCGGAAATTGTGTCAGGCTTTTTTGTAACAACAAACCGATTCTTGAGCAGAACATGACAGATTATGCGACGGCGCGCCGCGCAATGGTAGATTGCCAGATCAGGCCCTCTGACGTGACCAAATTCACGGTGATCGACGCCATGGGTCGTGTACCGCGCGAAAAATATGTCCCTGACGACGCACGCCGCGTGGCTTATGCGGGTGATCACATTGAAATCGCCGACGGGCGCGTGGTTCTGGACCCGCGTGTTCTGGCTAAAATGCTGGACTACTTGGATATCCGCTCTGATGAGTTGGTGCTGGATATAGGCTGCGGACTTGGGTACTCGACCGCAGTAATCGCCTGCATGTCCGAAGCGGTTGTTGGCGTGGAATCCGATACGGGTCTTGCCGATGACGCCGAGGCAACGTTGGCGGCACAGGGCGTCGACAACGCGATTGTCGCGCGCGGCCCGCTGGACGAAGGGGCGGCCAAACACGGTCCCTACGATGTGGTGATCATTGAAGGCGGCATCGAGCAATTGCCCCCGACGCTAGAATCACAGATTAAGGATGGCGGGCGCATCTGCGCAATTTTTATCGACGGTACACGGGGGCAGTGTCGCGTTGGCGTGCGTGGCGGCGATACGATTGCGTGGCGCTATGCGTTTGACTCCAAGGCACCGGTGATCGCGGCGTTTAACGCGGCGCAAGCGTTTGTTTTTTAGAGGCTAAGAAGCCGGCGGAACAACCGTCGGATACAGGTAGGGCAAGGCATGAAATTGACCGCAAGGCGAATGATCAGGGTCGGGCTGTTGGCTGGCTTGACAGCTTTTGCCGGCGTCAGCGTGACGGCGCAAACACTGACCGACGCGTTGATATCGGCATACCGCAACAGTGTTTTGCTGGAAATAAATCGCGCGGGGCTACGCGCCACCGACGAAAGCGTCGCACAGGCCTGGGCGGCTCTGCGTCCGACCCTGAGCCTGCGTGGTTCAAGTGGTTACTCGGCACCGACTTACAACCTTGACTCCGGTTCGTTTACCCATGCGCTCAATCTTGATGCCAGTTTGAAACTGTGGGACGGCGGTGCCAATTATCTGGCTGCCGAAGTTGCGCGGCTGAATGTGTCAGCGGCCCGCCAGACGCTGATCGATGTCGAACAGTCTGTGATGCTTAATGCGGTCACCGCGTTTATGGATATGCGCCGCGATACGCAGTTTTTGGCCCTGTCGGAACGCAGTATGCACGTGATCGAACGCCAGGTTCAGGCGGCGCGTGACCGTTTTGAGGTCGGCGACATCACCCGCACCGAAGTTAGTCAGGCCGAAAGCAGACTTGCCAGCGCAGTGGCCGAGGTGGCGTTGCGTCAGGGCAACCTTGAAATCTCGCGCGAAGTTTATCACATCGCTGTCGGTGTTTATCCCGGCGAGTTGCAACCGCCGCCGCCGCTGCCGGATTTTCCTAACACTCTGCAGGATGCGCAGCACATTGGCAGCCACACGCACCCGTCGATATTGCGGGCCCAGCATGTGGTCAAAGCTTCGGAATTCAATGTTCTGCGCGCCGAAGCCAGCACCAAACTGAACATCACGCTGTCGGGAAATATTAATGTGACGCAGCGGGATTTTATCAGAGTCAGACCGCTCTCGCCCTCAACCACATCGTCCATCACACTTGGTGGATCCTTGCCGATATACAGCGGTGGCGCATTGTCATCGGCATACCGGCAGGCGCTGGCGATCGACGAACGCTCGCGTTTTGAACTGTTGCAGGCGGGCAAAATTGTGTCGCAAAACGTGGCGCGATTCTGGGCGCTGATCAATATTTCGCGCGCCTCGATCGTGGCGCGGCATAAACAGGTGCGCGCCTCACGCGTGGCGCTGCGCGGCGTGCAGGAAGAGGCCAATTTTGGCGCGCGCACGACGCTGGATGTTCTTGACGCCGAGCGCGAGTTGTTGATCGCGGAATCCAATCTGGTGGCGGCCCAACGTGATGAGGCAGTAGCAATTTATTCGCTTTTATCGACTATGGGTCTGCTGACGGTCAAACATCTGGGTCTGGGCATCGCCACCTATAACACCGACGACAACTATAACCGTGTCTGGAACGCGCCGGTCAAGACAGAACGCGGGATTCTGTTGAAACGTATTTTCAAACGGGCCGGGCGGAACTAGCTGACAAACAAAGTGTTGTATGAATCGCGGTCACGGTCTACTAATGGTGGAAATAAAGCGGAGGGAAACACATGTCTGATGCCGTTTCAAACATGGACGTAGAAGACGTGCTGTCTTCTATACGCCGGTTGGTATCCGAAGAGGCCAAAACCGCCGATCAGTCGCCCGCAGGCCAATTTGCCTCGACCTCTGCACCGCAATCCATGCCCGCAAACCCGACGCAACCTGTAGCGTCCGACGCGCCGCAAGCTGCGGAAACACCGGACGTTTTGGCTGACTCAGAGGCGGAAGTCGCGGCTGAACCAAAAGACGGGCCTCTTCCCCAGTTCAAAGCCTACGACCGGCACCACGCAACACCCGACCTGTCCGCCGCAGTTGACGAAGATGACGGCGACGCGGCCAGCGGAGTGGTCAATCTGCGTCTTAAAAGCCCGATAGACGGGCGCACCGGCGGGCAGCACCCGGAACCGCAGCCCCGGATATCCGAAGAACCCGATGCGCGCCTCGTGCTGACCGAAGCCTTGCGGGTCGCTCTTGACGACGACGAAGCGGGTAGCGGGGACACACAGAGTGATCCGGCCCGCGCCGCCGGTTATCTGCGGGCTGTGGAGTCACAGGCGGCAGAGGAAGACGAATCTGCCGAAAGGCCCGTGGCAACACCCCGGCCAATGCCCGGGTTTCTGACCAAAGAGACGGCACCTTTGGCGCAGGACTTCGATACTGCGCCTTTGGCGCAAGATTCCGATACTGCGCCTTTGGCGCAAGACACAAGTGACAACAGCATCGAAAGCGAGAATGGCGACGACGCACCTGATTTTTCGCGCTTTTCGTTCCGCCCCGAAGACGCCTTGTTCGACCGCGCCAGCCGGGCCATGGATGCGGCAGCCGAAGTCGAAAAATCCGCGCAACCGGCCCCGTCCGTTGCCGCTCCGACACTTTCTCATACGCGGGCGGAACCCGCCGAAGAAGCGCAGGAACCCGAGAGCGCCACTGCAGAAAAAACTGCTGCCGATGAAAATGACATACCCTCGGTCGTGGATTTCGCTGAAGAAGATGAATCGATTCTGGATGAGGACACGCTGCGCGACATGGTCGTCACAATGGTGCGCGAAGAGCTACAGGGTGAACTGGGCGACCGCATAACCCGCAATGTGCGCAAGCTGGTTCGCCGCGAGATCCAGCGTTCGATTGCCAGCAAGGAATTCGAATAGCTGCTTCAACCGCCCTGTGCAGCGATTTGAAGCATCATATTCAGGTCAAGCGCGGACTCCAGATGTGCCGCGAGATCGTCCAGAGTTTTGTCAACCACATCGTCAAAAACAAATGTGCCGGCTTTGATCCCGATATCGCCCAGATAGTTTTGCCTGAAGCCATCGCTGGAAAACAGACCGTGCACATAGCTGCCACGGACACGGCCATCTGCGCTTGTGGCACCTTCGGTGCGCCCGTCGACTGTTAGCCATGGGCGGTCGCAGTCGGGCCCAACCGTGTGACCCATATGGATTTCGTACCCGTGCAACGTTTGACCCGACTGAATATCTGTTGCCGTCACCTGTGCCAGCTGTTTTGTCGGGGCCATCCGGGTGTCGACGTTCAGCAATCCCAAGCCTTTGACTTTACTGGCTTTACCATCGGTTCCCTGTGAATCACTTATGGTTTTGCCCAGCATTTGATAACCGCCGCAAATTCCCAATACGTGACCGCCGCGCCGCACATGGGCCTGGATATCGACATCCCAACCCTGACGGCGCAGGAAGTTCATATCGGCAATTGTTGATTTGCTGCCCGGAATGATCACGACCTGCGCGTCGCCCGGCACGGCCGCGCCGGGTTCAACGATCACCACCGAAACGTTGGGTTCAAGCCGCAGTGGGTCAAGGTCGTCGAAATTGGCGATGCGTGATAGTTTCAGTACAGCGATCTTGAACGGACCTCGATGGCTGGATCTGATGTCAAGAATGTCCTCGGCAGGCAGTTTATCCGCGCTGTCAAACCACGGCAACACACCGAGATCGTGCCAGCCCGTACGCGCGGCAATTTCGGTCAACCCGTCTTTGAACAGCGCGGGGTCGCCACGAAATTTGTTGATGACAAAGCCCTTGATGCGGGCGCAGTCGGCAGGGTCCAGCACCGCAAAGGTGCCAACCATTTGCGCGATAACACCACCGCGATCGATGTCGCCGGTCAGGATAACCGGTGCGTTCACCGCCGCCGCAAACCCCATGTTGGCGATGTCGCCCTTGCGCAGATTGGTCTCGGCGGGGCTTCCGGCACCTTCGATCAGCACGAGGTCGCAGTCGTCAGACAGTTGCCTGAAGCTATCCACCACCGCGTCCAGCAATTTCGGTTTATAATCTGTATATTCAGCGGCACTCAGCGTCGCGAGCCGTTTTCCCTGCAAAATAATCTGCGCGCCGCGTTCGCTTTCCGGTTTGAGCAAAACCGGATTCATACGAGAGTGCGGCGACACACTGCAGGCCAGCGCCTGCAACGCCTGCGCGCGACCGATTTCGCCGCCGTCCTCGGTGACCGCGGCGTTGTTGGACATGTTTTGCGGCTTGAAAGGCCGCACGCGCAAGCCCCGGTTCGCGTAGGCCCGGCACAGCCCGGCCACCAGCAGCGATTTGCCCACGTTCGAGCCCGCGCCCTGAATCATCAATTTACCGGCCATGTGCGCCTACAGCGTGATTAATTGGTCGCGACGCTGGCGTGCAGCCGCTCAGAGGGATCGTTACACATGCTGCGGCGCGCACGAAACAGAAAAAACCGCGACAGCCCGCGTTTCGTGCCATAGGCCGGTGCGCTGGAATCTGTGGGAAACCGTGATTTCCAATCCGCCGGTAACGGTAACCCCAACCTGGCAGCATTGTCCAACATCCACACGAGCGGAATGTTGGACAGAGGCCGCGCAGCAGGGAATCCGGCGACCTGTCCACCCACGTCGCTGTGCGCTCCTCGAAACCATACCTGTTCCAGATGTCCCGGCCAGTCCGGGTCGGCTTTCCACAAAACCGGCGTATAAGCGCGCCGCGTTTCATCCCGCGCCAGCGCCTGAAAGCCGTTTTCAATCGTATCACCCAGATGAAGGTCGTGAAAATCAGTGGGTTGCGGGGCGAGGCGCCACAAAAACGGGTACTGGATCCCCAGTGCCTTGACGGTATCCCACACCCCGATCATGCGAATGCGCACATTTCTGTGACAAGTTCTTTTTGCGAATGCCTGCGCGGAATCGCTTTGGGATCCGCGACGATAATAGCGGAACGTTTGCTGCACGTTGCGTTCGATGGCGTGATCGGCGCGCAAAAGCCCTATCCTGTCGATCACACCCGCCAGCGAGCGCACCGCGTAAGCGCCGCGCGAAAACCCAAACAAGAAAATCTGATCACCGGGATGATAACGAGAGGCGATCGCCCCGTATGCACGCCGTATCTGGCCATTGATGCCGATGCCCGCCGCCAGATCGACCATGGAACGCCACGTGCACCACTGGATACCTTCTTCGTAAGTCAGCGATATGCGCGTAGAGCCGCTGATTTCACACAGCAGCTTGTAGGTCAGGCCAGCATTGGATTCCGCCGCCGGGTCGAGCGAACTTAGCGTGCCGTCCATAATGACCACATGGGTGATTGGTTTACGTGCCATGATACCAGTTAGAATGCCGTATTTTTCCAGCCGCTCAAACCAAGAAAAATCACAAATTAGATAGCTATGTCGATGACCTGCAAATAGGCTGTGTAAAAAAGCGGCCAAAGAGGGGTGCCCGCATGGATAAAGTCAGTTTTCACCGGATGAAAGACGGCTCCAAAGCCGACTACGAATTTCTAACGGATCACGAGACCGCCTACACCAAAGGCACGGCTAATCGCCTGCTTGCGGCACTGGTTGATCTGGATCAGGGTCTTTCGGGGTATCGGGTCACCCGTCTGGGCCACAGTCTGCAGACAGCGACCCGCGCATGGCGCGACGGGGCAGATACAGACTGGGTGGTGTCAGCGTTGTTGCACGATATCGGCGACATCTATGCGCCCTATAATCACGATGAATATGCCGCCACGATCCTGAAGCCTTTTGTGCGCGAGCAATGCCGCTGGGTGGTGGAAAAACACGGCGATTTCCAGATGCTGTATTACGGCCACTTTGTTGGCGGCAACCGGCACAAGCGGGACCAGTGGGCCGGGCACCGATACTTTGAAGATTGTGCGGCCTTTTGTGAGCGTTGGGATCAGGCCAGTTTTGATCCCGGTTATGACACGCTGCCGTTGGATTTTTTTCGCGATATGGTGGCAGAGGTGTTTGCACGGCAGGCCTATGATCCGGCCGTTCTGAACGCGCCCGACCAGAGGCTGGTGGATAATTCCGCTGCTGCGGCGCGAAACACGGCGTAAGGGCGAAAACCGACCTTTTCCTATGGCCTGTGGGCCTGTATGAAGCCGCGACCGTTTGATTGCTGAAAGCCCGCCCATGCCCATGGAAAAGAATTTTGACGCCGCCACGGCTGAACCCGCGATTTTTGAACGGTGGGAGCGCGCAGGCGCGTTCAAGGCGGGCGCCAATGCTTCACGCGACGAAACATTCTGTATCATGATCCCGCCGCCCAACGTGACCGGTGCGCTGCATGTGGGTCACGCCTTTAACAACACGTTGCAGGACATTCTGGTGCGCTGGCACCGCATGCAGGGCTTTGACACCCTGTGGCAGCCGGGCCAGGACCACGCGGGTATTGCCACGCAGTTGCAGGTGGAAAAGATGCTGGCCGAGCAGGGCGAACCGTCGCGCGCCGACATGGGACGAGAGGCCTTTACCGCCAAGGTCTGGGAGTGGAAGGAAAAATACGGCGCGACCATCATCAACCAGCTCAAACGTCTTGGCGCGTCCTGCGATTGGGACCGCAACGCCTTTACCATGGACGAAGTGTTCCACGACGCGGTGCTGAAAGTATTCGTCGATCTTTACAACAAGGGCCTGATCTATCGCGGTAAACGGCTGGTCGACTGGGACCCGCATTTTGAAACCGCGATTTCCGATCTTGAAGTGGAGAACATAGAGGTCGACGGCCATATGTGGCATTTCAAGTACCCGCTCGCGGGGGGCGAGGAATATGAGTATTTGGACAAAGATGAAGACGGAAATGTGATCCTGCGCGAAATGCGCAATTACATATCCATCGCCACCACGCGCCCCGAAACCATGCTGGGCGATGGCGCGGTGGCGGTGCATCCGGATGACGCGCGCTATGCGCCGATTGTCGGGCGCTTGTGCGAAATTCCCGTCGGGCCAAAAGAGCATCGCCGGATGATCCCGATTATTACCGATGACTACCCTGATCCCGATTTTGGTTCCGGTGCGGTGAAGATCACCGGCGCGCATGACGAAAATGACTACGGCGTGGCCAAGCGCGGCAATATCCCCATGTACCGGTTGATGGATACACGCGCGCATATGCGCAGCGACGGTGCGCCCTATGCAGAGACGGCGGCGCGGGCGCGGGCAATATCCGACGGCGCGGAGTGGGACGCAGGCGAGGTGGATGCGCTCAATCTGGTGCCGGATGAATATCGCGGCATGGACCGGTTTGAGGCGCGCAAAGCGGTGATTGCCGATATCGACGCCGAAGGCCTGATGATCGGGGTTGAGGACAAAAAGATCATGCAGCCGTTTTGTGACCGCTCAAAGGTGGTGATGGAGCCGATGCTGACCGATCAGTGGTACGTGGATGCAGAAAAACTGGCCGGACCTGCGCTGGAAGCCGTCAAAGACGGACGCGTTGAGATCATGCCGGAGAGCGGCAAAAAGGTCTATTTCCACTGGATGGAGAATATCGAGCCCTGGTGTATATCCCGGCAATTGTGGTGGGGGCATCAGATACCGGTTTGGTATGATAGCGACGGTAATGAATATTGTGCCTTCTCAGAAGTTGAGGCTCAGAAAATGGCGCAGGGGCGGTCGTTGCAGCGCGACCCCGACGTGCTCGACACTTGGTTCTCCTCCGGTCTCTGGCCCATTGGCACGCTCGGCTGGCCCGAAGACACAGCCGAAATGGCGAAATACTTTCCCACCTCCACGCTGATCACGGGCCAAGACATCCTGTTCTTTTGGGTCGCGCGCATGATGATGATGCAGCTCGAAGTCACCGGCGAAATCCCGTTTGATACCGTCTATCTGCACCAGCTGGTGCGCGACGAGCGCGGCGTGAAAATGTCCAAAACACTTGGCAACGTCATCGATCCGCTGGAGATGATCGACGAATTTGGCGCCGACGCCATGCGCTTTACCATGGCGTCGATGGCCGCCATCGGCGGCAGTTTGAAACTGTCGATGGAGCGCGTCAAAGGCTACCGCAATTTTGGCACCAAACTATGGAACGCCGCGCGGTTTGCCGAAATGAACGACTGCAAGCCAAGCGCTGATTTTGATCCCAAAGCGGTCAAACAAACCGTCAACAAATGGATCGTCGGCGAAACCGCCCGCACCCGCGAAGCGGTCGATAACGCGATGTCCCAATACCGTTTCAACGACGCCGCAAACACGCTTTACGCCCACGTCTGGGGTAAGGTCTGCGACTGGTACGTCGAGCTGTCAAAGCCGCTGTTTCAGGGCGAGGACATCGCGGCCAAAACCGAAACACAGGCGACAATGGCCTGGGCGATTGATCAATGTCTGATCCTGCTGCACCCGATCATGCCCTTTGTCACCGAACAATTGTGGGGCGACATCGCGGGCCGTCAAAAAATGCTGGTGCACGCCGATTGGCCCGATTACACGGCCACCCAATACGCCGACGCGGAGGCGGACCGCGAAATGAACTGGGTCACCGCGCTGATCGATCAAATCCGCTCGGTGCGCGCGTCGATGCACGTGCCCGCCGGGGCCAAGATAGACATGATGACGCTGGAGCTGGACACGCCCGGCCAAACCGCGCTGACGGGCAACCTGTCGATGATCAGGCGACTGGCGCGCCTTGACGGCATTTCTACCGCCAGCGAGGCCCCCAAAGGCGCGGTGACGCTGGCGGTTGCGGGCGGCACGTTCTGCCTGCCCCTGGCCGATGTGATTGATATTGATGCCGAAAAAGCCCGCCTGACCAAGTCGCTTGAAAAACTGGCCAAAGAGGCGGGCAGTTTAAGCGGCAAGCTGAATAACGAAAAATTTATTGCCAACGCCCCCGCCGATGTTGTGCAAATCCAGCGCGACCGCCTGAAGGTGATCGAGAACGAACGTGCCTCGCTGTCGGCCGCCTACACGCGCGTCGCGGCCCTGGGGTAGCTTCTTATTGGCGATAAATATCCCCGCCGGAGGCCCAAAGACTTTGCCGGCGCCGGTCAAAATCTGCCTGCGGCGCGGATATTTGAACCAATAAGAATCATAGCCGCGAAGCCTTTGTGTCGCCCGTATTTTGATGCTAAAGCATTTCGCGTTAAACCAGACTAAGCCAACGCCGCGTGAAATCAAAGATTTCAACGCATCAGGTGAAAAGCGATGTTTCAGGTAAAACGCGAAACGCTGTAGGCAAAAGAATGACCACACCCCGCTACACCCCGCTTGCCGCCTCATTGCCCTCTACGGTGCCGTTTGTTGGGCCGGAAACGCAGGAACGCGCGCGCGGGCAGGTGTTTAAGGCGCGCCTTGGCGCCAACGAAAGCGTTTTTGGCCCTTCGCCAAAGGCGATTAAAGCGATGCAGGACGCGGTGCCGGACACGTGGAAATACGGTGACGCTGAAAATTTCGACCTGAAAGCCGCCATCGCGAAGCGCCTGTCCATAAGCCCCGCCAACGTGGTAATCGGCAGCGGAATCGACGGTCTGCTGGGTAGTACCGTGCGGCTTTTGGTTGGGCAGGGCGACCGCGTGGTGACTTCTGCGGGTGCCTATCCGACCTTCAACTACCACGTAAACGGTTTTGGCGGTGTACTGGTCACCGTGCCGTTCAGGGACGACTTTGAGGACACCGCCGCGTTGGTGGCCAAAGCCGCCGAGGTGGACGCCAAGCTGGTTTATCTGGCCAATCCCGACAACCCGATGGGCACCTGCCATTCCGGCGATGCGGTGCAGGCGATGATTGACGCACTTCCCGCTGGGTGCCTGCTGGTGCTCGACGAGGCTTACCTTGAATTTGCGCCCGCAAACACGGCGCCTGTGATCGACGTAAATGACCCGCGTGTCTTGCGTTTTCGCACCTTTTCAAAGGCATACGGCATGGCGGGCGCACGGGTTGGCTACGCGCTGGGGCATAGTGACGTTATTCAGGCGTTCAACAAGGTGCGTAATCATTTCGGCATGTCAAAGGTCAGCCAGATTGGCGCATTGGCAGCATTCGCCGATCAGGCGTATTTGCGACAGGTGATTGACAACGTAGACGCGGCGCGGCGTCGGATCGCTGCGATTGGCCGCGCCAACGGGCTGACACCGATCAATTCGGCCACCAATTTCGTTGCGCTTGATTGTGGTCGGGACGGCGATTACGCGCGTAGGATTCTCGGCGGTTTGATCGATCGCGATGTGTTTGTGCGCATGCCGTTTGTGGCACCGGAGGATCGATGTATTCGCGTATCGGCGGGCACAAAGCCAGAGCTTGACCTGTTTGAAGCCGCCCTGCCACAGGCGCTGGAGGCCGCGAAATGAGCGAATATCCCCGTGACATGATCGGTTTTGGTGCCAATCCACCCAAAGCCGGCTGGCCCGACGGCGCGCGAATAGCGCTGAATTTCGTCATCAACTATGAAGAAGGCGGCGAGAACAATATTCTGCACGGCGACACCGCCAGCGAAGCGTTCCTGTCAGAAATCGTCGGGGCCGCGCCATGGGAAGGCCAGCGGCACATGAACATGGAATCAATTTATGAATACGGGTCGCGCGCCGGTTTCTGGCGGCTGCACCGGATGTTCACGACGCGCGCCATGCCGGTCACGGTTTTTGGCGTCGCCATGGCGCTGGCGCGCAACCCCGATGCCGTGGCGGCCATGAAAAGCGCCGGTTGGGAAATCGCCAGCCACGGCTACAAATGGATCGACTATCGCAATATCCCAAAGGAAACCGAGCGCGATCACATCCTGAAAGCCATTGAAATACATGAAAAAGTTACCGGTGAAAAACCCCGGGGCATGTATCAGGGACGCAGCTCAGAGCACACGATTGATCTGACTATGGACGCTGGATTTACCTATTCCGCCGATAGTTATGCCGACGATTTGCCCTATTACGTGCAAGGGCCGACTGGCCCCTTTTTGATGGTGCCTTATACGCTTGACGCCAACGACATGCGCTTTGCCTCGCCGCAAGGGTTCAACGCGGGTGATCAGTTTTACACCTATCTAAAGGACACATTTGACGTGCTTTATTCCGAGCGCGGGCGGATGATGTCCATAGGATTGCATTGCCGTCTGGTGGGGCGTCCGGGACGCGCGGCGTCGCTGGGCCGTTTTTTGGATTACGTGCTGACACACAGGGACGTGTGGGTAACGACACGCGGCGATATTGCCGATCATTGGCGGGCGCAAAACCCCGCCAATTGAAACGGTGAGCGACTTGTCTGTGCCGTATATTTGCTCTAAGGCCGCGAAACATGTGTGCGACACCCACAAGGACCAATATGCCCCTGACGACCAAGACTTCCGTGCGAATGTTCGACGCGCCGCGCGGGCCGGTGCAATAGGCCGATGGTGCAACTGAACGAACCTGACGGGAGCGCGGGCTCCAGAAAAATGATCGGCTGGCTGTGGCGCGACTATTTCCGCAGCCACGCGCCGATGATTTTCGTCACTTTTATTCTTATGGCGCTCGAAGGCGGCATGCTGGGTCTGCTCAGCTTTATGGTCCGGCCCATGTTCGACGACGTGTTCATGGCGTCGGACCGGGGTGCGGTCATCGTGGTTGCCACCGTGATTTTTGGCGTTTTCGTTGTGCGCGCCTTCAGCGGGTTCAGCCACCGTGTCCTGACGGCCATCGTCGGTGAGCGCGTGACGGCCGCCATACAGGCCGATCTGTTGCGCCATATGATGTCGCTCGACAGTGTGTTTTTCCAGGACAACGCGCCGGGTGCCCTGATCGAACGCCTGCGCGGCGACACGCTGGTCATACAGACCAGCTGGTCAGCAATGTTTCTGGCGCTGGGGCGCGACGTCATTGCACTGTTGTCGCTGTTTTATGTGGTGATCAATATCGACGTGATCTGGACACTGATCGCGATTTCGTTCGTGCCGCTTTTGTTTTTTCCTCTGGTCCTTTTGCAAAAGCGAATCCGCAAGGAAACCCGCCGCGCACGCGCCGGTGCGGCGCTGATCTCTACGCGCCTTGACGAGGTGTTTCACGGCATCAACCCAATCAAACTGAACAACATGGAATCCCAGCAGGACCAGCGGTTCCTTGCGACGCTGAAGGCCTATGTACTAGCGCAAATCCGCTCGACAGCCGGTCAGGCCGGTGTGCCGGTGATGATGGATTTGGTGGCCGGACTAGGATTTTTCTGGGTGCTTTACTACGGCGGGTTGCAAATCATTGCCGGCGAGAAAACCGTTGGCGAATTCATGAGCTTTTTCACCGCTATGGCGCTGATGTTCGACCCTCTGCGCCGCTTGGGGTATATCAGCGGCGCCTGGCAGGCAGTACTGGCGAGCATCGAGCGTATTCACGCGATATTTGAAGCGCGTCCCGGAATTTTAAGTCCGGCTAATCCGGTTTTGATCGAAGGCGACGTTTCCGCCAAGGATATTGTGCTGGATAATGTAAGCTTTGCGTACGGCGAGTTGCCGGTTCTCGATGACGTATCGTTTCGCGCCGAAGCGGGAAAGACCACTGCGTTGGTGGGCGCATCGGGAGCCGGGAAAAGCACGGTTTTCAACGTGTTGACCCGTCTGGTCGAACCCGAAAGCGGCCGGGTGACGATTGGTGAAACGCAGATCAATGCGCTGTCGCTGAACACCCTGCGCCGACAGTTTTCGGTGGTGACGCAGGACGCCGCGCTGTTTGACGAAACTTTGCACGACAATATCGTGCTGGGCCGTCCGGATGCGGGCGACGCGGCACTTGAAAATGCGGCGCGGGCCGCTTTTGTCAGCGATTTTGCCTCCAAGCTGCCCGAAGGCCTGCAATCAGAGGCCGGACCGCGTGGATCCAACCTGTCGGGCGGGCAACGGCAGCGGGTCGCCATTGCGCGGGCCATATTGCGCGACGCACCTATCCTGCTGATGGACGAGCCCACGTCGGCACTTGATGCGCAGTCCGAGGCGGTTGTGCAAAAAGCATTGGATAAATTGTCGGCCAACCGCACGACACTGGTGATTGCCCACCGATTGGCTACGATTCTGCACGCAGACAAAATCGTGGTCATGGACAAGGGACGTGTGGTTGACGAAGGCACGCACGACGAACTGTTGGCGCGTGACGGTCTTTACGCCGGACTGTACCGGTTACAGTTTGCTTCGTAATTTACGTTCGTACTGCGCGACAAGCCGATGCGGGGGAACACCCATCTTGTAAAGCAGCAAAGTTCGAAAGTTCCGCATTGAGCGCCGCCACCAGCCATCGCGTTGATATTTGGCGGCAGAGGTGCGCGCCATACAGTTGAGCGGGGTCAGTCTTCCCCGTAACCGGCGGGCCATCGCCACGTCTTCCATCAGCGCAATCGGCTCGTATCCCCCGGATTGGCCGTAAAGCCGACGGGATATCAGTAACCCCTGATCGCCGTAGGGCAGCCGAAACACCCGTGATCGCACGTTGGACCACCCCGCCACAATGCGCGGTGCCATGCCTGGGACGTCAAACTGCAGCCTGAAATAACCGGCACGCTCCGGATGGTCGGCAATATGGTGCAGCACTGTTTTGCTCCAGCCCGCGTCAAGAATTGTATCGGCGTGCAGGAACAACAGCCAGTCACCCTTGGCCGCAAGCGCGCCGTGATGAAGCTGTTGGCCGCGCCCGGGTGCGCCGGTTACAAGCGTCGCGCCCAGCTTGTCTGCCAGCGCTGCAATACCGTCGCTAAGGCCTGCATCGCTGACGACAAGTTCGCGGACCAGCCCGGTGTCCAACCCTTCAAACAGTGCAGAGACCGTTTCGGGCAAACGCGGTTCAGCGTCCAGTGTCGGAATGATGATTGAAAGCGGTGCGCGCATGGGCCACCTGTAAACCCTGCACCTTACAATGAAAACAGGCACCTGAGTGGTGCAATCCCGGAAACGACCCTATATATAAAGCCAACGCAATCGCGGGGACGGAATGAGTTTGCCGAGTGACACCAATAGAACTGTGCTTGAGCTGACAGGCGCCGAGCGGGTCAAATTCTTACAGGATCTGATCACCAACGACATTGAAAATATCGGCGCCGCGCTGGTCTACGCGGCCCTGCTGACACCGCAGGGCAAGTATCTGTTTGATTTTTTTGTGTTTGCGCGAGACGACAGCCTGTTTGTTGATGTGGCGTCGGATCAGGCAGCAGCATTACAGGCGCGGCTGACCATGTACCGGTTGCGCGCCGATGTGACGATCGGACAAAGCGATCTTGTGGTCAGTCGGGGCATAGCAAACGTGCCCGTGGATGCGCTGGGCGACCCCCGGCACCCGGCGCTGGGCTGGCGCCACTACGGCGCTACAGATCAATCCGACCCGGTCAACTGGGACGACATTCGTGCAACCCATTGCATACCCAAAGCCGGGGCCGAGCTGATATCAGGCGAAACCTATATTCTGGAAGCCGGATTTGATCGCCTCAACGGCGTCGATTTCAAAAAGGGCTGTTACGTCGGCCAGGAAATCATTGCGCGCATGAAACACAAGACCGAGCTGAAAAAAGGCTTTGTTTCTGTAATGCTGGACGGGCGGGCAGAGACGGGCGACGAGGTTCACTCCGGGGACCGAAAGATCGGTCGCCTGACGACCGTAAACGGCGGGCGCGCCATCGCCTACCTGCGGTTCGAGCGCATCGCCGACAGCATGACCGCCGGTCAGGCAAAGGTGACGCGGACCTGACCCTAAGGGGCAGCGTCATTTCTTATTGGCGCAAATATCCCCGCCGGAGGCCTGCCAACCGCCAATCATAAACTTGGTTGCATAATCTTATTGGCCGACGAGAGTAACGATTCAACTATTGCGAATGATTTTGGCAAAGCGGTCGAATACCTGTCCGTTGGCCGAAATAACACCGCCGCTATCGAAAATATCACCATCCTTTTCAACGGCTTCGGACAATCCGCCGGCCTCTTTGACCAGTAACAGGCCTGCCGCCATATCCCACGGGTGCAGGCGGCGTTCCCAAAATCCGTCATAACGGCCCGCCGCCACATAGGCCAGATCAAGCGCCGCTGAACCCCAACGCCGCACACCGGCGCATTGCGGTAGAATACGGGCCAGATCCTGCAGGGTTTCGGGCAGGTCATCGCGTCCGCCAAACGGCAGGCCGGTGGCAAACACCGCCTCGATCATCCGGCTGCGTCCG
>CAZPQL010000064.1:0-16113 GCA_964588725.1 uncultured Rhodobacterales bacterium
TGTGGCGCACGGCCGTATTGCGACCGGTGGTGCGCGAAACCGCCAAAGTGACATCGATGGTATTTACCATTCTGATTGGTTCGCAGATGCTGAACCTCGTGATCATCTCGTTTGGCGGCGAAAACTATATTCAGGAATTCCTGCGCAGTTTTGACCGCGAATGGCTGGTGTTCCTGATTGTGATGCTGGTGCTGTTCTTTTTGGGTTTCGTGCTTGATTTTCTGGAAATCATCTACATCGTGATCCCGATTGTCGGGCCGGTGATCTACGGCGGCACTTTAGACCCCAAATGGGTGACGATCATGATTGCGGTCAATCTGCAGACTTCTTTCCTGACTCCACCTTTTGGCTTTGCACTGTTTTATCTGCGCGGGGTATCACCGCCCGAAGTGACGACCGCGCATATCTACCGCGGCGTCATACCATTCGTGATCATTCAGGTTATCGGGCTGGGATTGCTGGCTGTATTCCCGCAGGTGGTAACCATTCTACCGAACCTGATGGCGAATTAGAGCGGATTTTTTCTGATGGTTTCTTAACGCTGTGCGCCGTCGGGCAGCACGATGGCGTTGACCTGTTCGGCAATCGGGGTTTTTGGGCCTTGCCTGTGGCAATCGGCGTAATCGGCGCGGTCTTTCATATCTTGCCACGTGCCGTCGTGAAAAACTTCTAGGCCGGTAAAATTCGCCTTGTAGCCCATTTTGGTACTGCCGGGCACCCAGAACCCCAGATAGACATAGGACAGTCCGGCGGTACGCGCGATGTCGATGTGATCAAGGATAATATTGGTTCCGGGTGAATTGGACTGCGTGTCCGGCTCAAAGAATGAATAAACCATCGACAACCCGTCTTGCAGCACGTCAGTCAAACAGACGGCTGACAATTCGGTGCGGAACGACCCTTCGACATTGCGGCGGTATTCGATCACCCGCGACGACACCGGTGTTTCCTCGATCATCGCGGTGAATTCCATGATATCCATGTCAGCCATACCACCATCGGCGTGGCGGGCATTCAGGTAGTGGCGGAACAGTTCAAACTGGTCTTCGGTGGCCCAGGGGGTCGTGACATGGCGGGTCAGGTGGTTGTTGCGTTTTGCGATACGCCGCTGGCTTTTGCTGGGGGTAAAATCGGCGACGCGAATGCGCGCGGACAGACAGGCCGAACACGCCTGACACGATGGGCGGTACAGAACGTTTTGCGACCGCCTGAAGCCTTGTGACGACAACGCGTCATTCAAAAGACCGGCGTGGTCGCCGTGAAGTGCCGTGAATAACTTGCGCTCGATCTTGCCGTCGAGGTAAGGGCAGGGCTGACTGGCCGTCACATAGAATTGCGGGGCAATAGGCAGGGCGTGGCGCATGTTTGTCCTAAGTGGTGGCGGGTGTGTCTTAGAATAAAGCCAAGGCGCGCGCTTGGGCAATGGTTTTTGTACCGGTGGTTAATGGCGTTTTGAAATATGAAAAACCGCCCCCGTCGATGACAGGGGCGGCGTTGGTCGTGTAATGCCGGTTATTTGGCTTTTTGCTCGGGTTCTTCGGGCGTGACTTTGGCCTCTGTGGCGCGTTCATCCATGAACGTGTCAAACTCGGTCTTGTCCTTGGCGTCGCGCAGGCGGGTCAAAAAGGCGTTGAAGGCGTCCTGTTCGTCCTCAAGGCGACGCAGAGTTTCGGTCTTATAGTTGTCAAAGGCCGAATTTCCCGACGAATACCGCCGCGCGTGGCGATGCGAATGCCGGTGTGAATGGTAGTTTGAACGGCGGGAACAGGCGAAAGAAGACATGCGTTTACTCCAGATCATATAGAACAACAGGGCAAGGCCGACTGGCCAGAAAAAGATGAACCCCAATACCATGGCGGCGATCCATGCGCCTTTTCCGCGCTCATCCAACCAGTTTTCCGCCTGTGATGGCCAGGTTGCGACTGTACTCATTTTGGGTGTCCTCCACTCCGTTGCTGATGTTAATGTTACTTACATTTACATAGATAGAGGGTATCCACCGGATTGCAAGAGCCGCGGCCGAATAATTGTTGAAATTAACTGTCGTCGGGCAGAACGCCCAAACCCCGCAGGTAAATACCAATGCCACTTTCCAGCAAATCCTCGGGCGTATAGGGGGCACGATCGCCTGGCGTACCACGCGCAAACAGTTCAACGATACCGTGGCTCATGGCCCAGACGTGTTGGCTGATCATCGTTGCGGGCGGGCGTTTGTCCGCTGGCAGTGTTTCTGTCAGTTTAAGCGCGGCGGTCTCCAGAAACTCCATGGCGCGCCCTGATGCGCGCGCCAGTTCGGGATTGGCGTTGATGCGCAACCCGCTTTCAAACATCGCGATATAGTGGCCGGGATGGCGGCGGGCAAACGCAAGATACGCGCGTCCGGTGGCCTCGAACGACGCAAGCGGCGACGCCCCGCGCGTGATCGCATAGGCCATGAGATCGGCAAATATCTCAAATCCCTGCCGCGCGGCTTCAGAAATCAGCTCGTCTTTGCCGGTGAAATGGCGGTAGGGTGCGGCCGGGGAAACCTCGGCTTTCTTTGCGGCCTCGGCCATGGTGAAACCGTGGGGTCCCTTGTCCTGGATCAGCGCCAGCGCAGCCTCTACCAGCGCCTGTTTCAGATTGCCGTGATGATAGCCGCGTTTACGCACCGGGTCTGTCCTGATGCGCATAGCTGGTCCGACCAGATGCTGACCACAAGCGCCGCTTAACATCAGCTGGTTCAAAGGCGGCTGCCCACCACCACGGCGCACAGGCGACACCGCATGAATGCCGACCGATTTCACCGTCAAAGCGCGGGGCAGTTGCCATCATGTACTCCTGTTAGGGTCTCAGGCCCACTTGGCTGTGCAAGGCATCAACCGCCTGCACCACACTGTCAATATGGGTGTGATGTGGCATATGCCCAACGTTTGGCAGAGCGGTCACCGTAATATCCCTGATCTGATTTGCCAGTTTCGCTGTGTGAACTTCGTAGGGGACCACCGTGTCCGCCAACCCATGCACCACCTGCACCGGCATATCCAATTCGCCGTAACGGGGCACAAGTAATCTTACATGCGATTTAAGCGCAGCCACTTGCAAGGCATTCGCGCGCTGGGTGGCGCGCCGCAATGTCAGACCAATGCCCAAACGCGCGGCGTATCCTTGGGAAATCGGCTCTGGCGCGAACACCTCTTCAAGCGACTTTTGCACCAGATTGTTGGGGGGAAATGCCGACACCACCAGACGCAGAAGCGGCCCGGTCACCGGGTTGGCATTGATTTTGTAAAGCGTGCCAAGCTCTGTATCCCACACGTTTGACGGTGCGGAAACCAGCACCAACCCAGCCACCATATCCGGATAATCCAATGCCCATTGCAAGGCGACCGATCCGCCAAGACTTTGGCCCAACAGGTAAATCCTGTCATATCCCAGTTCTTTTACGGCCGCCGCCAGCACGGCCGCCTGTTGTTCCAGCGTCGCCCCCTGACGGCTAAAAGCTTCGCTGTAGCCCAGTCCGGGGCGATCCATGGCAATGGTGGTAAACCGGTCTGACAAGGCGGGCGTCAGACCCATGGTCAGGTCACGCAAATTGCCGCTGGCGCCGTGCAATAACACCAGGGGCGGGCCGGAACCGTCAATCTTGACGTGCACCATTTTGCCATCGGCGTTGACCAATTGGCCCGACATAGGGGTGCGAAATTCGGCCCGGGCTTCGTTTCTGTTTGCCAAATACAGCAACCAGCCGATGCCAAGTGCCAAAAGAATAAGAAATCCGATAAATCCCTTAAAAAGCATGTCGTTCCTGTCTTTGATTTGCCCCATGGCGAGGTTTGATGAATTGGATCGATCCAATTGCCACATAGTATAGGTTAATCGTGATGCTCAGCACCCCTTTCACGCCATTAGTTAGGCTGCGGGGCGTTGATTTTCCAGCTTTTTTTGTATGCGCCGCAGCGACGTCATGATTTCGCGGTGCGCCCAGTGGTGTGGCGCGTGTCCCATGCCCACAAGGCGGGTATAACGCGCGTTTGGCAGCATCCGCGCCAATATATCGGAGTGAACACTGGCGTAAACTGCGTGGTCCTGATCGCCGTGAAGAATTTCGACAGGCATGTCCAATTGGCCATAACCGGCCATCATTTTCTCGATATGTGGTTTAAGATGCTTGACCTGTCGTGCATTCGAGCGCACCGCGTGGTAACGCAGGGCCAGACCGGCGCCGATGTGTTCTTCATATCCCGCAGGCGCGGACTGCGGCGCAAACACGCCTTTGATCTTGTTGCGCACCAGTTGTTCGGGCATGAATACCGACAGGTATCGCGCCAATACCGGACCAAGCACAGGGTTGCCGGCGATTTCGAACAGCCAGCCCGTGCGACCCTCCCACGTTTGCGACACCGCTGACATCAACAGCAAACCAATGCAGAATTGCGGATCTTCAAGCGCCACGGCCAGCGCCACGGCCCCGCCCAAAGAATACCCCGCGACAACAGCCCTTGTGACCCCTATCTGACGCGCCGTCGCGATCATCAGGCGCGCCTGTTCCTGTGGGCTTTCGTCGGGGGTGCCAAGTGGGTCGGTATACCCGTGGCCCACCCGGTCAATTGCGATCACACGGTAATTCTTGGCCAGTTTGTCAATCAGGCCGAAATTGAAATCGCGGATGTTACCGCTGGCACCGTGAAGCAGGATCAGGGCAGGGCCGGAGCCTTTTTCAAGATAATGCACGTGCAATCCGTTTACAGTGATCACCGTCCCAATGGGCGGGTAATCGTGTTCGGTTTGACGTTCGCGCGCGGTGCCAAAACTGGCCAATCCCACGGCCATGTCACGCAGGCTGGTGGCAACCCCATGCAGGGGCAGCGGGAATTTAGGTGCCAATCGCATGGGCGTTAAACGGTGTAGTTTGGTAAATCTGATTGATCCAGTTCCCGTATAACAAATGCCCGTGCGAGCGCCAGCGGTTTTCCGGCTGTTGCGACGGATCATTATCGGGGAAATAGTTTACAGGAACGTTGATCGCGGTGCCTTTTTTGATATCGCGCTCGAACTCATCCTTAAGCGAATTGCGCTCGTATTCGAAGTGATTAAAGACGTACAGCGCGCGGTGCGCCGCGTCCTCAACAAGACAGGCGCCAACCTGATTTGATCCCAGCAGAATATTCAGGCCCCTGACCGCATCTATTTCGTCCGATTTCATTTCGGTCCAGCGGCTGACGGGCACGACGAAATCGTCGGAAAATCCCCGCAGGTACGGCGACGCGGGGGCCAGATTTTGATGCCGGAAACAGCCGAACGCTTTGGCGTCAAGCATATGTTTGTGCACACCGTGGAAATGGTTGATCATCGCCATGCCGCCCCAGCATACACCGAAAGTGGAATGCACATGGGTCTGCGTCCATTCAAACACCTGCTGTAATTCGTCCCAATAGGTGACCTTCGCAAACGGCAGATGTTCAATCGGAGCACCTGTGATCACAAAGCCGTCAAACTTTTCGCCCTTAACGTCGCTGAACGGGCGGTAAAATGTCTCCATATGGGCCGCAGATGTATTTTTGGAATGATGTTCCGACATCCGCACCAAAGTCAGCTCGATCTGCATGGGCGTGGCGCCGATCAGGCGGGCAAATTGTGTTTCTGTCGCCGTTTTCCGGGGCATCAGGTTCAGCAACGCAATTTTGAGCGGACGGATATCCTGCCGTGCGGCCTCGTTATCTGACATCACCATCACGCCTTCGCGCTTTAACACGTCATACGCCGGAAGATTTTTTGGAATTTTGATGGGCATAATCTGTTCCTACCCCTGATATGGGGCACAATTAACGGGCATCAAGAGCGTCCGCGATCAGCCGGTCGAATTCGGCGGGGGTTTTGATGCGGGCCACGTCGGTTGCATCGACCGTCACACCAAAATTTTCGGCCATGGCGCGGTAACGCGGTAAGCGATGGTCCAGCGCACGCCGATACGCAAACCGCATGAAGTCATCCGGATCAACGTCGCCTTCTTGCACGTTGTTATCACTTAAATAATCGCTCCAAAGCTGCGTCAGAAAATCAGGTCCGAAATACATCGGCTTGGGCGCGCAGGCGAACCGCGCTTCCAGTTCTTCGGCGTGCTCAGCCCCACCTTTGATCCAGACCAGAAGCAGATGATCAACCAGAGTTTTCAAAACCGGATCTGCGGCGTTTTCAGGGTCTACGACCTCGCAGATCGACCCGCCGGTGTCGCAAACGAAATGCGCATAGTCGTATAGGTTTTGGGCGCGCGCAATGAACGGCACGGCGTCCACGAGCGCCGAAATTTCGGCGTCGCGGTGCTGTTCCTGACGGCGTGCATATTCGGCAAAGGGTATGCCGCCTTTTGTGGCGTCGCCCGGTTTTCCCATATAGGTCGACAGCGGCGCCAGATTATCAAAGGTGATGTTTGACCCCATATAGATACTGTCGCTGCGCAAAAGATTCGCCAGAAACGGGTTGCGCATGGCCTCGGACTTGAAATTATCGACGATATGTTCGCCCATGTAACGCGTGCCGATGCGGTAATCGACGCTGTAGTGGAACCAGTCGCCTGTGGCACGCAACGTGTTGGAAAGATGGGTTTTTCCAAGCCCCGACATCCCAAACAACAACACGCGTTTGCGCGGTGCGGCCATCCAGTCCTGTTTGCGTTTGTAAATCATCGCGCGCTGTCCCTGCCTTTTATGCGGCTTAACCGATTACGCCGTCTGTGACAAACGCCGCTCGGCAGAAATATTTGCCAGATTGGCGCTTAGGATCACAACTGCCCCCAACAGAACCGGCCATTCAAGCGCTTCGCCATAAAACAACAATCCGATCACGGCAATAATTGGCAGGCGGATAAAGTCCATGGGCGACACGATGATGGCCGGTGCAAGACGCAGCGCTGTGGTGATGCAGAAATGCGCAAATAACCCGGCAATTCCGATCACGATCACCAGAGGCCACGCCGATGCGGTCGGCCAGCTCATGGACCCGTTTAACGCCACCGCGATCAGCCCGAATGCAGCCTGCATAACCGTCAACCAGAACAGAATGCAGGTAATCGTGTGGCGGCGGGTCAATAATTTGGTAAAAATAACGGAAACGGCAAACCCGATCGCAGCACCGGCACCGGCGGCCATACCGGGGTGGAATGCAACGAACCCGGGCCGCGCCACCAGTAGAATGCCAATAAATCCCATCGCCGCCGCCGTGACGCGGGTTTTTGTCAGCTGTTCCGCCAAAATCAGCGGCGCAAACAGTGCCACCCAGACGGGTGAAGAAAATTCAAAAACGAAAAGCTGGGCAAATGGGATCACGGTGACCGCATAGAACCATAGGTTTTGCCCGGCGAAATGTCCCAGGTTGCGCACCATGTGCAGGCGCATGTCGGTGGTCCTGATCTGGTGCAGCGTACCGCTCACGCCGCCAACCGCAAGCACCACAGCGATTCCGATGATCGAGCGGTATGTCATCAGCTCGAACGTATTCAGCTCTACCGCGATTTCCCGCCCCGCGACGGCCATTGACGTGAACGAGGCAACAGCGCCCATCATCCACAGTGCGGCCTTGACGGGTTGTGATTTGGCGGGTGCGGTCATTCCTCGGTCCAGCTGGTATAGACGCGCAGAAAGCCGGCCGAAAATACGCCCCAGTCAGAGTCCCTGACCCGCGCCTGATGGGCGTCAAATGCGGTCTGATCTTCAAAAATCTCGTGTACCGCAAACCGCCCGGCCGTATCCGGGTCTGGCGCAACGATAAATTTCAGGCATCCGTCTTCGGCGCGCGAAAGCTGTGTATGCAGGTCCAGATGCTGTTTCATCGCATCCAGCTTATCAAGCGGCACGTGTATCGCGCCACGCAGATGGACGTTGCCGCGCGCCACTATTCCCACTCGATCGTGCCGGGTGGCTTGGAGGTGATGTCGTACGTCACACGGTTGATGCCCGGTACCTCGTTGATGATACGCGTAGCGGTTTCGCCCAGAAATTCGTGACTGAACGGATAATAATCGGCGGTCATACCATCGACCGAAGTGACCGCGCGCAGCGCGCAAGCAAAATCGTAGGTGCGTCCGTCTCCCATCACCCCCACCGTGCGCACCGGCAGGATGGCGACAAAGGCCTGCCAGATGTCGTTGTAAAGCCCGTGCGCCCGGATTTGATCCATGTAAACCGCATCGGCCTTGCGCAGGATCTCGATTTTCTCACGGGTGATCTCGCCGGGGCAGCGGATGGCCAGTCCGGGGCCGGGGAAGGGGTGGCGGCCAATAAACCTTGCCGGCAAGCCAAGTTCGCGACCCAAAACACGCACTTCGTCCTTGAACAATTCGCGCAGGGGTTCGACCAGTTGCATATTCATACGCGCGGGCAAGCCGCCGACGTTGTGGTGGCTTTTGATGGTTTCTGACGGGCCACCTGAAAAGCTGACGCTTTCGATCACGTCGGGATACAGGGTGCCCTGGGCCAGAAATTTGGCACCGCCCACTGATTTTGCGTGTTTTTCGAACACATCGATAAACAATCCACCTATGATTTTCCGCTTTGTTTCCGGATCAGAAACAGTATCGAGGTTGCCGAGGAACAATTCGCTTTCGTCCGCATGGATAAGTGGAATATTATAGGTGTCGCGGAACATGGTCAGCACTTCGTCCGCCTCGCCCTGACGCATCAGTCCGGTATCAACAAAAACGCAGGTAAGCTGATCGCCGATGGCTTGGTGAATCAGGACCGCGGCCACCGAGCTGTCCACACCTCCCGACAGGCCGCAAATCACCTTTTCATCGCCCACCTGCCCACGGATCGCCGCGATGGCCTGATCTTTGTAGGCTTCCATCGTCCAGTCGCCGCTAAAGCCCGCCATGGCCACGAAATTTGCGTACAGCACGGCACCTTTTGGCGTGTGATGCACTTCGGGGTGGAACTGAACGGCGTAAAATCGCCGTTTTTCATCGGCGGTGATGGCGAACGGCGCATTGGGAGAGGTGCCGTAGACCTGAAAACCCGGGGCGATTTCGCTGACGTGGTCACCGTGACTCATCCAGACCTGTTCGTCGCTGCCGTCAAACCAGCCGTCCAGCAATGGCAGGTCGGACTCTTTTTTTACAAAAGCGCGGCCAAATTCGGCGGTGCCGTGACCGCGCTCGACTTTACCGCCCAGCACCTGCATCATGACCTGCTGCCCATAACAAATCCCCAAGACCGGAACACCGAAATCAAACAGCGATTCCGGTGGCCTGGGCGCGTCCGCGTCAAAAACCGACGCCGGGCCGCCCGACAGAATAACGGCCCTTGGCGCGAAATCCGACAGAAAGGCATCGGTCACTTTCTGGTATGGATGGATCTCACAATAGACGTTCAATTCGCGCAGACGTCGCGCAATCAACTGCGTCACCTGCGATCCAAAATCGATGATCAACAGGCGGTCGTGTTCGGCGTTTTTCATGACTCTGCACTACGTTTGCGGGCTGAATTGCGCAAGTGCCCTGGCGTGCGAATGTCGCTTTGCGCTGTAACAGGGCGTAATTATGACCCGCAGATCGCACGATACCCATTACAAGTCGGGCAATCGGATCACGACGACACTTTTTAACGGATAGCAAAGGCGCAAGATGTCCCCAGCAGACCTGTCTCCCAGACGTAAACGCGGCGGCGGCGGTGCCGCGCGACGTGCCGAGCGCACAGCGCCGCGGCTGGAAGCAGCGCGTTTCATCACCCGTAACATTCCAAATTTTGAAATTCTGAACGCAGAGGCGCTGGAAATTATCGAGACCAACGCCGAAACCGTTCTCGAAGAAATTGGCGTCAATTTTCTGGACAACCCGGCTGCGCTGGAATTGTGGCGCAACGCCGGTGCAACGATCGAGGGCGAGCGCGTGCATATTCCGCGCGGACTGGCGCGTAAACTATGTGCCACCGCACCGTCGTGCTATACGCAACACGCGCGCAATCCCGAACGAAATGTGGAAATTGGCGGTCCAAATATGGTGTTGGCACCTGTCTACGGGCCGCCCTTTGTGCGGAGCGCCACCGGTGGACGCCGCTACGCCACGATCAGTGATTTTCAGGATTTCGTACGCCTGACATATATGTCGAAATACCTTCACCATTCGGGCGGTACGGTGTGTGAGCCAACCGATGTTGCAGTGAACAAGCGCCATCTGGATATGCTTTACGCGCATATGACGCTTAGCGACAAACCCTACATGGGGTCGGTGACCGAGCCCGTCCGGGCCGCCGATTCGGTGAAAATGTCCGAGATATTGTTTGGTGCCGATTTCGTGCGTGAAAACACGGTGATGACCTCGCTCATCAATATCAATTCCCCGCTGACGTTTGACAGCATCATGATGGGGGCGCTTGAGGTCTACGCCCGCGCCAATCAGGGCTGTATCATTTCGCCTTTTATCGTTGGCGGGGCCATGGCCCCGGTTTCGGTGGCGGGTACGCTGACGCAGGTATTGGCCGAGGCCATGGCGGGGATCGCCTATTCGCAGCTTGTCCGGGCCGGTGCGCCGGTGATCTTTGGCGCGTTCGTGACGTCGATTGACATGAATTCAGGTGCACCGACATTTGGCACGCCCGAAGCGTCGAAAATTCTCTACGGTGCCGGGCAATTGGCGCGACGTCTGGGATTACCTTTCCGTTCCGGCGGGGCGTTGTGCGGCTCAAAGCTTCCGGACGCGCAGGCTGGCTATGAAACCGCCAATACACTGAACGCTGCTTTGCTGGGTGGTGTGAATTTTTGTCTGCACGCCGCCGGTTGGCTTGAAGGCGGATTGGTGGCCAGTTTTGAAAAATTCGTCATCGACGCTGACCAGCTGGGTGTGCTGCATTCGGTAGCCGAAGGCGTCGATGCGTCCGAAGACGCTCAGGCCATGGGCGCCATTCACGAAGTTGGCCCGGGGGGGCACTATTTGGGTTGCGCGCATACGCAGCGCAATTTCAAATCGGCATTCTGGCGCAGCCATGTGCTTGACTACCGGCCCTTCGAGACATGGGAAGAAGACGGCGCCAAGGACACGATGGCGCTGGCAACTGCGCGCGTAGATCGCATGTTGGATGAATACGTCCAACCCGATATTGATGTCGCGATCGACCTTGGGTTGAAGGAATTCATGACCGAACGCAAAGAAAGCGAACCGGACGCCTTTGTTTAGATCAGGTTTCGGTGGCACTTTTATGGCGGGCGATCAAGGCGGTTTCACCGATCAGTGCCACTAGTATATCCACGTGACGTCCGATCGAATAATTGCGGTCTTTGTCCAGCCGTGCCTGTTCAAGGTCGTCTTCCTGCGCCATCAGATTTTCCACCGCGCAAACCGGCGACATCAGGCGCTGCGACCTTGTCAAACGCTTGAGATCACGTTCTCTTTTATAGTTTCGCACACCTAACCGCGCCGCGCGTATCAATAATTTTGGCCGCTTGGTCATCCGAAATATTCTTACAAGTTCACTCATGTGTTCCCTCTGATTCCAATTGTACGCCCCAATAGTGACGCGTGATCAAAGGGTGTTGCGAGGCCGTTCGTGCGGCGCACGGTGTTTTTACGATTGTTTACGAAATGGAAACAATAGTGCGAAATTAGTGAAATTTTAACGAAATAGTAAACAATCAACTACAGGTTGCACCGGTTGATGTAACTGGCATGGAGCAGCCCGTTGGCCCATAGGAACGCGATCGTCCAGGTCCATGACTCTGCAGGAGTCCGGCTGCCGACCTGGCTTCCCAGGGCCACCAAACATTACATCGAACACACGGTTTCGGGTTTGTCTTTTCGCGCACTTGCACGGCGTCACGGGTGCCATCCGTCAACTGTATTGCGGCAGGTCCGTCATATCGAAAACCAACGTGACGATCCGCTTGTGGACGAGGCGCTGGATATTCTGTCGCGCCAGACACGGGCAGTAATCAAACCCAGCAAGGACTTTCACAGCATGACCACATCTGTTGCCACGCCATCCTCTGTAAATGACACCGAAATCAATCGCGAAGCCCGGCGAATTTTGCGCCGCTTGTGCGAGTCCACCGCGTTTCTGATTGTCGGCAAAGACATGGAACAGGCAGTTGTTATGCGGGCGCGCTCTGATAACGGCAAAGCGACACGCACCGCCGTGGTGGGCCGCCATATTGTGCACGCGTTTGTTTTGCGTGACTGGATTAGCTGTTTTCGAAAGAGAAAAGTCTCGTCGTACGAAATTACGGCGGCGGGGCGCGCGGCGCTGAAACGGCTTTTGCACGAGGATGCGCAGCGTGGTCAGAACAGCGATGGTTTTGGCGAAGCTCCGTCCAAATTTCAAATGCAGCACTGTGAATGGGGCGAACGGCAAGTGGCCTCGACCGACGCGTCATCGGTTAAGTCACATCGATTTAATCTTGCGGAAAGCCCCCTGACGGCACTGGGGCGGCGCAAAGATAAAACCGGCAAACCATTTTTGTCGGCAGCCCTGATCGCGGCGGGTGACCGCCTGCGCGAAGATTTTGAACTGGCTCAGATGGGGCCACGCGTCACGCAGAACTGGGAGCGGTTTTTGACCATGGGTCGCACCGGTAGCGGCAGCGGCGACGGGATTGCCGCAGGACCAAGCGACGCGAGAACCCGCGTTTCCGAGGCGTTGAGCGAACTCGGCCCGGGACTGGGGGACATCGCCCTGCGGTGTTGCTGCTATATCGAGGGGCTGGAAACGGCAGAGAAACGCATGGGCTGGTCGGCGCGGTCGGGCAAAATCGTGCTGCGTATCGCGCTGACACGGCTGCGCCGCCACTACGAAACCAGACACGGCAGCGGATCACCGATGATCGGCTAAGTATTATGTGGCACGATCAGGATGCTGGTCGGATACTGACCCACGCGGCTTTTCACCGCGTGTTTTCAGTCATCCGTCGTCGCACATAGCTGTCCACCGACCCGATCATGGTTTCCATATGCGGGGGTTCAAAGAAATGGCCGGCGCCTTCGACGACTTCGTGGGTGATGGTTATGCCTTTTTGTTCGTGCAGCTTTTCGACCAGACCCTCGACATCGCTGGTCGGCACGACGCGGTCAGCGGACCCGTTGATGATCAATCCCGACGAAGGGCACGGGGCCAGAAAGCTGAAGTCATACCTGTTGGCGTTTGGAGCCACGGTGATAAAGCCGGAAATTTCCGGGCGGCGCATCAAAAGCTGCATGCCGATCCACGACCCGAACGAAAATCCGGCCACCCAGCAATGTTTGGCGTTCGGATTGAGGTGCTGCAAATAATCCAGCGCAGCGGCTGCATCGGACAACTCGCCGATCCCCTGATCGTATTCGCCCTGACTGCGCCCCACTCCACGAAAATTGAACCGCAGCACCGTAAAACCCATGTTATGAAAACAATAGTGCAGATTGTAGACCACTTTGTTGTTCATGGTGCCGCCGAATTGCGGGTGCGGGTGCAGGATGATCGCGATCGGCGCGTCCTTGGCTTTTTGCGGGTGATAGCGGCCTTCCAGACGTCCATCGGGACCGGGAAAAATGACTTCGGGCATAAATCTGCTGACTCCGGTCGGGCGGGGTTTCTGTGGTGTGTATCAATACTTGACGAAAACCGTCAGAGAACCTAGAACAATTCTAAAGAAGGGCCTGTCACAGCCCGTTCGCGAAGTTATCGAGTTAAGGGCAAAGGCTGGCCCCGTCAACTCTGTCTGCATTGGAATTGACATGAAACTAAGCACCAAAGGCCGTTACGCGATGATCGCGCTGGCCGATCTGGCCGAACACAGCCAAAGCGGTCTGGTGTCTTTGGGCGAAATCGCCGCGCGTCAGGACATTTCGCTGGCCTATCTGGAACAGTTGTTCGTCAAAATGCGCCGCGCGGGTATCGTCGATTCCGTGCGCGGACCGGGCGGTGGATATCGTTTGGCCAAAGTGGCTGATGCTATTCGGGTCGCGGATATTTTGCAGGCAGTGGATGAATCCATGGATGCGTTGTCCAAAGGGGCGGGCGCGTCGGGCGCGTCGTCCGGATCGCGCGCGCAATCGGTGTCCAACCGGTTCTGGGAATGCCTGTCAGCGCATGTCTACGTATTTTTGCACCAAACCCGCCTGTCTGACATCGTCAGCAATCAGCTGGCGCCGTGCCCCGCCGTGCCCGGACTCATTCACCTGAGCGAGGACGCATGAACCGAATTTATCTTGACTGGAACGCCACTGCGCCGCTGCGTATCGAGGCCCGTAACGCCATGGTTGCGGCCATGGATGTGCTTGGGAACCCGTCAAGCGTTCATGCCGAGGGACGCGCAGCGCGCGCTATTGTCGAAAAGGCCCGAGCGCAGGTAGCGGCGCTTGTCGGGTGCGATAGTGGCGATCTTGTATTCACGTCGGGTGCGACCGAAGCCGCGCATCTGGTTCTGAGTCACGGCTGGAATGGCGTCGCCGCCAGCGCAGGCGAACACGATGCGGTGCTTAAGAACATCAAAGGCATAAAACACACATTGTCGCTTGACCGGTCGGGCCGCGCGCAATGCGACGTGGACGGTGCGGCGCTTTACGCAGTCGCCGGTGCCAATTCGGAAACCGGCGTTGTCAACGATCTGGCGCGGTTTTCGGACCCCGCGCTGTCGGACATCACGCAGACTTTGGGAAAAATTGACCAGCCAACAACACCGGCGCGCTACTTAATCGGGGCCTCGCACAAAATTGGCGGTCCCAAAGGCGTTGGATTCGCTGTTCTTAAGGGTGGCGTTGAATTTCACGCGATCAGGGGCGGCGGACAAGAAATGGGCCGTCGCGCCGGCACCGAAAACGTGGTCGGAATCGCCGGATTTGGTGCCGCCGCCGCCGCCGCGCGCCGCGATCTGGACGCCGGGCTGTGGCAGCGCGTTGCCACGCGTCGTGACCGGCTGGAAACACGCCTCGCCACTGAATGCCCGGGGGTGACATTTATCGGCCGCGCCGCGCCGCGCCTGCCAAACACAAGCTGTTTTGCGCTCTCCGGCTGGAAGGCCGAAACGCAGGTCATGCAGATGGATCTGGCGGGCTGCGCTGTTTCGGCAGGTTCCGCCTGTTCAAGCGGCAAAGTAAAAGCCAGCGAAACGCTCGTGGCGATGGGCTGCGATTCGTCGGTCGTCGCCTCGGCGATCCGCGTGTCATTCGGCCCGTCAACGACACAAAACGACCTGGATAAATTTGCGGACATCTGGTTGGCACACAGCCGACGCTTCGCTGAAAAAGCCGCCTAACTAATTGAAAGTACACGATCATGACCAACCTTGCAGATCAGGATATCGTCAAAGACGGCGTTGATCAGGACACCGTCGATGCTGTCAAATCCATTGGCGGCAAATACAAATACGGTTTTGAAACCGATATCGAAATGGAATTCGCGCCCAAAGGCGTGGACGAGGATATCGTGCGGCTTATTTCCGAGAAAAACGACGAGCCAGCGTGGATGTTGGAATGGCGTTTACAGGCGTTCGCGCGCTGGAAGCAGATGCGTGAGCCACAATGGGCCATGGTCGATTATCCAAAGATCGATTTTCAGGATATTTACTACTACGCCAAACCCAAATCGATGAGCGAGAATCCCAAATCACTGGACGACGTGGACCCCAAACTTTTGGCCACTTACGCCAAACTGGGAATTCCGCTGAAAGAACAGGCGGTTCTTGCGGGGGTCGAAGGCGCTGCGGGCGCTCCGGCTGACGGGCGAAAAGTCGCGGTAGACGCTGTGTTTGACAGCGTTTCCGTCGGGACCACGTTTCAAGAGGAACTGGCGCAGGCAGGCGTGATATTCTGCTCGATTTCCGAGGCCATCAAGGACCATCCTGAACTGGTCAAAAAATATCTGGGGTCGGTTGTGCCGCAGTCCGATAATTTTTACGCCACGCTGAATTCGGCTGTGTTTTCAGACGGATCGTTCGTCTACATTCCCGAGGGCACCAAATGCCCGATGGAATTGTCGACCTATTTCCGCATCAACGCCGAAAACACCGGCCAGTTCGAGCGCACGTTGATTATTGCGGACGAGGGCGCTTATGTCAGCTATCTGGAAGGTTGTACCGCGCCCCAGCGGGATACCAACCAGCTGCACGCCGCTGTTGTCGAACTTGTGATCCTTGAGGATGCTGAGATCAAGTATTCCACGGTGCAAAACTGGTATCCGG
>CAZPQL010000065.1:0-15561 GCA_964588725.1 uncultured Rhodobacterales bacterium
GACACGTCGCCATCCTCCAGCCCGCTGTCGACGATCGCCTGCTGCATCGCCAGAAAATTATAGGCCGCACCCGGACCCATGAACCGCAACTGCCGTTTGTCGATATGCTCTGCAACGTCGATGTCGGGCATACCGTGGATTTGGCTGCGAAATCCGTGATCCGCACAGCTTTGCGAAAACGAAATTCCCGATTTTCCGTTTTTCAACGAAGATGCCACCTCATCCACGTTGTTGCCGATGGATGAAACAATACCGATACCGGTGATGACGACTCGACGCATTAATGCCCCCCTAGGCAGTACCGGAAAGCCCGGAATTACTCTTTGAACAATCCTACCCGCATGTCGGTTGTTGTATAAACCTGTTCACCGTCGGCAAACATTTTACCGTTGGCAATGCCCAGTTTCAAACGCCGGTCGATCACGCGGGTGAAATCAACCTCATAGCGCACCAGTTTTGTGGCAGGTGTGACCATGCCGGTGAATTTGACCTCACCGACACCCAGTGCGCGGCCCTTGCCCTCCATTTCGCGCCAGCCAAGGTTGAATCCCGTCAACTGCCAGAGCGCGTCCACGCCCAGACACCCCGGCATGACCGGGTCATCAATGAAATGACACTCAAAAAACCACCGGTCAGGCGTGATATCGTATTCGGCCACGACGTGACCCTTGCCAAATTCCCCGCCGTCCGCTGAAATTTCGGTGACGCGATCCATCATCAACATGGGTGGCGCCGGAAGCAGCGCGTTTCCGGGGCCAAATAATTCGCCCCGCGCGCATTGCATCAAACCTTCAAAATCAAACGAAGTCGGATATTTTGACATGTTTGTGCGTTCCCCAAGCGTATTCCGAATTTATTCCGCCCGTCCTATCATCCCCGCGCAATCAAGAGCAATAGAAACCGGAGATGCCAAAGCCCTTGCAAGGAAATCTAAATCTATTGTGCATAACAAAGACCGTGTGATATGGCAGGAGAATGGACTTGACCTGGGAACAACGCGGATCCGACTGGCTGCACGGCGCAAGATTGCGCCCGACGCGGCAAAGGCTGGCATTGGCCACATTGCTGGTGGGTGACGGCAACGACCGCCATGTAACGGCGGAAAACCTGCACCGCGCCTGTCTGGCCGGGCCGGACGCTGTTTCACTGGCCACGGTCTACAACACGCTGCGCACGTTTTGCGCGGTTGGCCTGATGAATGAAATTCCCATGGGTGGGAACAAGTCCTATTTCGACACACGCGTTGACGACCATCCGCATTTCTACTGGGAAGAAAGCGGCGAACTCACCGACGCGCCCAAGGATATGCTGCGTTTCGCCAGCCTGCCCGATGTGCCTGCGGGACATGAATTGACTAAAATCGACGTTGTCATCCGTTTACGCAAAACATCCAAAATTAGCTCCTGAATCCTGTGGGCTTTTTTGATTTCACGGCGCGATTAGCGCATTACGAAGGCGCGGGTCTGTCCAAGACGTCCGAGCGGCTGAACAAACGGCACCGATTCCTGATTGCCCCTTATAAGGACGACATCGCGGGCGCGCGGGTGCTCGATCTGGCCTCGCACGACGGGCGCTGGGCCTATGCCTTTGCCGGGGCCGGAGCCGCTTCGGTCTACGGCGTCGAAGCCCGCGCCGGCCTGATCGCCCAATTTGACGATTATCCGGACCCTTGCTTGCGGTCGCGTGTCGACCTCCACTGCAACGACCTGTTCGAGGAACTGCAAGAATTGACCGCCCGCGGCGCGACTTTTGACGTGATCGGCGTATTTGGTATCCTGTACCACGTTATGGATCACCACCGCCTGTTTGTGTTGCTGCGCCAGCTAGATCCGAAACTGATCATCATAGACAGCGAATTTATTTTCAATGACGCCGCGATGGTGCGCATCGTGCGCGAGCGTACCGACAACCCGCTTAACGCAACAGCACACTTCAGCGGACAGCAGATTGTGGCCAAAGGCGTGCCATCGCGCGGCGCGATGCAAGTGTTTGCAGATACGCTTGGGTTTGATCTGGTTTGGGACGACTGGGATCGCCTGAACAAAGATGAACGCAATGGCGTGGCCGATTACTATCGCCAAAGATCGTTGCGTCGCGCCACCTGCGCGTTGCGGCCTAAAACCACTGTCCGGGCTCAATAATACCAAGCTCCAATAATTGCTGTGAATTCCATTGGAATTTCTGTGATTTGAACCAATGGAAATCGGTGATCGCCTCGGACGAGCCGGGGTTTGTTCTAAGCGCTTTTGCCGCACGAAATGAACACAGCGCTGCCGTGGCGTTATGGTGCCACGGGCACGACACCGTATTCATTTCTGCGTCGTTCAGCGTGTGATTGCTCAGTAATTGCAGCCCCGCACGCGCCCTGAACAGCGCAATGCGGTCTATGCGGCGCTTTTCAAACGGGACGTGTTCCTCAAATCGCCAACGCAAACCGCCGTAGATATCCATCTGCCGATCAAGCGCCACGCCGTCCTGGTAACGGTTTTGCGCAAAATAACCGGCGCTATCCAGGCAAGCGGTTTCCAGCGATACACCATCGCGGTGGTCGGCCAGATCTTCGGCATAAAGATCAATCACATAGCTTAGAACCGACTCGCGGCGTTCTTCGGTCATAAACGCCAGAAATTCGTCGATTCCACGGCTTTCGCAAAAAGGGAAAAACAAGTACTCGGCGTTGAAACCGTAATAGATCCACCGCCCCGACAACCCGCCGACAAGGCTGTTCACCGTGTCCACCATAAAGTCGGGCGCGTTGGTTGCGGTCTGGATGCACAGAACCTGCGACGACAAACTGTCGTTAATGTCCAGCGTATCAGGACCGACCACCAGAATATTGCGAAATCCGATTGCTAAGAAATGTTCCAACGTCGATGCGGTTTCGACAAAATCTTCCATCAGCAAAATCGCCACGGCACCGGGGTGTAACGCGGCGATGCCGCGCGATTTGAAATCAGCGATACCGTTAAAAATCATCTGCCCAGCCTTTTTGCTTACCGGTTTAGGGAAAAGCACAGATATTGCAAGATTGCGGTCGCTCGCCGTCGCGTGTAGAGCAGCGCATTGAATAGCACGTCCAGACTTCCACAGGGTAAACCAGATGCCTGATCGCAAAAAGCTGTTTGTCAAAACCTACGGCTGCCAGATGAACGTCTACGACAGCGAGCGTATGGCGGCGGTCATGGGTGCCGACGGCTACGAAACCACCGACACGGTGCAGGACGCCGACATGATCCTTATGAACACCTGTCATATCCGCGAAAAAGCCGCAGAAAAGGTGTACTCTGAACTGGGCCGGTTGAAAAAACTGAAAATCGCCAATCCCGATCTGAAATTTGCCGTGGCCGGTTGTGTGGCACAAGCCGAAGGCGATGAAATCATGCGCCGCCAGCCCATGGTCGATATTGTGGTCGGCCCGCAGGCGTACCACAGGTTGGCGACGCTGTCAGAAGCCGCCGCGCGGGGCGAGAAAGTCGTCGACACAGAATTTCCGCCCGAGGACAAGTTCGACCATTTGCCACCGGTCACCAAAATGCGCCGTGCGCCCAGCGCGTTTCTCAGCGTGCAGGAAGGATGTGACAAATTTTGTGCTTTTTGTGTGGTGCCCTACACCCGTGGTGGCGAGGTCAGCCGTCCGGTGGACAAAATTCTGGCCGAGGCGCGCGATCTGGTGACGCGCGGTGTGCGCGAAATCACGCTGCTGGGGCAAAACGTCAACGCGTACCATGGCGCAGGCGTGGGTGGCGAAAACACGCTGGCGCAACTGATTTTTGCACTGGATAAAATCGACGGTCTGGCGCGCATCCGTTACACCACGTCGCACCCCAACGACATGTCCGATGATCTGATTGCCGCGCATGGAGACTGTAAAAAACTGATGCCGTATTTGCATCTGCCGGTGCAATCGGGGTCTGACAAAATACTGAAGGCCATGAACCGTAAGCACACCGCCGAAAGCTACCTGAAACTGATCGACCGCATCCGCGATGCGCGCCCCGATATTTTGCTGTCCGGCGATTTCATTGTCGGCTTTCCGGGCGAGTCTGAAAGCGATTTTGAGGCGACGATGGACCTGGTCAGTGCGGTGACGTTCGGGCAGGCCTACAGCTTCAAATATTCCCCCCGCCCGGGCACCCCGGCGGCCGAGCGAAAACAGGTTCCAGAGGACGAAAAAACCGACCGGCTGGCGCGCTTGCAGACACTGCTCAATGCGCAACAGACGATGGTGCAGAACAGCATGGTCGGGCGCGACGTGCTGGTGCTGGCGGAAAAAACCGGTCGCGAAAACGGTCAGCTGATCGGCAAGTCCGAACACCTACATGCAGTGCATTTGGCGTGCGATGCGTCTAGAATTGGTGAAATCCTATCCGTGAGAATCACCAAGTCCATGTCAAATTCCCTGACGGGTCGGCTCAATTAGCGCCTGTATCCAAAGTGGCAAAAATGTGTCAGTCGCAATAATATCCAATGAAATCACAGTTTCAGCGCACAATGCTTTGCCCAACACGCGATTGTTTCGCCCTCCCGGACCAATAAGCCCAAAAATCGCTTCACAAAATGGCCAGATTTGCTAAGGTTTTGTTAATAATAAGACTGGGCGGAGGCAGAAGTGTCGGGGTAACCGACGCGCCCGTGTGTGGTATAGGCAAAGGACTAAAACAGTGTTTCAGATATTGAAAAACGCCGCCCGTCTTGGGGTGGCATTGGCGATCGGTTTGCAGTTTGCTGCCGCGCCTGCGCAGGCGGGCCACAAGGGCTCTCATTCCGAGCGGTATATCCCGGGCATCTGGGTCGATCCCGACGGCTGCGAACATTGGGTCATGGACGACGGCTGGGAGGGTTTCATGACCCCGCATGTAACCCCCGACGGCATCCCGGTTTGCCGCCGCGTCAACGCGTGTCTGGTGGCCAGTTCCGATCAGCTGTTTGCGACAGACAAACATTTCATCAACGCCGCCAACCGCAAGCGCCTGGCCGAATTCTTTCGTAACGCCGGAGCGTCGGCTTATTCAATTTACGGGCACACGGACAGCGATGCGTCGGACGAATATAATATCGGACTGTCCCACCGCCGCGCCAACGCGGTGGCGGAAATCGCCCGCAGCACCGGCGCGCATATCTCGTCGATCAGAGGGTTCGGCGAACGCCAGCCCATCGCCACCAACCGAACGGCGGCGGGAAAACAGCGCAACCGCCGCGTCGAAATCATTTGTATTAAATAGGGGTCCGAACATGAAACCGATACATGGACTAACCATTCTCGCTGCCGCAGTATTTCTGACGGCCTGCGATAAGGTCGACAAAAGCGTTGACCGATTCATCGACAGCAAAGACACCAGCCAGCTGCGTGCCGGTATCTGGATCGACCCGACGGGGTGCGACCACTGGATTATTGACGACGGTGCAGAGGGATACCTTTCGGCGCGGCTTGACCGGTACGGCAAACCGGTTTGTTCAGGGATCGCGAAACCGGGTACAACGGTCGGGAAGTTCAAGAACTTTATCTTTGACCCAATTTGATTCAGTTAAAAATCTGTGATGGGCCGCGTTTTCAACAAAGCGCGGCCTGTTGGCGTAAAATGTGATGACTTTTTTGTGCTTTGCCTTGCGTGTATGCGCCACATTGGGCAGCATTGCCAAAACCCACGAAACTGACGGAGCCCTCTTTGGCGACACAGGCTTTTACCCCACCGCCCGTCGAGAACAACGCCGATGCGCGTCTGGAATTTCCCAATAACCGACTGCTGATTGATTTGTGCGGTGCGTTTGACCGCAATCTCGCCCAGATCGAGACCGCGCAGGACGTGCAAATTCTGCGTCGGGGCAATGTGCTGGATGTGTCAGGAGATGCGGATGCCGTTGACCGCACAGCCAAAACGTTGTCCAAGCTTTATCATCGGTTGGAATCCGGTAAACCGGTTGAGTCCGGTGATATCGATGCAGCTATGCGTCTGCCTTTCAACGGTGCGGCGGTGGCGGTGAAATCCACCAGATCCAAGGACACCCCGGTGGAACAGGCAATGGAAATAAAAACCCGAAAAAAACTTGTCGAGCCGCGCACCGCAGCGCAGCACAGCTATGTGCAGGATTTGACCGGCAAGGAGTTGATTTTCGGTATCGGCCCGGCGGGCACGGGCAAAACCTATTTGGCCGTGGCGGTGGCCGTATCCAAGTTTATTGCCGGCGATGTGGATCGGATCATTCTCGCGCGCCCCGCCGTCGAAGCAGGCGAGCGTCTGGGGTTCCTGCCCGGTGACATGAAGGACAAAGTAGACCCTTACATGCAGCCGCTTTACGATGCCTTGTCCGATTTTCTGCCGGGCAAACAACTGGCGAAACTGTTGGACGACAGGCTGATCGAAATTGCTCCGCTGGCCTTTATGCGCGGACGTACGCTGTCCAACGCTTTTGTGGTGCTGGACGAGGCACAGAACACCACCTCGATGCAGATGAAAATGTTTCTGACCCGTTTGGGGCGTGGCTCGTGCATGGCCATTACCGGCGATACAACGCAAATCGATCTACCGCGTGGCGCGGTTTCCGGCTTGATCGAAGCCGAGCGCCTGCTCACCGGTATCCCGGGCATTGGATTTTCCTATTTCACTGCCAGCGATGTGGTGCGACATCCCATGGTCGCAAAAATCATTGACGCCTACGACAAAAACGCAAAACCCGATGACTGAAAGCGGAGGCGTGGTCGATGTCGTGATAGAAGACAACCGCTGGACCCCAATCGGGCTGGCGGAATTGGCACAGCACGCGTGCGCGGGCGCGCTGGCGGGTCTCGATCTGGACGCGTCAAATTTTGAAATAGCGCTTCTTGGTTGCGACGACGTCAGAATTTCGCAGCTTAACGGCGCGTTTCGCGATAAGCCCACGCCGACCAACGTGCTGTCTTGGCCCGCCTATGAATTGGCGCCGCACGCCAAAGGCCACCTACCTATATGGCCAGATCGTCCGATTGAAACGCGCCGCGCGCTTGGTGATATCGCGATTGCCTACGATACCTGTGCCGCCGAGGCCGCCGATCAGAACAAAGCGTTTGGCGACCACGTGACGCACTTATTGGTGCATGCGACGTTGCATCTGTTGGGTTATGATCACGAATCCGACGAAGATGCCGCCATTATGGAGGCAAAAGAAGTCGAAATACTTGCAAATGCCGGTATCGAGGACCCATATTAGCGTATCCCCGCTTTTAGGGGCGAATAATTGGACAGGAGTCATGGGCGACACAAGCGAACCGCCGTCTGGAGCAGCGCAGGGCGCGCGGATCATTCAGGATACCGGGGAATCCGGGTTTTTTTCCAGACTTTTTGAACGCACGAAACCCGGTACCAATGGTGCCGAAGGCGCCGCGCCGCGCGGTGGCACCAATGGACACAGCATCAGCACCGAAAGTGGATTGATCAGCCTGCGTCACCTGAACGTGGAAGATGTTGCCGTGCCCAAAGCCGAAATCATCGCGGTTCCCAAGGATATAGAACTGGCTGACCTGGTTGAAGTGTACCGCAGTAGCGGCTTGACCCGATTGCCGGTGTTCGACGAAACGCTCGACAGTCCGCTTGGGTTTATCCATCTCAAGGATCTGGCGCTTAAACACGGATTTAACGGCAAGAGCGGAAATCTTGATATCGAAAACTTGCTGCGACCGCTGCTGTTTGCGCCACCGTCGATGCCGGCGCAGATTCTGATGCAAAAAATGCAAAGCGAACGCAGCCATTTGGCGCTGGTGATCGACGAATACGGCGGCGTCGACGGTCTGGTGACGATCGAAGACATGATCGAACAGGTGGTGGGCGAGATCGAAGACGAACACGACAGCGAAGAGGACGAACTTTGGAGCAAAGAGTCCACCGGAGTCTATATTTGTCAATCCAAAGCGCCGCTTGACGAATTTGAACACGAAATCGGTGTCGCGTTGCTGGATCGTGCGACCGACGACGAGATTGAAACCTTGGGCGGATTGGTATTCCTGCTGACCGGGCGGGTGCCGGTGCGCGGCGAGGTCATCAAGCACCCCACCGGTATCGAATTTGAAATCGTTGACGCGGATTCGCGGCGTATCAAGCGCATGAAGGTCTGTCTGCCGCAGGCCGCGGGCAGTTAGAGCGGCGTGCTGCGCGGTAGTTTGGTAACGGATTTGAACGCGCGTCTTACAATTTATTTGACAATTACAGCACTGGGCGCGCTGGTTGCCACCGGCCAAAGCCCTTTCAACTGGCCGTGGCTTGCCTTTGGTGCGCTGGTTTTGCTGGTTGGCGCGTTGGCCACGGCGACGTCGACGCGACAGGCAATTTTGCTGGGCTGGTTCAGCGGTGCCGGATATTTTGGCGTATCGATGCACTGGATCGTTTCGCCGTTTCTGGTTGAACCCGCCCGTCACGGCTGGATGGCGCCTTTCGCGCTGGTTTTTTTGGCGTTCGGTCTGGCATTGTTTTGGAGTCTGGCCTTTGGCCTTGCCCACAGGCTCGGATGGGGCCGCGCGTCGCGGGCCGCCGCGTTGGTGGCAACTTTTGGATTGACTGAATTTTTGCGGGCTTACGCGTTAACGGGTTTTCCATGGGGCGGGCTGGCGATGATATGGATCGACACGCCTCAGATGCAGTTGGTGTCGCTGGTGGGTCCGCAGGGCCTGTCGGTGCTGACACTGCTGCTGGCGGCCGCGCCGGTCATTCTGGCGCGCAGGCACATGAGTCTTGGTATCGGGTTTATTGCACTGGCGGCGGTCAGTGCGGGCCTGTGGGGGCAGGCGCGTCTGAACCGCGACCCTGTCGAGCGCATCGCGGCGGTCAATCTGCGCCTTGTGCAGCCCAACGCCCCGCAGCGCGAAAAATGGCTGCCCGAAAAATTGCCCGTCTTTCTGGCGCGGCAGCTTCGACTCAGTTCAGAACCCGCGGCGACTAAGCCTGATCTGATAATATGGCCAGAAACCGCCGTGCCCATCTGGTTGGACAGCCAGCCGGACGTGCAGCGCCAAATAGGAGCCGTCGCAGGAACCAATGGGCGACTGATCCTTGGTATACGCCGATTTGAAGGCCGTAAGGTGTTCAATTCGCTGGCGGTTCTGGATGGGCTGGGTCGGACGACCGCAGTATACGACAAGCATCATCTGGTGCCGTTTGGCGAATATATTCCGGGTGGAAAGCTGCTGGCAAAATTGGGAGTCAACGGGCTGGCCGCTCAGCAGGGTGGCGGATTCAGCGCCGGATCGGGTCCCGCGCTTATTGATATGGGCCGCGCCGGACACGTGCAGCCGCTGATTTGTTACGAGGCGATTTTCCCCAATGAGGTCGCCGCGACGCCGACCCGTCCCGACTGGTTGCTGCAAATTACCAACGACGCGTGGTTTGGACATTTTGCCGGACCGTTCCAGCATCTCGATCAGGCGCGCGCGCGCGCGATCGAGCAGGGCCTGCCGATGGTGCGGGTGGCAAATACCGGCATTTCTGCGGTTTTCGATCCGCTGGGGCGTGTTATCGCACAACTGCCGCTGGGCGTTGCGGGTAAGCTCGACGTGCCGTTACCGGGTGCGCTGCGCCCCACTTTGTACAGCCGCACGGGCGATCTGAGTACGCTATTCATGCTTTTGGCGTCACTTAGCGGGCTGCTGATCCGGCGCACCCTCATTTAAGGATTGACGTGCATCAAGCGGAAGACTAACCCCGATTGGATCGACCGCCACAACGGCTTCCTGACGTGGCGGATACACCTAATTGGAGCATTGCATGTCCCGTCAAAACTATCTGTTCACCTCGGAATCCGTATCCGAGGGTCACCCCGATAAAGTCTGCGACCGCGTGTCCGACAGCATTCTGGACGCGTTTATGCGTGCCGATCCATTTTCGCGGGTGGCGTGTGAAACTTTTGCCACTACCCAGCGCGTCATCGTTGGCGGCGAAATCCGCGGCCCTCAGAACGTGATCGATGGTGTAGAACAAATCGTGCGCGATTGCGTGCGCGACATCGGGTACAAGCAGGACGGATTTCACTGGCAAACCATGCAGGTGCACAACCATTTGCACGAGCAATCCGTCGATATCGCCCAAGGCGTTGACGCCGCCAACAATAAAGACGAAGGCGCGGGCGATCAGGGGATTATGTTCGGTTATGCAGTGCGTGAAACGCCTGAATTGATGCCGGCACCGATCCACTACAGCCACGCGATCCTGAAACGGCTGGCCGAGGTGCGCAAGAATGGCACCGAGCCGACGCTTGGCCCCGACGCGAAATCGCAACTGACCCTGCGCTATGCCGATGGCAAACCTGTCGAAGCGACGTCAATTGTTCTGTCCACCCAGCATCTGGACGAGTCCATGACATCTGACGACGTGCGCGTGGTGGTCGAGCCCTATATCCGGGAAATCATGCCCGGGGAGTGGATCACGCCCAACACCGAATGGCACGTCAACCCGACCGGCAAATTTGTTATCGGCGGACCCGACGGCGACGCCGGACTGACAGGGCGCAAAATTATCGTCGACACCTACGGTGGTGCCGCCCCGCACGGCGGCGGTGCATTTTCCGGCAAAGACCCGACCAAGGTCGACCGCTCGGCGGCTTATGCGGCACGCTATCTGGCCAAGAACGTCGTGGCTGCGGGGCTGGCGTACCGCTGTACGCTGCAATTGGCCTATGCGATCGGCGTGGCCAAACCGTTGTCGATCTATGTGGACACACACGGCACCGGCAACGTGCCCGATACTGAAATCGAACGCGTTGTCGCGCAGGCCATGGATTTGACGCCGCGCGGAATTCGTGAGCATCTGGGCATGAACGCCCCGATTTTTCAACGCACCGCAGCTTATGGACATTTCGGACGCGCCCCCGAGGCGGACGGCGGGTTCTCGTGGGAAAAAACCGATCTTGTGGACGCGTTGACGTCAGCTTTTTAGGTGTAGGACGATGCGACACATTCTAGCTATTCTGGGCGCATTTATTTTATCCGCCGGTGCGGTGGCCGCGCAAAATGCACAAGACAATGCGGCGGAACAAAAATTCACGGTCAACGGCGGTACGATTTCCTATGACAGCTATATTGAAATCAACGGCGTCGAAAGCGAGATCGAGGTAGATGATGTAGACGTGTTACTGGCGCTTTTGCAGGACAACCGCCACATTACCAAGCTGTCTCTTAGCAGCGGCGGCGGAAGTATCTGGGCAGGCGAGGAAATGGCCCGCATCGTCATCGATTTCGATCTGGATACCGAAGTTAACGGCGAATGCAGCTCGTCCTGCGTCATCGTGTTTCTGGCCGGCAACCGGCGGGAAATGTTGCGGGGTGGGAAAATCGGCTTTCACGCGCGGAGTTGGTCGTCCGATTCTGTCGAAAACTATTACAATAACAATCGTGACAGCGAGGGCTGGGATACCGCTTTCGATATGGGTTCGTGGATCTATCGCGACACACAGGACGAAGTGTATCGCGAGCTGACCTTCATGATAGAACGCGGTGTTTCAGCGGAATTCGCAATTCTCACCAAGCGGCAGCGTGGTGCCATGTGGTATCCTCGGCGTCGCGAGTTGGAACAGGCGGGTGTGCTTACGCCGGGCGCACGGGAGGACAAATCCGTGTGGCCCTCCGCGTTGTGCCAAATTCTGCAAAACTGCTAGTATCGGCCCGCAGCTGTGGCTGTTCAGGACCATCGGATATAGGACAATGACCGAACGAACTCCGCATTTGGCTGCGCCTTGGCGCAACTTTTATGGTCGCCGCCACGGCAAATCGCTGCGACAAAGCCAGCAAGCCTATCTGAAAGAAGATCTTCAGGACCTGTCGCTGCTGCATGTCGGTTGGGCCGAAAATCCCGCGCGCGCCAAGATCAATCCTGCTACGGGTTTTGACCGGCCCCGGGAAATCTGGCTTGAAATCGGGTTTGGCGGCGGTGAGCATATGGTGCATCAGGCGGTGCGGAATCGCGATGTGGGCCTGATTGGGTGCGAACCTTATATCAACGGTGTTGCCATGTTGCTGGGAAAAATCCGCGACGCGGGCGTGCGTAATATTGCACTTCACCCGGGCGACGTGCGCGACCTGTTTGATGTTTTGCCCGACGCGTCTATTCACCGCGCTTTCCTTTTATATCCTGACCCCTGGCCCAAGGCACGCCATCATCGGCGGCGGTTCGTGAACCCCGAGTTTCTGGATCCGCTGGCGCGGGTTCTGGCCCCCGGCGCGCACCTGCGCGTGGCGAGTGATATCGACGGCTATGTACGCCAGACGCTTTATCAGCTGGGTCGACACCCGGATTTTGAATGGCTGGCGCAATCGGCGGACGACTGGCGCACGCCGTGGGACGACTGGTCACCCACCCGCTATGAAATCAAAGCACTGCGCGAAAACCGTGTACCGCGTTATCTGACGTTCAGGCGTTCCTGAAATACTCTTGCTCTGTCATCCGAGTATTTCCGGAACAATGAAAGCAGGCGATGGACGTCAATCGGGCCACTTGCTATCAGCGTGCCACGACAAAACAGGAAAGCACAAGATGTCAGGCCATGACGCCCCCATCCCGATGACCGCGCACAGGGCGGGTCCGCTGAACGGCGTAGCGCAGGTACCGGGTGATAAATCGATTTCGCACCGGTCGCTGATATTGGGCGCGCTTTGCGTTGGCGAAACGACGATTACGGGATTGCTCGAAGGGCAGGATATTCTGGATACGGCCACGGCCATGGCGCATTTCGGTGCCCAGGTTGAACGCACCGGCGACGGCGCGTGGACCGTGCACGGCGTGGGTGTCGGTGGCTTTCAGGAACCTGATACCGTGATCGATTGCGGCAATGCTGGCACGGGTGTACGGCTGATCATGGGGGCGATGGCGACGTCACCGATCACTGCCACCTTTACCGGCGATGCCTCGTTGCGGTCGCGCCCCATGGGCCGGATCACAGCGCCACTGGAATTGTTTGGCGCGCGCGTGGTTGGCCGTGCACAGGGGCGGTTGCCCCTGACGATTGTGGGTGCGTCTGACCCGCTACCGGTGCGTTACGTTTCCCCCGTGCCGTCGGCTCAGGTCAAATCCGCTGTTTTGTTGGCCGGGCTGAACGCACCGGGAGAAACCGTGCTGATCGAAGGCGAGGCCACGCGCGATCACACCGAACGTATGTTGCGCGGGTTTGGCGCGCGCATTGAAACGGAAATCACGCCGCGCGGACGGGTTGTCACCTTGCAGGGCCAACCCGAGCTGATCACCCAAAACATCGATGTGCCACGCGACCCCAGTTCGGCGGCGTTTCCGGTCTGCGCGGCGCTGATTGTCGAAGGGTCCGACGTGCTGGTGCCCAACATCGGACTGAACCCGACGCGCGCGGGGCTGTTCGAAACACTAAAAGACATGGGTGCCGATCTGACATTTGAAAACCTGCGCCAGGAGGGCGGTGAACCGGTGGCTGATCTGCGCGCCAGGTTCTCAGATATCAAAGGGATCGACGTGCTACCCGCGCGCGCCGCCTCGATGATCGACGAATACCCGGTTCTGGCGGTTGTCGCCGCTTTTGCCGAAGGTGTCACCACCATGCACGGCATCGGTGAATTGCGCGTCAAGGAAAGCGACCGCATCGATGCCATGGCCCGGGGGCTTGTGGCCTGCGGCGTGCGTGTGGAAGAAGGCGAAAGCAGCCTGACTATTCACGGCATGGGCGCAGGCGGCGTGCCCGGCGGCGGCACCTGCCAAACGCATCTCGACCACCGGATCGCCATGTCGTTTCTGGTCCTTGGTCTGGCGGCACAAAAGCCGGTGAGCATCGACGACGGCGCACCGGTGGCGACAAGTTTTCCGACTTTTGAAAGCCTTATGGGTGAACTGGGAGCAAGGATTGAACGCCATGAAAATTAGCGGACTTACGCTTTACTGGAAGCTTTATTGGCTGTGGGTCGGGATCACCATCGGGCTTTACGCGGCGCTGGTATTTTGGGCCGGACCCCGGTTGTCGGTTCGTGCAGGCGGCTTGACGCCGCTCGACCTGCGTATGGGTGGTTATGATCTGGCGGGCGCAAAGGAATTGCTGGGCCATTTTGACGCCGGCAATGTCGGTTCGTACCTTAACGTCTGGTATCCGCTTGATATGACATTCCTCAGCTTTATCACGCTGGCCATGGCGGCGGGGCTTTGGCAGCTGTTTCGTCGGGTCAAACTATTGGTCAGACTGGCCGTAACAGCGATACCTTTGGCCTACGGGCTGTTTGATGTTTTCGAAAATAATGCAGTGGCGGCTTTGTTTGCCACCGGCGCGGACGGTTTGACGACGGCGAGCGTAAAAATGGCGGCGCAGTTCACGCAAGCCAAGTTCGTGTTCTTTTTTATGGCGGTATTTTTCATTCTTTTCGGGCTGGTCGCCGATATTTTGGCACGGCGCAAGGGACTGTGAAGTTTACGGTCGCTATCGACGGGCCTGCTGCAGCCGGAAAAGGCACTATCGCCCGCGCTGTGGCGGCAGAGTTTGGTTTTGCCTATCTGGATACGGGGTTATTGTACCGCGCCGTGGGGATGTTGGCGCAGAGCGGCGGAGAGATCAATGAAATCGACGCCGTTGCCGCAGCGCGCAATCTGTCCGTTGCCGTTCTGGCGCGTCCGGATTTGCGTGGCGCAACAGCCGCAGACGCGGCCTCTAAGGTGGCGGTCCTGCCTTTGGTGCGGGAGTCGCTGTTGAATTACCAACGCGTATTCGCCCGCCAGGACGGCGGTGCTGTGCTCGATGGGCGCGATATCGGCACGGTGATATGTCCGGATGCCGAGGCGAAACTGTTCGTGACCGCCGATGTTGCTGAACGCGCCAGACGGCGGCATCTGGAACTGGTAGAAGGAGGGACGCAAATCGCTCTTGAACAGGTGCTGCAAGACGTCAAAACCCGTGACCGGCGCGACGCTTCGCGTGGCATAGCACCCATGAAGGCAGCGCAAGATGTGCTCTTGCTTGACACCACAAAACTGTCTATAGACGCCGCTGTTACTTCGGCGGTAACCAATATAAGAAAAATCATGCAGGGCCTGGACTAATCTCCGGCCCTTTGTCTTTTCAAGATTACTGCCGTTCAACCCGCAACCCAAAGACCGGTGGATCCAACCGCCCGGCCCGCTAAAGCACTGAAAAGGAACTACATTAATATGTCTACATCTGCAACGATGGAAGAATTCGAAGCCCTTCTAAACGAGAGTCTTGAACTTGAAACCCCCGACGAGGGATCAGTCGTCAAAGGCACGGTCCTGGCCATTGAGGCCGGACAAGCCATCATCGACATCGGCTACAAAATGGAAGGCCGCGTCGACATTAAAGAATTCGCAGACCCCGGTCAGGATGCCGAACTTAACGTCGGCGACGAAGTCGAAGTTTTTCTCGAACGCGTTGAGAACGCCAAGGGCGAGGCCGTGGTTTCGCGCGACAAGGCACGCCGCGAAGAGGCATGGGACCGTCTGGAAAAAGCCGCCGAAAAAGAAGAACGCGTCGAGGGCGCAATATTTGGCCGCGTCAAGGGCGGGTTCACCGTCGATCTGGGCGGTGCGGTGGCGTTTTTGCCGGGTAGCCAGGTTGATGTGCGCCCCGTGCGCGACGCCGGCCCGC
>CAZPQL010000066.1:0-15459 GCA_964588725.1 uncultured Rhodobacterales bacterium
CTTGAAAAAGCTCACTGATCGCGTGTGGTGGTCAATTTGGCTCTTGACAAAAGCTATTTCTTCTTCTAAAAACATCTCGACTCCGTTAGCCTCAAAGAGGCCGCATATATGAACCTTGGCGGGTCACTAGATAGATGGACCCACGTTGTTTCCGCAACGTGGGTTCTTTATTTCAGACGTTTGGTAAAATGTCAACAGGTGGCGCGTGGTTTATTTGAAAAAGCTGCATGGGTAAGAAGAAACCGGAAATAAAAACGTGGAAAATACCTTGAAAGAGAACAAAACACAGTTCGACAAATTCAAAGAGGCCGCCAAAAACCTTGGTTGCGATGAAGATGAAGAACGCTTTGACGCTACTGTGAAGAAGTTGGCGACAGCAAAGACGCCAAAGGAATCAGCAGATGACGTTAGTAGCACAAAAGCTAAATGATCTAGTCACGCAAATGCGCGGCGAAGCGGTATGCGACCGATGCATATGTGATGCTATGAGTTTCAAGTCACATGCTCATTCAGCACAAATCACAGGTGCTTTAGGAACAACTTCTGATTTTGAGCGTGGAAAAGACAGTTGTTCTAGTTGTGGAGAAATTCGAGTTGTAATCAGATCTAAGCGGTAGGTTTGTCAAGCATACAATCGCCAAATCAAAGGACCCTACCATGAGCTGGATCAAAACCATTGCCTACAGTGACGCGACCGGTCGGCTGAAAACGCTCTATGACCGCATCAAAGGTCCGGACAACAACGTCGATAACATCATGATGGCCCACTCGTTGCGCCCCCACACGATGGACGGGCATATGGCGATCTACAAAAACGTGCTGCACCACAGTGCCAACACTGTGCCGAAATGGTTTTTGGAAACGATCGGTGTCTGGGTCAGCCTGCTGAACAACTGCACCTACTGCGTTGATCACCATTTCGCCGGACTCACGCGCCTGCTGGCGGACGACGCGCGCGCGGCGTCGCTGCGGGACATGCTCGACAACGACCTTAGAGGAAAATCAGTATTGCAAGCGCGCGAAATAGCCGCCCTGAACTATGCCCGAACCCTGACGCTGAGGGCCGGTGATATGAAAAAATCCGATGTCGACGTGTTACAGCGTGCCGGATGGTCCGACGGCGAAATTCTGGAGATCAATCAGGTTACCGCCTATTTCAACTACGCCAACCGCACGGTGCTGGGGCTTGGCTGTTCCACCAGTGGCGATATCATCGGTCTTTCGCCGGGGAATGCCCGAGACCCTGACGACTGGTCTCACCGGTAGGCCGCTCATGATGTGTTTCATCTTTGTCCAAATACTCGCGCGCGCAGCGCAGGCTCAAATCCCCACTGGGGATTTAGAGCATAACCTCAACGAAAACTGACCGCAGGTCAGTCTTTTGGCGGGAGGCCCAAGGCGTTTCGCGTTACGCCAGATTCACTCTGCGCGTCAGGTGATTAGCGACGTTCCGGGCAATAGGCGAAATGTCGTAATTGCCGCTTAAAACGCTTAAGCCAGGGTCTCCACCTTATCGGCGCAGGCGTCAAACCACGCTTTCATCGGGCGCGTCAGCGCGTCCCGCTCAGCCCAATCCCGTCCATGACCGCACAGACGCAATGCCAGATCGCGATCCACGCCGATCCGGTCATACTTCATCGCTTTGAGCGGATCGATCCAGCCTTTTTTGGCGTGACGCCGCAATATCAACCGCAGGCGCTGCACGGTATGAAACGTCAGATAGACACCCAAATAAGCGATTTCCTCATCCCGTGTCTCTACGGGCAGATGCCGGTGAAACAGCGCCGCCATGTCTTTTGCGCCAACGGGCCAAAACTCGTCCCCCGCCAGCCAGGCCAGATCCTCGACACCGTGGCGTTTGCCGCAGTGCTCCCAGTCGAACCAATAAACCTTAGTGTCCTTGCCAATCGACGCGTTACCGGGTCGCGCGTCCCATTTGATAAACGTGTCTGCCACGACGTTAAGCCGATCAACTACCTTGTCCATTGCCAGTTCCGGCGACAGAAAGCCAAAATCCTGCGCAACCGTTGTTGGCGAGGCGACAAAACCGGCCACCCATTCCTTTTTGTCGCCCAGTGCCGGCACGATATCGGCGAGCCTGGCACGCTTGCCCGCCGCCCGTATTTCTACCAATGACGCCACTGCGCGCGACGCCACGTCGATTTGGGCATCACCACTTGTGTGCAACATTTCACCCGACAGCCGCCGTGCGCCCATATCTTCCTGAAAAAAAATGCCCGCGCCGCCCACCAAATATCGCGGCACCGGCGCGCCCTCGGCTGTCAGGCGCTTCAGCACCTCGACCTCCATGCGCATCCTGCCGGATTTTGACCGTTGCGTTGCCACGACCGTACGGGTCTCGAAATGCACGCGCAGGCTTTCACGCGACTTACCACCGGGTGCGGATAATTTGACCACAGAGTCAGAAAACAGTTGCTCTGCCAGCCGGGCAATATTATCGGGGGTCAGCTTAAGTGGTTTTTCTGCCATGAACAGCGCCTGTTGGTTTTTGCCGGAATCTTATCGATCCGTCACGCTGGATTCTACTAAAAACGTAAACCGTGCAGCCGCTTGCCCAATAGCCCCTGAAGCGTCACAATGGGCGCAATAACGTTAGACAACGGGACCACGCAGATGCAAACCTCTGTGCAGAACATCGCGCCGACCGGAGTGAGCGGCGACACCCAACGTAACGCCGGTTGTGCGCTTGATCTCGACGTCATTCACGCCATGCGCGTCAATACCAGTGCCGTCGAGCGCCGAACGTCCAGCCTGCCCGGACGGCGTTCGGTCAAAAAGGACTTTCAGGCCGCATGGTTGCTGAGGGCGGTGTCGCTGATCGACCTGACCACGCTGTCGGGTGACGACACCGAAAACCGCGTGCGCCGCCTGTGCGCCAAAGCCTGCCAACCGGTGCGGCAGGATCTGCTTGACGCACTCGGGATGGGGGATCGCAATCTTACTACCGGCGCTGTTTGTGTTTACCACGAGATGGTGCCCACTGCCGTTGATGCGTTAAAAGGCACAGGCGTGCCGGTGGCGGCGGTGTCGACGGGTTTTCCTGCCGGTTTGTCACCGTTTAAGCGACGGGTTCAGGAAATTGAGGATTCGGTGGCCGCAGGGGCCGACGAGATCGACATCGTGATTTCGCGCCGCCACGTGCTGGAAGGCAACTGGGCAGCGCTTTACGACGAAATGAAAACCTTCCGCGCCGCCTGCAAAAACGCCCACGTCAAAGCCATCCTCGCCACCGGTGAGCTGGGCACGCTACGCAACGTGGCGCGCGCCTCGATGGTTTGCATGATGGCAGGGGCCGATTTTATCAAAACATCGACCGGCAAGGAAAGCGTCAACGCCACTTTGCCGGTATCGCTGACCATGGTGCGTCAGATCCGCGAATATCTGGCAATGACCGGTATTAAAGTCGGCTACAAGCCGGCGGGCGGCGTGTCGGTCGCCAAGGTTGCGATCAATTACATGGTGTTGATGAAAGAGGAGCTGGGTGTGGACTGGCTGCAACCCGATCTGTTGCGCTTTGGCGCGTCCAGCCTGCTTGGCGATATCGAACGGCAGCTGGAGCACCATATCACCGGTCGATATTCCGCCTCATTTCGTCATCCAATGGGGTAAGACATGAACGTTAAGGAAATTTTTGACAGTATGGATTACGGCCCCGCCCCCGAGGACAGCGCGGTCGCGCAGGCGTGGCTGGAAGGCCACGACCGCAATTTCGATCTATTCATCGACGGCGCGTTCACGCCCGCGGCTTCGGGTGCCAGCTTTGCCAGTAAAAACCCTGCCAACGGCGAATTGCTGGCCAACGTGGCCCAATCGGGCAGCGCCGACATTGATACCGCCGTTGCAGCCGCGCGCAAAGCCCAACCGAAATGGGAACGAATCGGCGGGCCGGCGCGTGCGCGGTTTCTGTACGCCATCGCGCGTCTTGTGCAGAAACACAGCCGGATTCTGGCCGTGCTCGAAACGCTGGACAACGGCAAACCGATCCGCGAAAGCCGCGATATCGACGTGCCGCTGGTGGCGCGGCATTTTTATTATCACGCGGGGGCCGCACAACTGATGGCCACCACCATGCCGGATCAAATGGCGCTCGGTGTGGCCGGGCAGATCATTCCGTGGAATTTCCCGCTGCTGATGCTGGCGTGGAAAATTGCCCCGGCCATTGCCATGGGCAACACCGTGGTGCTGAAACCGGCGGAATACACGTCGCTCAGCGCGCTGCGTTTTGCCGAAATTTGCGTTCAGGCCGGTCTGCCCAAAGGTGTGGTCAATATCGTCACCGGTGACGGGCGCGTCGGCGAAATGATCGTCAATCACACGGATATCAACAAAATCGCCTTTACCGGCTCGACCGGCGTGGGGCGGCGCATCCGTCAGGCCACGGCGGGCAGTGGTAAATCGCTGACTTTGGAGCTTGGCGGAAAATCACCGTATATTATTTTCGACGACGCCGATATCGACAGCGCCGTTGAGGGGCTGGTCGATGCGATCTGGTTCAATCAGGGGCAGGTGTGCTGTGCGGGGTCGCGGCTGCTGGTGCAGGAAACGGTGGCAGACAGCGTATACGCCAAAATCCGCGCCCGCATGGATAAGCTGCGTATCGGTGATCCCATGGACAAAGCGATCGACGTGGGCGCGATCGTGGACGCCAGGCAATTGCAGACCATCACCGACATGGTACAATCCGGCGTGCGTGCCGGTCACCGCGTGCACATAAGCGCCGCCGCACTGCCCGAAGGCGGCTGTTTTTACCCCCCCACCCTGATCGCCGGAATGCAGAGTTCCGACAGCCTGATGCAGGAAGAGATTTTTGGCCCGGTTCTCGTGGCTACGACGTTCCGCACGCCGGGCGAGGCCGTGCAGCTGGCCAACAATACTCGATACGGGCTTGCGGCGTCGATCTGGACCGAGAATATAAATCTGGCGCTGGATATCGCGCCCAAAGTCAACGCCGGGGTGGCGTGGATCAACTGCACAAACCAGTTTGACGCCGCCGCCGGGTTTGGCGGGCGGCGCGAAAGCGGGTTTGGCCGCGAGGGCGGGCGCGAGGGGTTGTTTGCCTATACCCGCAACACCGCGACTACCAGACCCATAAGACAGATATCCGCTTTTGCCGGTGACCCGGCTGCGGGATCGACGGGCGACGGAATCGACCGCACCGCCAAGCTATATATCGGCGGCAAACAGACACGGCCCGACGGGGCTTATTCGCGCGCTGTGTTTGGTCCAAAAGGCAAATTGCTGGGCCATGTGGGTGAAGGCAACCGCAAAGACATCCGCAACGCGGTTGAAGCCGCTAACGGGGCGCGCGGCTGGGCGCGTGCATCGGCGCATCTGCGCGCGCAGATCCTTTATTATATCGCTGAAAACCTGTCGGCGCGGCGCGTTGATTTCGAAGATCGTTTGCGCGCCCTGACCGGCATGAGCGCACCAAAAGCGAAAGACGAAGTCGCGGCCGGCATCGAGCGGCTTTTTACCTACGGGGCGTGGGCCGACAAATATGACGGTGCGGTGCATAACGTGCCCATTCGCGGCGTGGCTCTGGCGATGAACGAACCGGTGGGTGCGATCGGGATGATCTGCGCGGATGAGGCCCCGTTGCTGGGCCTGATATCGGCGGTGGCCCCGGCAATTGCCATGGGGAATACCTGTGTCGCCGTGCCCTCGGACGCCTTTCCGCTCGCGGCTACGGATTTTTATCAGGTGCTTGAAACGTCCGACGTTCCGGCGGGTGTCGTCAATATCGTCACCGGCAGACACGAGGAACTGGCCAAAACCCTGTCGGACCACGACAACGTGGACGCGCTGTGGTATTTTGGTTCTGCCCCGCTTTCACCCATGATCGAGACGCGCAGCGCCGGAAACCTCAAACGCACGTGGGTCAACCACGGACGTGGGCGCGACTGGATGTCTGCGACTGGCGAGGGCGAAGAGTTTCTGCGCCACGCCACGGACGTCAAAAACATCTGGATACCTTACGGCGAGTAGCGATGAGTTGATTTCCCCGCTTGCGCGGGGACCGCGCCGACGCCGCCTGAACGGCTTGTCGGCGGCGCTGCGCGCGGCGAGTATTTGTTGAACAATGAAATGGTTTGTGGCGCTATTTCTTACGCCACGTGCCCAGCCAGCCCGAGACGCGTCCCCACAGGCCGGTTGCGTGATCCTGCGCGGCGTCGGCGTGGTCCTCGACTTTGTCCCAGGCGTCGCTCACTCCGTCGAGTATCGGGTCGATGCGTTTGGCGCGAAATCTCTGGATCATGCGCATGATCCGCCACCCGATCAGCGCCAGCAGGGTCAGGAGCGCGATATTGAAATAGGGGATGCTGCGCACGTCGGGGCCGCTGACCGCTTTCACCGACACGGCGTTGGGGTAGATCGAGAAAAACTCGTTGCGCCAGCCGTAGTGGCGCACACGCACCCATTGTGGCGACGCTTTTGTGCTTTTGAGATCGGCGGCTTCGGTCTGCAGATTCGACGTGTCGAATTTGAAATACGGTGGCCAGCTCCAGCCGGTGTCCTCGTTGCGGTAGACCATGGGCTTGCCGTTTTGGCGAATGGCCTGAACAAAAAACACGTCGCGGTTTGAGGCGGTCGCGTTCCCGGCGTCAGGCGCAGCCCAGAACCACGAATTTTCGCCAAAATCCACGCGTTTTTCATAAACATCGGCGATGCGAACCACGTCGTTTTGCGGCAGGGTGTAATGCAGAAATGCCAGCGCGATCAGCGCGACTGTGGAAATCAGGCCCCATTTGATATAACGCATGTCGTTCCTTTACAAAAAATTCGTGACGTAAATCAGCAAGGCCACCAACACCAGCGGCACGATGTAGACCCCCCAGATCAGTTTACGCCGCAATGATCCCTGGTATTCCTTTAGCCCCGCCTCGATGAACGCGTCGCGGTCACCCTTTATATGGCCCTGGTCATATTCGTCTTCAAGCGCACGCCTGCACCGCCAGCGCTGGCGTAGCGACAGGTAAAGGTAGACCACGCTCAGGACGATGAATCCGATGGCAAAAAGGCGGAGTCCGGCTATCATTGCCGTCGCCTGACTGCGCCCCAGGGGCCGACCTGGGTGATGATGTCGATGTCCGGTTCGGGCGTGGGGTCAACCGCTGCGTCCATACCGGGTTCGGGCCCGAACAACTGGGTGCGGGCGCCGGCCTTGTCCACCGCGTATTCGCGCGTCAGAAAATTGGCGACGTAGGTTTTTTTGGCAGCGTCCCAACCGCTGTAGGCGCGGTAAAACGCAGCTTTGTTACAAATGAACAACTGGCGCACGTCCATTGGCGTCAGTTCGGCCAGCAGCATGTTGACCAGATCGCGGTCGGGTCGGTTGGCAGCGCGCAGCGTATAGAAATAGGCGGGGTCGCCGCTATCGATCGTCGGCCAGGATTTGCCGGTTTGAACCCAACGCAGCAGGTCGCTGAGCGCATGGAACTCCGGTGGCAGATCGCTGTAATTCTGACGCGCAATCGCGCGCAGCGCGCGGCGGTCCAGATCACCCGTGTCGGCGCCCGCCGCTACCGCGGTATCGACCAGAATAAAATCAAGCCGCTGCTGCAACAGCGCCGCGGTGTCCAGATTGCGCGCGGACACGATGCTTTCGGCAAGATCGTTTTTCTTCAGGAACTGCGCCACCGCGTTGGCGTCATTGATGTGCAGCACGTCCTCGATTGGCAGATCGCCAAGCTTTTCAGGCGGGATCAGGGCAATCGCCGCCGGATGTTCAACATCGCGAAATACGTAAAGCCCGCCGAAATGCGCGGTGTGGAAATTGTCTTGTGTAAAACTGCAGTGGTCCAGCGTCACGGGGTTGCGCACGATATCACCCGATTTTTTGGCCATTTCAATCATGTCGGCAATCAGCACGTCATCCCACCAGGCGTCGTCAATGTTGCGAAATTGTTCGATCCTCGCGCTGAGACCGCGCGCGTCGGCTACGTGGCTGTCGGTGGTGTCGGCCTCGATTTCGATCCGGCGGATCTGAAACAGGTTGGCGGGGTCTTTGACCGCGAAGACCGAATTGACCAGTTCACCCGCCACGGCGTCGCGGGCCGTCAGGGCGAAAAGCTGCGCCTCGTTCCGGGCGATAAACTGGCGCAAAATCCCGCGCGAGGTGGAAAATTGCGCGTTCAGTAAGGGGGCTGATTTCTGCTCGGTGCTCAGCAGGATGAACTGGCGGTTGCAGCCCATGGGGTTGAGATAAAGCTCGTCATCCAGCTCAATCCCGATTTCAGGGGCGTAGCCGGAAATGTCGATGTGAAAACTGGTGAGCTTGGTTTGTTTGCCGGTCAGGTGTTTGAGGGCGCGGTTGTAGCGTTCAACGAGGGCCTTGGAGTTGACCTCAAACAGGTTGCCAAACATCAGGCCGCGTTCGATCAGGCGGATCATGTCAGTGTCTCCTCACAAAACGCCCCGGACCTGATCCGGGGTCTCTTGCGGCCAAGAAACCCCGGCGCGGAGGCCGGGAAGTCCAAACTGTACTGGTCGCGTACCGCCGACAGGGCAGCGTCTGGACCTCGGGGTGGTCTCTCGTGAATTGCATAGCAATTCACTGCCGACAGGCGAATGCGCGCATTCGCCGAGAGGAAGCGAAGCGCCCACCCCATGGGGGTGAACGCCGTCTTGCAAACCCTCCGGGGGAGGGTTTGAGGCGTGAACGCGCGGAGCGCCGGAACGGTCCGGGCGCTGCCCGGCCAAAGTGGCCCGGGTAAAAATCTGTTTATGGCTTCTCAAATATCGGCTTTTTTCGATAAAGCTCAACATCGGGAATTCCTCCAACGTTTTTCGTAAGATTCGACATCGTGAATTGCTACAATGCAACTGCACGGAATGCGTTTTTTAGTTATTAAGTCGTAATATGATTGGTGAATTGGCCCGGGTACCCCCCCTACTTTTGTCGCCACTATGGACCTTGCAACGCAGCTGGAATTTGCAAGATCGAAAAAAGGAATCAAAATTTCGATAATACGTGGATTGCCTATTTTTTCTAATGCCGCTGTGTCCTCCAGTTTCCAATATGCAGATTCCCCGCCCCAATATTTCAACAACATATTGCAACAGGGATTTGCTTCCAGCGGATAACATCCCATCCAGAACGCCCCGATTCTACAATCACTTTGCGAAGGATCGCGATAAACAGTGTTACCCAATATTCTATTTTTCAGAGTCTCGACCAAATGGCCGTCATTTACCGCACGGTTAAGCCGCAATTCCAAGTTTTCTTCGGTGGCCGTAAAAAGACCTTTGGTCCGTATGTAGCATTCTTCAGAAGCTGTAAGTCGAGTAAAGTGAAATGCTCGAACTTTCCTTTTCGAAACCAACACACTAATCTTCGATTCTGCGCAATCTTCGGCAATTTCACTGTTTTTTAAACGTTCGAGAATCGTGTCTACACCAGCCGGGTAAGAGTCAGGGTTCCAAGTTTCCAATACAGTGGAATCACACATCACCCCTTCCCCTCCAAATACCGCCGTTTCGCCTCTTCACTCCGCCCAAAATCACGCACCATATCCTCTATCGCCACCTCGTCACTCTTGTCCGCATACCTGAACTCACTGTCCGCGTAGCGGTTGATCTCCTGGATCACCATCTCCACGGTAATCGGCTGGCTTAGGTCGGAAATCATCGCCAGCTTGTCCTCGTAGGGTTTGAACAGGAACAAATCCGGCTGTTCCATCCATTCATCGGGCAGTTCAAAATCCATCGCCCGCACCTTGACCGCGTCGGTGATGTTCTTGATGGCGCGGCCGGTGAAGCGCGCGTCCGCCTCCTGTATCCCCTTTAGATACGCCCCCATTTTGGCAATCGTATCAAGTGCACCAATCTCCGAATGCACCCGGTCAAACACCGCGATCAGCCCTTCCTCATGCGGCCGCGAATGCCCCTCAAAGGATGCCGCCACCGCCTTCTTAATCTCCTGCGCGGCAAACAGTTCATGGTCCCCCACCGGAATATCGTGGTTTTTGCCCATCAGCAGGTGCAGGATGTCGATGTAATCTTCCCGCGTCTTTGGCCCGTCCACCAAAAACCGCGCCCCGGCCCGCTGGCGCAGGGCGTCGTCGACGTTTTCGGGATAATTGCTGAACATGCCAAAGGTGCAATTGCCCCGCACCACGGTATTGGCGCCCGCAAAGCTTTCCATCAGAACGGCGGTGATTTCCAACTGCCCGGCGCTGCTCTGCCGATCCCCGCGTTTACCCGCCAACTGGTCGATATCGTCAATCGTGCCAAAGCCGATCACGTTGGGATCAACCACATTGTTGATGAACGCCTTGGCGTTTTGCGCCGATTTGCCCTGATAGCTGTCGATGCTGTCCGTGCTCAGGTTCTGAAACCTAAACGGATAATCGACCACCTTGCAATAGTCCGAAATCAGCCCCGCCATCATCTGGATCAGCGTGGTTTTGCCGGTGCCCGGCATGCCGTCGCCCATAAAGGTAAAGATAAAACCGCCGAGTTCCGCAAACGGGTTCAGCTTGCGTTCAAAATCATAGGCCATCAGCATTTTGGCCAGCTTCATCGCCTGATATTTGGCGATGTGATTGCCCACAACCTCGTTGGGTTTTTTAAACGTCATCGTCAGCTTGGACGATTTCGCGCGGGACGAGGGCGCAAAGCCGTTGATCTCAAAATCATCGGCCTCCACGCGGTAGGCAACGGCGGTAAACGGCTCCAGCCGCGGCGTGGTGGCGGCCCGCAGGATCACCTTTTCCATCAGCTTTTCACAAAAGGCGGCAATCACGGCGGTCAGCTTGGCCTCGTCATCCGCGAAGGTGGCAATGTCCTGATCCAGTTCCCACAACGCGCCTTGCAGGGCCAGTTGCGGATTGTCGGTCAGCACTTCCTCAACCTCGCCAATATCGGTGCTGTTTTCCCCGTCACCCGCCAGCGCGGCCACCAGATATCCCGTCATATCGGCAAAGACAAACAGCGCAATCAGCGAGGACGCCGTCAGCAACTCGTCAAACTGCGCCGCCTTGTCCTTGCCCAGACGCCCCGCCAGATTGTCCCGTTTCAGATCGGCAAGTCCGGTTTGCTCTTCAAACAAATCCCCAACCACATGCGCCACCGCCAGCGCCCGCCGCAAGCCCTGCAATACCGTGGCCTGCGCCGGAGAGGTCAACGGATCATCGTCATCCGCGCCCTTGATCCGTTCAATCAGATGCACACCCTCAGGCCGTGCCGAGCTGCGCGTCACCATCCCCGGCGTGGTAGAGCGAAACCGCCGCCGCGTGCCAAGGCCCGCGGAACGCTCTGTCGCCTGCACGTCCTTAGCCTTGGCAATGCGCGGCGTGTGGTCAAATCCGTCTAACAACGCCACGGCGGCGGCGTACTGCGCCGTGATCCGGTCTTCACGAAGTTCCATCAGGTTTTGTGCGTTACTCATTCAGTCCCCACGCTATCTGTAACTCAAAATTTGTCCGTTTTCTCCAGCCACATATTTTCGCACGCCCTTAAACCCGGGCGGTGCCTGCTCTTTCAAAACCTGATAAGGCCGCTGCGGTAAAATCAACGACCGCTCTACGTCCGTGGACCCGCTGTCCGCTTCACCGCCGCCAAAATGATCAAGTTTGAATATCTCGCGTTCAACCGAGCCGAAAAAACCCTTTTTCTCGCGCTCCACCCGCTGCGATTCCAGCGTCTCGGCGGTCCATGCCAGCGCCCAGTCCTCGCCCGACTTGCCTTTTGCGTCGGCCAGAATTGCGCTGAGCGGGCCCGACTGATGGGTGTAGTTGTTGGAATACATTGGTCCGATGTGAATGCGGCGAAACAGCTTGGGATGGAGATCGTCGAAATCGCGGTCGAAACCCCGCGCAATGGTGACCAGTTTAAGTCCGGCCACCGCCTGCGCCATCAGGTGGCTCTGAACCTGTGGCCAGCGTTTTTCGTCTCTTGGCAGCGCCGTGTTGCCAGTGTCGTCCAGCAACATCAGATAAATGTTGGGAATGTTCAGTTGGCTGTCATACGACGCCCAGTGAATGACATAGATGCGCCGGTTGCCCTCGCGTTCGCCCAGCCAACTGATTTGCGGATCGTTTTGCGGCCAGAACAGGTTTCGCGCCGCGAGCCTTTGGTAATAAAGTCGTTGACTCATGGCGAACTGCAATTTTGACGGCGACGTCAGTTCGTTGAGAATATGCCGGATCATGTCCTTTTTGAGCGAAGCGGCGCTGGGCAGGTTGTCGAGATGGCTTTCGGCCTGCAACGCGTCGTTGGCCATAGTCAGAAGTTCAGAATAAACCGGAAATCCGCTGTCCATAGCGTCGATGTTCAGCACTTTGGGCAACAGTTTGGACACCCGCCCGGCCATAAGGTATTTGTGCGACAGGGCCGTGAACGTGCTGCCAAGTGCTTCGAGATAGCCCTGAACGACGTCCTTTTCGAGCGCACCGAACGCGTCCTGCCCCGTGGACAGCTCTGCCAGTTTGCCCAAATGTCCGACGATGCGCTCGAATTTGGCGAAATAGCGCCGTGTCGACAGGGCATCGTCCAGCGACCTGTGATCAGCAGTGAGGGTGGTTTTCATGTTCTGAACGTTCCTGTCACTCTTCAGCCAAAGAAGCTTCAAGTGTCTCTAACAATTCAGAACGCTCTGTTTTGGTCAAATTATTCACCCCTACAGCCCGGCGTTGATCGCAGTACGAGCGCATTTTCTCAAATCGCTCGCTGGTCATGATCACAAATTGAGCCCTTCCGTGGCGAGTGATTTTGATTGCTCCTTGCGCCGCCGCCATCAAAACATCGCCGGTGTTATTGGCCAGTTCGGTCGCAGTGTAATCCTTCATGGCGGTATCCTTTTAGCTATTTTAGCTAATATAGCTAATTCAGGGACTAAATCAAGCCGCGAGAATACTAAGCCCCATACAGGTTCTTATCGTGCTTCTCGACGATCTTTTCAAACCGCCGCACAAACCGCTCGTCCGCCTTGGCTTTTTCCTCCAGAACCTTGCGGGCGAACACCATGTGGTCTTCGTGTTTTTCCATCATCTCTGCCATCCGCGTGTTAGTGGCCGAACCAATCGCCGCCATGGCGGTTTGCGCTTCCTTGTCGGTCTCAACCCCGATCTCATTGATCCGGTGCGCGACATCCTGCTGCTGCGCCGTTTTCAACGATTTGGTCAGCGCATCGTACAGGACGACGCGTTGTTTGGTGTCCGTTTGCAGCTTGTTGATCAAAACCATCTGCGTGGCCGCCTGATTTTGCAGGCTGTCGACCCATGTCTTGCCTTTTTCCACATAGCGTTCCAGCGTTTGCGACTTGGCCAGCTTGACCTGTTCGTCCTGCACCAGTGCGTTGTACTTGGCGTTGATCTTGGCGAGTTGACCTTCCAGCTTGGTGCGCGCGGCAGCGTCCTGTTCGACGGAGATTTTACCTTCGAGCGCAATAATCTTCGGGTCCATACCCAGAATCTCGGCGCGGATTGCCTCCAGCGACCCGACTGTATCTTCGCGTTCGTTCAAGGTTTCCGACAAATTACCCTCGACCCGCGATTTATGGTCATTCAGCGTCGCCAGTTGGCTTTCAAGCAGCGCAACGATCGTATCGGATTTGGCGATCAGATCCTGCAATTTATCATCGATGCTGGCCGTACGCATACGCTCCTGACGCATGCTTTCAGATTTGGCACCGGCGAAAATACCCACGAAGGATTCCCAGCCCGTCTTGTCGCGCATAGCGTCGAAATCTTTGGAAAATCCAGCGGTGACGTCGTCCAGACCCATGATCAGCTCGGCAATATTGGCGTTCATCAGATCGGCATGGGCATGCACATCATCAAGTGAGGCGTTTTCAATATCCACCGAAATATCGTTTCCCGCATCCATTTTGCTGCGCGCGCTTTCGATAGCGCTGGTCAGCTTGGCAATTTTGCTTTGAGCTGCCTCTACCTCTGCTTTTGATGTCTCTACCTGTGCCCCGAAATCGGTCATTGTACCCCCTTGTTTAATGTTTGGTCATTGTAATGTAGGTATTATTAACCCAAATTTGGAGAGGGGGTTACCCTTTTATCGGCGCTTGGAACTGGAAAATCACCCCTCCATTGCCACCAATTGCACCATCAGTTCCGATGTGTTTCGCGCGTTTGAAAAGACAATTTATTTCGCGCAACAGTGCCAATCCCACGTCGCGAATGCCTTCAAGTCCGGTACGATTTGTCGAATCGAAAGCGACGCCGCGTTTTTACAGTATTGCGCAGCGCTACCATTTTGGCTGATACTGAAATTACATTGCAGGGACGCGCGACGCCGTGACCACCGATTTGAACAGCATCGACAGACTGAGTAACGCAGTTGACGCACGCCGCGATGATCTGATCTCGCTGACGCAGGATCTTGTGCGTTTTCCTACCCTGAATCCGCCCGGTGACTATTACCGCGAAATCTGCGACTATCTGGCCAAGCGGTTGAAAAAAAACGGATTTGCCGTCGAACTGATCCGCGCGAAGGGCGCCATCGCTGACAGCGATAAATATCCGCGCTGGAATTTGGTTGCCCGCCGCGAAGGACAGAAAACGGGGGACTGCGTGCACTTCAATTCCCATCACGACGTGGTCGAGGTCGGCAACGGCTGGACCTTCGATCCCTTCGCCGCAACGCTGCGCGATGGCAAGATTTATGGCCGCGGCACCTGCGACATGAAGGGCGGGCTGGCCGCGTCGATCATCGCGGCCGAAGCGTTTATGGCCACCCATCCGGCGTATTGCGGTGCCATAGAAATATCGGCTACGGCGGACGAAGAATCAGGCGGGTTTGGCGGCGTCGCCTATCTGGCCGAAAAAGGCTATTTTACGCCTCAGCGCGTGCAACACGTGATCATTCCCGAACCTCTGAACAAAGACCGTATTTGCCTTGGTCACCGTGGTGTCTGGTGGGCCGAGATCGAAACCAAAGGGCGTATTGCCCATGGTTCGATGCCTTTTCTCGGTGATTGCGCCGTGCGCCATATGGGGGCGGTGATCGCGGAGATGGAAGCTACGCTGTTTCCGCTTTTGGCCGGTAAACGCACCGATATGCCGGTTGTACCCGAGGGCGCGAAACAATCGACCATGAACATCAATTCAATCCACGGCGGCGAGCCGGTGCAGGACGATGATTATACCGGCCTGCCCAGCGCCTGCGTGCCTGATCGCTGTACAATGGTGATTGACCGGCGATACCTGATGGAAGAAGACCCGAACGTTGTGCGTACCGAAGTAACCGACTTGCTGGAACGTGTGAAAGCGCAGCGTCCCAACTTTCAATACGACATCAAAGTCATCCACGAGGTCGGCCCAACCATGACTGACCGCGATTCGCCCGTGGTTTCATCGGTCAGCCGCGCCATCGAAAGAATATTAAGCAAAGCCCCGGACTATGTGGTGTCACCGGGGACTTACGACCAGAAACACATCGACCGGATCGGGCGGATGAAAAATTGCATCGCTTACGGTCCGGGGA
>CAZPQL010000067.1:0-15445 GCA_964588725.1 uncultured Rhodobacterales bacterium
GAATAAATCTACTTGCACCTCTATATCAAAAAACTACCAATCGAAACCAAAGTCAAGCCCAATTGTTTTTATTACTTAATAATCTTCCGATTCATCATCTATATCTTCTTGCTCTTGTTCTAAAATGTTTATAGCGTCTAATACGCTTTCCCAACTATTATCCATATAAGCTTGTTTTAATAAATCTATTGCTGTTGCTATGTTGTCCATTCATAATCTCCGTACGATATAATGTTAATAGTTATATATATAACACCAACAGAAATTTCTATGGTTTTTTTATCAAGTCTTACCTACGATGTTAGCCTCGTCAAATATTCGTTGGAAATCTGTAATATCCTGTGTTTGATTTGAGAACTCTTGTGTAACCTTCATAATATTTTTAAATAACGTGTCTGCTTTTTTCTCACGGTCTAAAATCAAAGTAGCTACCGTGGTTGGAATTTCATCAGGTCCTGCTATTTCGGCTTCTTCTAAAATAGCACTAATAGTTTCGTTATACACCATACAACTATTTACATCACCTAACAATTTAAGCATAGTATGTTTTATGATATGCATTTCATTTACGAGGCGTCTAAAATTATCAACTATTTCACTAGCTGTTAAATTTATTTCTTCGGTTGATGTATCGGACATAATAACTCCTAATTTACTTACTAATAAATAGTGTTTAATCAGTTAAAAGTTGTTTTTCTTTACGGTCACTATCAGTATTCAATGCTGGGTGATTTAACACAGCTTCAATCTTCAAGCGTATCTCTATTAAATTATCATTAATAGTATCTAATGTTTCTAATATTTGTTTATCTAAATCATCCATAATTATTTCCTCATATATTTATAAATAGTTATAAGGGAAGACCCAATCTCCCCCTATAACCTGTTGTCAATGTAACCTTTATTTGTCTAAGGGAGGTTAGACTTCTTCGTACTCACCATCATACACCTCATCAGTTTTATTACCCGAATCTGATGGTTCTGTTGGTGAATTATTTTGTGCTTCATATATCTGTTTACCAAGTTCCATTATCATGGTATTTAATTCATTGAGCTTATCTTTAATATCTGGAATATCTGAATTTTTATTAGCTTCTTCAAGATTTGAAATACAAGTTTCAACATTCTGTTTATCTGTGTCTGATAATTTATCTCCAAATTCACTTTCAAGTTGATTACGCGTCTGATATATTAACTGGTCAGCTGAGTTATGAACATTGACTTCCTCTACTCTCTGTATATCTTCCTGAGCATGTAACTCGGCGTCTGACTTCATTTTATCAATTTCGGATTGAGATAGTCCACCTGAAGCTTCAATCCTAATCGAATGTTCTTTTCCAGTAGCTTTGTCTTTAGCAGATACATTTAATATACCATTAGCATCGAGGTCAAAGGTTACTTCTACTTGTGGAACACCCTTGGGTGCTGGTGAAATACTATCTAAGTGAAATCTCCCCAATGACTTATTTCCATCAACTACTTTTCTATCACCTTGTAAAATATGAATTTCTACTGAAGGTTGATTGTCTTGAGCTGTTGAAAACACTTGCGATTTCTTAGTTGGTATTGTAGTATTAGCTTCAATGATTGGTGCCGTAACTCTACCCAGAGTTTCAATACCCAATGTTAGAGGTGTTACATCTAACAGTAACACATCATCAACATCACCACTCATTATACCACCTTGAATCGCAGCTCCCATAGAAACAACTTCATCTGGATTTACATTCTTATTTGGTTCTTTACCAAATACCTGTTTAACTATTTCAGATACTTTAGGTATCCGAGTTGAACCACCTACAAGGATTATTTCATCTATTTCATTTGCCTTTTTCTTGGCTGATGATAGTGCTGCTTTACATGGAGCTATTGTCCGTTGTAAAAGTTTATCTACTAATGTTTCAAACTTAGCACGAGTTACTGTTATATTCAGATGCTGTGGTCCTTCACTGGTAGCTGTGATAAATGGTAAATTGATAGTAGTCGTTTTAGCTGATGATAATTCACACTTAGCTTGTTCTGCTGATTCTCTCAATCGTTGAAGAGCCATCGGGTCTTTACTTAAATCCACACCATTCGATTTTTTAAACTCTACCACTAACCAATCTATTAAAGCTTTATCGACATCATCACCACCCAAATGAGTGTCTCCGTTTGTAGATAACACTTCAAACACACCGTCACCTAATTCTAATATTGATACATCGAAAGTACCACCACCAAAGTCATACACAGCTATAACTTGACTCTTATCTTTCTTGTCAAGTCCATATGCTAGAGCAGCTGCTGTTGGTTCATTTATAATCCTACGGACATTAAGTCCAGCTATAGTTCCAGCATCTTTAGTAGCTTGTCGCTGTGAATCATTAAAATAGGCTGGAACTGTAATTATAGCTTCAGTTACTGATGTTCCTAAATAAGCTTCAGCGTCTTTCTTTAATTTACTTAATACATACGACCCAAACTCCTGTGGAGTATAACTTGTATCATCCAATACAATCTTTACCGAATCCTTACCATCAGCTGTTACTTTAAATGGAACCTCTTTCAATTCATTTGATACTTCACTAAATTTCCTACCCATAAACCGCTTTGATGAATAAACAGTATTATGTGGGTTAGTTACTGCTTGACGCTTAGCAGGGTCACCTACTAACCGGTCACCGTCTTTAGTGAACGCTACTACCGAAGGTGTTGTTCTACTACCCTCACTATTAGTAATGACAGTAGCGTCACCTCCTTCGATTACAGATACACACGAATTAGTCGTACCTAAATCTATTCCAATTATTTTTGACATATTATCTTACCTTCACTTTAATTTGTTTCGGTAATACTGTTTCTTTGAATGGAACCATAATTGTTAATAACCCATCAACTACTGTAGCTTCTACATTTTCAGAATCCAGAGTATCAACCATATCAAATTTTTCTACAAAACCATCAGTATCACCTGAATTTGATTTGCCTGTAATTATGAGTGTATCACTTTCAATAGTCACCTCAATTAATGATTTACTATATCCGGGCACTTCCATTGTTAATGTAACTCCACTTTCATCTTCACTGGTTTTGAAAGTTTTCTGTTTATTGACTCTACGGTCATATACTGGTAAATTTGATGATGTGAATATCGAATTTAAGTCATCAAAAAAATTATCCACTATATTATTATTATTATAATTTGTTAAATTGTTTGTAAACATTTGTTTCTCCTATTATGTTGTTTGCTCCCGACACCAATGTCGGGACCTAATTAAGTACTACACTACTATATAATCAAAAACCATACTAAACTATTTTTACATAAATTATGTCATAGTATGCAACACAAGTGTCAGTATATTTGACACTATGTCATTAAAATAATTATGCAGGTATGTCATCGAGTACCCAACCATTATCTATCAAAGCTATAGCCTTTTTATATTTGACAATCTTTGTTTCAGAACCATTACTTATTGTAACCTTTTGGTTACGACCAATTTTATTTGATGTTATGTTAGGTGGTATGAACTTTCTATCAAGGATTGTCTTACCGTCCAAATGGTCTATTTCATGCTGTACACACATACATTCCAACAACCCAGCTGTATCATCTTCATGGTCAGCTTCGAATACCATATTACTTTCATAATTATCACACTTGACAACTATCCGGTCATAGCGTTTAGTATTAACTGGTTTCTTCCGTTTAATTGATAAACATCCTTCTTTAAAATCTACTTCATTCCCACGCTCAATTATTTCAGGATTGATAAGATAAATTGGGTCTGTAACATTCACTACAGCTACTCGTTTGTTGATACCTAATTGATTAGCAGAAATTCCTATACCAGTAGTACGCTGTGTCAGATATTGTAATAAAGTAGCTGCTATCATTTCACCTTCTTTAACACTCTTAACTGGCTCAGTAGGTATATTAAGTTGTTTTAAATTCGTCACTATATTCATTATTTTTTAACCTTTCCGTTTACGAAATCTCGTTGTTTCTTTAGAGCTCGTTTAAGTTTCTGTTTTTCATTATATGCTTTAACTAATTTAGCATCTGTATTAGTTTTCTTTTTAGGTTTTCGTTTTTTACGAGGTTTAACCTTAGTCGGTGTCAATGTACCTTTTAACTTAGGTTGTTCTACTCCCTTATGATATACAGTTCCATCTTTATCTACAAACTCATTCATAAAATGCCATCCAGATGGTCGACCTGTTGCTATACGGGTCATAGTCGATTTAGGCCATTCAGCTCTCCGAGCATTACAAGTACCACAAGTAACACAAGTAGTATCTTCGCTGACTGGTATATAATTGTTACACCGTTTACAGGTCATGTGTAAAATACCATCTTCGGTATAAGTGTTATATAATATTATTGGTTTTCGTTTTTTACGAACCACATTCTCTCCTTATTTATTAATTAGTAATTTTCAATACTATATAATATACAACAGGTTTATGGTACGGAACAAGTCTTTTTTTTTATGAGGGTGTAAACATTGTAGTTATATATCTACCATCGCGAGTTGGTTGTGTAGCTAGTACTACTAAATCATTAAGAGCTTCGGTGATAGTATCAATCATAGTAAAACCTTTTGTTTCATCATCACGCATTCGGTCATTTACTTTAATTGCTAATTTTACCTTATAGCCTTTATTTAAAAACTTACAACATTGGTTTAGTTTAGTTCCCATATCGTGTTCTGAGATTACAGTATTCATTCTAATCTCTTTCAGGTGAGTTTTACTTTTTGATTTATTTTTTTTAAGTTTTTTGTTATGGTCGAATTTGTATTTACCATAATCCATAATTTTACATACAGGTGGATTAGCTTCTGGTGAAACTTCTACTAAATCATAACCTCTATTGTTTGCTTTTGAAATAGCTATGTTGGTAGGCAATACTCCTAATTGTTTTCCTACATCATCTATCACTCGTACTCGTGTGGATTTGATATAACTATTTATTTTTTTGGTTTCCAACTTATCTCCTATTATTTTCTACCTACTGGATACTCAGATGGCATACTAACTCCCCCATCAGCACTTGGGTTTTTACTCGAACCACGCTTAGATACTGGTGGTGTATCTACTATATCTTCAGAAACTGTAACATTTGATGTTTCAACTTCTTCAACGATTGGTGTTTCAACTTCTTCAACGATTGGTGTTTCAACTTCTTCAACGGTTGGTGTTTCAACTTCTTCAACGGTTGATGTATAAACTTTAGGTACTGGGGGCATGTAAACTTTATAATCTGTATCTTCTTTTGTAATTTCTTTATTGTGTAATAACACTATATTAAATCCTATAATTAATATAACAGCTAATGGGTCAAATACAACTATAAGAACAAACATAATCCACATAACTGTGGTATCAATATCAGTATTAAAAATTTCTGAGATATATAACAATGGACCTACATCTATCCCACTATCTACCATTGTTATTTCTAATTCACCAATCTCATTTTTCAGTTCACTAACTTGTACTGAAGCTTCCTGTATCAATGAGTTATATTTATTACGGAGGTTTCTCTTAGCTGTTATGTAATTATCAGGTAAGGCGTTAATTGATTGTTCTAACTCTTGCTTTAAAAACATTTTATCTTCTTCAACAGTTTTCAGTCTATCTTTAAATACTTGTAGTTTAGTTGTTAATCCTTCAAATTCTATTGTACTTCCCATATAAGAATTTGATAAAAATCCAAAGATACCCATACTTGTAATTCCGATTAAAAGAATTACAGCTATAGTCATATAAGATTTCTGTAACCAATTAATTGTATTCCAGTATCTGTACAAGAATGAAGCTGTAACTAATTTACCTATTTCAAGTGATGAAGCCATTATACAGACAGCTATAAAATTACCACTGAATAACATACCAATACCTGTTACAGAAAAGAAAGCAGCCATACTCGAAATGAATAAAGCTGAGATACCAATCACAATAGTAAATAAATTAGTTTTAATTGTTATTCTCTTGGTCTATTAAATCTGTAAGGTATTCTACATAATTATCTATTGCATTCATCATTTTAGATATGAATACAGGGTCTATTCTTCCATACTCAGTACTTGTCCGTACTTTGTCGGTTATGTCTTGAATGTTTTCTAAGTGTCTTTCACATACAGCTTTTGTTCTCATATATTGCTCCTAATTTATTATACTATATTAATAATAAGTATATAATAAGTATATAATATATTATTTATAAACTATTAATAATAAGATTCATAATAGTTTCCTTATCGTTAGAATGATGCCACTTCCAAGCATTACTCTCCTGTAGTCTTTGAACTTTTTCTTTCAAAGCGTTTATATTGGTTTCCATTATATTGATGTGGGATTCGTCAATCTCCGGTAAGTCAATTTCCAACTCGTCAGCTGCGTCAAATAAACCTACTACATCATTATTATTATAATGTTCAACAGCTTCTTTAAACTGTTTAACTAATTTATCTTTTAATTTACTATTTGGTAATTTTTCTAATTTATCTGGATGTGTCTTTGTAACTATTTTTCTATAAACTTTTTTTACTAATTTTTCTTTATCATTTGGCAATTCATTATATTTTATTTTTTCATTTAGTATAACACCTGTATTAGCTTTTGGTTCTTCATAATCAGGTCCAACAGCTTTTCTAAACGCAGGTTCAAACTGTTCAATACATTGTCTGAAAATTGTTTCAGTTTCACTATATTCCAGTTCGAGGTATTTGATTTCATATTTAAGTTTTTTATATTTAAGTTGTAATGACATAACATATATACATATATAAGTATATGACTATTACTCCAAATAACATTTTATTTTATTTATTTTTTGTAATACCGGAACTTTTTAATAATTTATTTAATGTCAATGTACGACCTAATCGGTGTTCTCGTTCTTGATAGTATTGTTCAAAATCAAGTTCCTTCAATTCGGCTTCTGTCAATGGTTTTACATTTTCAACTTCTTTATGTTCCTTATCCTTTTGAGGTTGCTCTTTAGCTGATTGTTCTTCGGCTCGCATAATATCTCGTGCAAAATCTCTACGCTTTTTATTTTCTATATCATCATCTGGATTTTTCAAACCTCGCTGTAACATTCGTAAATACCGCTCGACTTTTTTAAGTCGACTTTCTTCTTCCGGTGTCAAGTCTGGTGTCGTTCCTTGAAGTTTAGCATGTTCTAATTCACCTAACATATATTGATAAAATTTTTCAGTATCAGGGTCATTGAGCTCTTGGCATTGAATACAAGCATCTTGTATTAAATCAATCAAGGCATTTAATATATCTTCATCTATTGAAAAATATCTCATTTGTGCTCCACTCATTATTGTTCTCTAAAATAAATATAACATAACTTGCTTAAATTCATATATTTTTTTCCTTATATCGAATGTTATTGTCTAATTTCTTCACCATACATAGTATAAGCTTTTTGAGTTTTAGGTTCTTCTACACCATCATCTACATACACCTCACCTTTAGCACAATCTATAACATAGATTCTATCTCCCGCTCGTTGAAATACATGCTCGATACCTTCTGTAAGACTTTCTAAATTCTCACCATCTTTTACATCACGCCACCTATCTCCGGGTGGCATTCGAGTTAATACTAATTCTTGCATCCTCGTTACTCCATATTAATCATTGTTGCGTTTCTTATAATCTGTTTCATAAAACCCACTACCTTTAAATTTTGGTTTATTGGTAGTGGGGAATTGACGCGTCATACCACATCCACATTTAGTACACATTCGTAATTCTTTATCTGTACTTTTACATAATATGTCTGTGGTATTTCCGCATTTACATTTAAAAGTATATAGTGGCATCATAAACCCTCATAATAGTTAGTGTGTTATACATATATCATTTGTTTTTTTCCATTCAACATATCCATATATATTTAAACCCATCAAAGCTATAGCCAAAACAAATTGAGGCCACGCTTCTATATAAGTCGAATATATCAAATTAAATATATTACCTATAAACCACACAATCCAAGATACTGTAAGTTTCTTAGCATTTAAGTAATAACCTAACAGTATTAAAAATGTGGCTATCCAACCAAATATACTAATCATTTATTATTTCCTATCATATTATAATATACAACATTTATCTAATGTTAAACAAGGTTTTTATTTTATTAACCTCCTACTTTTATGTCATCAACCATAAGTTTTTTATTAGAGCGTTCTCTGTTAAACTTTTTAGTAACAGGTCTAAGATTACCATCCTTACCTGTACCACCGTCCGATGCTGGCATGATATGGTCAAATTCAGTTGCGTCACCGTTATACATAGTGAAACCAGATTGTTCTTCACCGGTTTCATTAGTAAAACCACTCTCTACCATCGCAAGTTCTTTATCTGCTAGAGTAGCAGTCTTACCATGTTCCTGAACATATCCCATTAATACCCAATTATCTAACCTACTCATCATATCCCCTAACAACCTTATCTGAATTAAATTGGTAGAATCTCTATGACGACTGTTATGAGAAGCCACTCGATAAGAGTTCATATTTTCTACCTTTATTAGTTTACCAAAATTAGCTTTTTTAGTTGAAGGTACTTTTATAAAATTACCTTCACTATCTGTAGCATATCGGTCAAACTCTTCACGAGATTTTTCGGTTTTTGAAAACCACTCAGCTATAGCTTTAGGGTTAGTAATTTTATATGTAGTAGTAAGTCCTACATCTATAGCATTACTTCTATTTTTATTATTATTTAAAAGTGATACTACCATATATAAATTATACAATCTACCTTTTAGTTTTAAAAACTTTGGTGATAAGTGTTTAGAAATTTCAGCTAATGTTTTCATATTAGCGTTATGTCTTTTTAGTGTAGTTTTAGAATACCCTATTGGATTTCTATACTCATCCATTGGATACAGAGCGTGTTCCATATCAAACAAACTATCTAAAAATACCTCATCATTTAATGCTGGTGTATTTTCTTTTAGTTCAAACATTAACATAATACTTGTAATTAATTCATGACCTCTTTTCTTATTAGCAAACGCACCAGTATAATTAACTCTATTGAATATACTATCCATTACTGTAACATAATTAGCTGTGTCATTAATGTGCTTAACTATATTACTATTACCAGCATTCCTTTTATCTTGTCTTGAAACTGGAACACCATCATTGGAATCAATGAATAATTTTTTTAATCCATTGAGAGAAGCTTTCTTAACCACAACGGCCATCATCCGTTGACTCAAAAACCATTGCTTAAATTCAGGTCGTATATCATTTAATTTAACTTTACCTACATCAGCAGTGTCATCAGATAATCGTACATGACAATGACTAGCCAATGCTACGAATGGACCATCCCCACCAGCCCATTTTGCTCCTAAGACATATTCACCTGTAAGTTTTATTCTATGTTGACCATCTACTATTAACCATTCTTTACCATTTTTAAGTTGGGCTTTTAAGTCTGCTTTAAACGCCGCAGCAACTTTATCAGTTTCTTTTATATTATCTATTACCGAATGGATATCAACTACTATGAATAAATCTTTAGTAGAAGCATTTCTCCATATACCTTTAATATAAGAATTTTTTTTATTCTTATTCCATGGGTCATAATATCTTTGGTAAGCGGGTGGGAAATCAAATGTACATAAATGTATATTCTTAACTATCCATTTGAAATCTAATAAGGCTGGTTCTAAAACTAAGTCCTGAGCGGACTCATTTATTTGTTGGTTTACTTTCATTGTAAACTCCTTCATTTACTGTTAAAAAATCATATAGCTTAAGTTCCTGATTTACTCAATCCCCATACTATATGGCCAAACGAACTTTCATCTCTAAAGATGCTCTAATCATTGTCTCTCGACTTTGACTGTGTTCGCATATATTAAATCACCAAACACTTTTAATATACAGTAAGTACTTAATGTAAGTCAAGTACTTTTTAAAAGTCTCGTTTAGTTTTATAAATAACCTTAACTGTCGGAAATCTCAAACTGATACCTCCATTTTGGTTTTTACTTTCCTCGAAATACTGTACTGTTATATCGTGTCCGATGATTTCAGTCGGATGTTCCGTATAGTGTCTTCGTTCATCAATCGTGAATCCAGAACCAACTGATACTTCATATCCTTTGTGTTCTATTACGACATTCGTTAAAATGTCCTCTACCTGTTCCAAACCAGTTTCATTATTTATAGTTCGGAATGGTCCTACTTCAATAGATTTTACTTTATATTCTGCATCAAAGAATTTTTTACATTTCAGTAAGTTTTTAGTTCGCTTACCTTCATATTCACAATCCTTCCTAATCATTATACCTTCCCAACCATTATCAGTCGCGTCAGTAGTCAGTTCAAGTAAATGGTTAGTGTCAATGACTTTAGTAAATTCAACCAAATCTAATATGGAAGAATTACCAAATGTATAATCAATTCTATCTGATAATATTCTATCAGATGTTTTATTGTCAAACTCCTCTAATGTCAGAACATCAAAAATTTTATATCTTGGGTTTTCTATGGTATAATCTTTTCTTTTTATTTGACTAACGGCCGAAGTAAAATCCTCATTACCGTCAGAATCAATTATACATAACTCACCATCAAATACTACATTATTAATCCCAAGGTTTTGGATTTCAGTTTTAACTTTATTTAATGTAGTAAACTCTTTACCACTTCGTGAATAACAAGTTATATCAGTATCTTCTATTCGCACCACAACTCTGATACCATCTAATTTTCTACTCGATAACCAAGTATCAGTTTTAAAGTCTACCCTATGCTCGTAATCCTCATACTTGTTAGCTAACGCGACTTTAAATGTAGGAATAAGATTATTAAACACTCTATTTAATAAACTCACTCCAGCTCGTGTTTTTAAATCTTTATCAATTATGTTATAAATCAATTCAGAATATTCTGAATTATCCTCGATAAATTTATTAACATTTCGTATAGCATCATGACCTGTCACTTCCCGCTTATACAGTACATCGAGTAAATCAAATATATTACTATATGTAGAAGTGGCAACCAAGTCATTCCTTGATTTTAATAATTTTGAAGTAACTCCAAACATCTTATAAGGGTTATAAGTATATTCTAACAATTCGTTAATATCCTCATAGTTAGGTATAATACTAAGTTTTTCATTTACTGAGTTAGTGCTTCGTAACTCTGTTACAAAGTCTTGCAATCTGTTTAATTTATTCATTGTGTTTTTATTTGTATTTTTCATTACTATATAATATACTAACCTGTTGGTATATGATACAAGGTTTTTTTAAATATATTATGGTGTCGTATATTTCCAAGCCTGTAATGTTGAATGAACATCATTAACCTCATTAAACCATACAGTCTTAACAAACGAAGTATGTGGTATCAAAACTATAATCAAATCTAAATCACTATCATAATTTATACGATATACTCCTTTAATAACCTCACCATCCCGAACTTCAATCTCAATCAATTTAGCAACATCAACATTCAATGTATCTGGAAGTACCATTTGACCATACCTATCATCAGACGAAGCGTTCTGAGCATGTCGTGAATAAGTTAGAGAAAACACTCCACTTGGTAATACCACCGAAGAAGGAAATCCTATCTCCGTATGATACAGCAGACTAGCATCGCGACACCTACTTTCATTGGACTTTGGAAATTTTTTTTTCGAAGCTTTGACCCTACTCGTTGTAGACCCACTCCTTGCAGACCCACTCGTTGCAGTCTTTGTAGTTGTAGCTTTCTTCTTCAATTTATGAATCAATAATGAATTATGCATTTCTACTTATAGCCTCCCAATCATCTAATATCTCCATCATTCGGTCAGTAGAGACATTTGATAATAAACTTTCAATAGCTTCTTTCGATTCTCTCAAATCCGCGGTTGGATTAAAATATCTCCATTCCTTTATAGCTTGAATTTTATTTCCACTCAACATACATTCATACATAAATTCATACCTATTCGGATTTGAATAACTATTGCGATATCTTCTCCACATTCTATTAGCTATAAATAAATCAATTCGTGAAACCCTATACTTGTCAGGTACACATGCTATCATATTAATAATGTTATTACACCAATCCATATCTTTAAAACGCTTATCAGTTGTTCCCATAGAAACTATTCGGCGTAACTTTTCAAATCTAAGTAATACAATATCATTCGGTATTGTTGTCATCTAACCTCCAACATTCATTAAGTGTATCAAGTCCCTTACTTATACAGACAACCCATACAATAAGTGTCCAATCCTTCCAAGCTGTTCCTCCATCCTGGAATACTAATATAGTAGATATAACTAACGCAAATAATACAGTCAGTCGTTTGGTTCTTATATTGAATAAATTATTTGCTACGCAATTATAAAAATATCTAAAAGATTTTTTATCTTCAACATTAGAAGAAGCCTCAGTAGAAGGCCTTATTGAAGCCAACTCATCAGTAGAAGGTATTGATGCATTTGTTTTATATTTCATTGTTATCTCCTTACATACTTGTAAAACAATAAGTGAATACTATACAGCGAAAAACTGGTGCTCGATATATTAACGAGTCACAGCCCACTACCAGAAGCAAGGTAAGCCGTAGTCACGACTTATTACCCTACCCCCCTGTCTTAAATAGTGATACAATTTTAAAACTTAGTTGTTTCCTCAACTTCTTCAACAGAAAATAATTCATCACCAGAATCGTCATTAATAAACTTCTGGACAATCTGCTTCACAAAAGTTCGTTCTGAATCAACTCCACCGTCTGCTGCGTACTGAGGATAAACACTTACTTCAGCTGCATCATTGAGTGAAAATCCATCATAAATTAGACCCGCCATTTCGACTGAGGTTCTTGTTGAAATTCCACTACCTAATGTAGCGTTATCAGATGAAGCGTTTACTCGTGTCATATTCGCTATCTTAGCTATGTTCTCTAACATTATAGTATCTACATGAGGAAACATATAACTGAGTAATGAGTATTCCTCAGTTTCATTTAAGACATCCATTTCTACTATTGTAAATCTGTCCATTAATGCTTTATCCATAACTCTGGTTGATGTATACTCATTACCTATATTAGCCGTTGCCACGAAAGTAACACCAGGAGCAACTTTGATAGTTGCTTGACCATCTTGTTCATCTAATCGTAAGTATCTTTGACCTTGGTCAAGAACAGTCATTAAGATATTCCACGCATCTGGATGAGCTCTTGAAAGTTCATCTAATAGAATTACAGCGTTCTCAGTTTGAATGGCCTTAACGAATACTGATTCTGAAAAGTAGGTCCCATCCGCTTGATTAAAGTGTGTATTACCGATTAATGTTGACCTAGGGTCCTGTGTGGCTCCTAAATTAAAATAACAATCTGGTCTATCTAATGAATTAACTAATGCTTTGGCAGCCATTGTTTTACCACAACCAGATGGTCCTACCATCATAATGTTTTTACCACGGACAGCTGACCTCATCAGATACTTCCATTTTAATTCTTTCATCACAAGGCCCTTTGGCTTAAGTGAATATGAGCTATGTATAAAACTTACGACTGCGTCGTGTTCCTCGGGAACTTCAACTGTCATAGTTTCCTCTGTTGGTACATCTGTTGAAATTGATGTTTCGGTAGTGTCATCTACCATATCGTCTAATATTGACATATCCAATAGACGCCAGTAGTTACGACCTGTAGTGGTCTTATATCGACCTATTAATTGATTGTTCTCAAACGCTCGTTTACGCGTTCCTGTTGAAATTTCAGAAGTTCGTTTAACTCCGTCAGTATCAGTTGCATTATATCTGTTCCCAGACTTTTCAACTTTCACTATAACCTCATAAACTGTACTCATATAATCTCCTTTTGATTTTTTAATTTTGATTTTTTAATTGTTAATCTCTCGTTTATCTTACTATGTAATATACGAACCTTTTGGTATGCCCCACAAGGATTATTTTCAAATAATGAAAATAATTTAGTCAAGTAATGATTCCTTCTTAAAATCGTTATATGCCTTTGTGTCACCACATTCAAACCGTTCTCGTACTCTAACATTCTTAATGTTAGCCTTACCTGAATAATCCAGCATAGTCATATCGTCCATGATATATTGTTTAGTGTCGCCACTTTGGTTAGTTAAGTCAACTCGTACAAACGAGCTAAGTTTTGGATTGAAGTTTAATAAGTATTCTACTTTCTTTGATTTTGACATAATGTCTCCTAATTGGTTAATTGTTTATTTATCTTACTATGTAATATACGAACCTTTAGGTGCACGGACCTAGGAAATTCCGAAACTAAGTTGTAACAATTTGTAACCATTAGGACTGCAAGCTTTTAGTTGTATGGTACAAGGATTAGCTGTCCCTGGATAGGACTGCGAGCTTTTAGTTGTAGGATACAAGTATCTGCCCCTACATCATTACAGGAGCTAAGCATATAGTTGTATGGTACAAATAAAAATTGCAGAGTATAACTCAAGGAGCTAATTAGAGGAGCTACTAGCCTATACTAATTTACGAACCTTTCCAGGCACCTTCCTAGGACGGTTACATACTGTTACAAGTGACCTCCAGAAGCATAGCAATAAAAAAGGGTCAGATGATTTAAACAATCAAATTGACCCTTTAACAAGAAAGATACCTCTATGTCAATACCTAACACCTACTACTACTATATCGTCTGTTAGGAAACGACTGATACACTCACAATGCGAATGTAATAAATTACCTGAAGTTGGAAAAAGGAAACATGATTATCTCATGTAAAACGAAAAGAAAAAACCAACCTCAGGATTTAAAATCTGTGTTACTCTTATACTATAATATAAGAACCTTTTGGTATATGATACAAGTCCTTTTTTTAAAAATCGTCTTGTAGTTTTGTGAAGTCTACATCTTCGTATGAAGCGTAGTTGTCATCAAGGTCTACAAAAAAGTCAATCTCATCTCCACCTATGTCTATGATTAACCCATCTATAGCTTCGATGATATCCTCCTTAGTAATATCATCACCATTGGCGGCTTGTTCAGTAATATTTCTTAATTCTTCTATTATGTCATTATTTGTCATTTCGTATTCCTTGTTTTTTTATATACTATTTCTAACTACAATTCCCACATGGTTCTCTATCTAAACCATAAGTTGGAAAATCTATGTGATAATTAACTACACCTTTAACCACTTCATAAGAAGTGTTACAGTCAGTACAGAACCGTACTGGGAAAGTTTCTTTATTTTCCCGTATATCGTTATCACTAATTTCTACTATTTCATTGTTGTAATCAAACATATTCTATCCTTTTCTTTTTATTTATCATTTATCGTTACCCTTAACGACTATTATAATATACAACTATTTCGCAATACGAAACAAGCCTTTTTTTAATCATCAACTTTAATGTGTGGTAATAATGGAACTCTAATTAAACCAC
>CAZPQL010000068.1:0-15391 GCA_964588725.1 uncultured Rhodobacterales bacterium
ATCAAAACGGTGGTATTGGCGTCCAGCCATTCTTTGGCATAGGCCTTATCATTCAACACATTGGGGTGGTCGTCCGGTGCTTTGGAAGCGTACATAATCTGCCCGCCGAGGCGGTCGAGCACGAGGCCTGTGACCAGCTCTATTTTTAGATCAGCGCTCACAAACCCGGCGTTTTGGGCAGCGCTTAGATAATTTGAAAACCCATCGTGAAATTTTGATGTACCAACATATTGTCTGGCTTCGCGTGCAATGATCCGAAACACCGGCGCTTGGGCTGACAGGGCGCGAAACGTCTCGGAAATGAACATTTCAAGACGCAAAATGAACTCTTCCTGTGTCCTGGGCGGCTTGTCGATCAATCGCAGGGGTACATCGAACGTGGTTGATGTGAATTCCTCGATGATCGCGTTGTAAAGCCCCTCTTTTGAGCCAAAATAGTGGTGGATCATGGTAGAGCTGGCGTCGGCCATTTTGCATATCTCACGGACCGACGCGCCATTAAAACCCCGCTCCGCGAACATGGATTTCCCGGCCTCGATCAGGCGCGATTTTATTGAGACGTCTTTGATGGCTTTTCCTTTGATCACAGTGACACCAGATGGTCAGTTTATCAGGCTGCCGCCAAGGCGGCTTCGGAATTGACTTTTTCGACCTTTCTTGGATGTGGTTCGCCGGTTTGGATGTAATGGCACAGCTCTTCAAGACCGCGCAAAAAGCCGGCGTCCAAGCTCTTGGTTAACATGCCCTTCATGGGTGCGCTGAACCACTTTGTGGTGGCTTGGCCGGTGTAGGTGATTGTGCATTCTTCGTCACCGTCGGCTTTCACATCCACCGTCGCAATGTACCCAAGCATTGGCAGCAATCGGGGGGTATTGCGCAGGGTAACCCGCGTGGAAACGCTGCGTTTGGCGTCGCTATAGGCGGTGATGACTTCCTCTTGATACACGGGCTGAAACTTTTTGATCAGGTAGGAATTGCGGCCTTTTGCCGGGGCACCGGGAAGGGCCGCACCAGAAATCGTGTCGGCAGTTGGGTTGGCAGCCATCCAGCGGTCAACGTGAACAAAGTCTTCGCCAATGATTTTCCAGGCATGAGCGGCTGAAGCCTTTACGGTGATTGTGTGTGTGGAGAGTTTCATTTTATCTATCTTTCGTTTGTTTGTTAAAATCTAACGATTGTTAGGTATCTTGCACCGTTCGATTTGTCAACCGGTGATCAGAACATTATTCAACTTACGGGTCATTCGCCTAAGGAAGCGAAAGTCCGATGTTCTGGCAGAACTGAGAATTGCGATGTGGAGTCGTTCAGACCGACAGGGTGCGGCTGATCCCGCACCATGACCGAAATTCAAAGGCCTTCGCAACTGATACGCCTGATGACCATTCTCGTTAAGTTTCTGATAGAAAACATTTATTTGCGATATCGATGGTCATCACGATCATCTTGATTTGTACGGCGGAAAGACGCACATACCCATTCGAGAATGAAAGAACCAGCCGATGTTTGCGATGATTAAGCCCGTCGATACTGGCGAACGCATGACTGCGCGCAAGGAAGTCCGTATGCGGCCAAGCGACGAAGCCCGGATAAAAGCTGCAGCCGCAACCGTCGGCCTGAACGAAGCTGACTTCATTCGGCAGGCTGCTCTTCAACAGGTAGGCGAAGTGGAACGCCGTTCAACGATGTCGGTTTTACCTTCAGAGGCTTTCGAAGCATTCAGGAGCGCCGTTTCTAAGCCGGGCAAAGTTATTCCGGGTTTGGCCAATGCTGCCGCTCAAGCGGAGGGCATCCTGAAGGATGCCTGAAACACAAGCTGATGTGGCAGAACTGACTATCTCACAATTTGACAAAGCGCTGCATGACCGCAGCGCTTTTTCATGCGGCTTCGCGCCAATAGACAGGTTTCTCAAAGAAGCACTTAACGATCACATCAAAACTGGATACCTCACCGCGTTCGTGGTGACAGAGGAAGGACGGAAAGAGGTAGTCGGCTTCTACACCCTGAATGCGTTTTCAGTTAGCCCCGACCACATCGAAACACCAAAACGGCTGCGACCACCGCCGACCATCCCTGCAACGTATATTAAAGCTGTCGCAATGCATGAAAACCGGCAAGGTAAAGGAATAGGAACAGCCCTAGTGATTCACGCTCTACAACAAGCGATGGAGATTTCCAAGAAAGTCGGATCTATGGCCATTGTTCTGGACGTCTTGCGAGATGAAACCTTTGAACACCGTTCTGCGTTCTATGAGGGGCTAGGGTTTCAACCAATGAACGATCCGGACAACGTTGATCGTGTCTATATCAGCGTGAACGATGTACGCGCCACACTCGGCGCGTAAGGCCAGATGCGTTTTATTTTCAACCAACAACCCACTGATATTCCGCGAACACTCCACCGTTCATTTTACAAAAAAGCTCAATGAAATCAGCGCAATCTATCGGATTGCAAACCCGTGTACACCGGTTCGATTCCGGTACTCGCCTCCAATTATCAATGGCATTGCGGACCACGTGGGAAGCTGCAAAGACGGCTTTCAATTCGTTTTTGATATTCCTGCCTCACTGTCGATGTCGCTGCGCATGACGTTGGGTATGATGGCACGGTTATTCTGATGCACAGTTCTTGCCTGGGTGATCACCAAAGCGCGCCTCGGCTTATCCGGACGCGCCAATATTGTTTTTCTGTTGGTTGTTACCTGCGGGCCACTTGTCCGGGCTCGCCCATATCCAATTGTGACAGGCCGCCCGTTCCGCAGGCCTTGATCCCGCCACTGTCGGTGCGTTCCAGTATCAAACACTCCAACTCCTGTGCACGGGCAAATGCACGGCCCGCTTCGGCACCCAAAACCAGAATGGCCGTGGCCATGGCGTCGGCGGTCATACAGTCGTCGGCAAACACGGTCACACCGGCAATTCCCGGCTGCACGGGACCACCCCTTCGCAGGTCCATGCTATGCGAAAACCGCGCCGACCCCACGTCAACCCACTGGCGGTAGTCACCCGATGTGGCGACAGCTACGTCGCCCAGTTCCAGCGTCGCAAACCGTTGCCGATCACCATAAACAGGCTTTTCTATTGCGACGGACCACGGTTTGGCGTCAACCTGCAAACCTCTGGTGCGAAGCTCTCCATCCAGAGTCAAAAGCGCGGAGGTAACGCCAAAATCGTCACAAACCGCCATCATTTGATCGACAGCAAAACCCTTGGCGATCGCGCACAGATCAAGCGCCAAAGGCACCAGTTTGCAGGCGCGTTGTTTGGCTGTATCCAGCTTCAGAACCTCATGGGCTGGTCGACGTTCCTGACCCAGTTTGGCACGAATTGTTCTTTCATCAGGGCTTTGAGCGCCAAATCCCCACGCAGAAACCAGATCCCCCAGCCCGATATCAAAGGCACCGCCTGATGCGCGGCCTATCTCAAGCCCGCGCTCCAGCACCCGCATCATCGCCTGAGGGATATCCAGCCATTGCCCAACCGGTGCCGCGTTCAGAAGTGACAAGTCGCTGCCCGGTTTCCAGGTCGACATTTGTGCGTCCACCTGTGTCACGCTGGCGGCCAAAGCAGTTTTGATCGGGCGGGGATCGGTCCCCGTGGGCAGTCCCAGATCGGCGCTCCAGCGTGTTCCCATGACCGGGCCTTCCATCCTGATGTGGGTTAAATTAATAGACATCTTCGGCATACCTTCCCTGCGCCTTCAGCTCGATCGGACAAAGTCCAAGCGGCATAAGCACATCTTGCAAAGTCCGGGTAACGCCCGTGGCCATTTCACGCCCGCCACAGACAAGAATCTGTGCGCCATCCTCAATCATCGAGGCGATTTTTACACTATCACGACGCAGGATATCCTGGACGTAGGCGCGCTCTGAGGTGCGCGAACAGGAAATGTTGACGCTCGTCAGATTTCCCGAAGCCTGCCAGGTATTCAATTCCTTGTCGTAAAACAGATCGGACGCCGCGTGGCGGATACCGAAATACAGATGCATCGGGCGTTGCTTGACATTGGCGCGGGCAAACCCGGCCAAAGGGCCGATGCCGGTGCCGGCCCCGATCAGGATCACCGGCTTTTTGGATTTTGCCGGACGGAAATCGGGGTTTGGACGGATGAATGCCGTGATGCGATCGCCGATTTGCAAATCCAGAAGTTGACCCGAGCACAAGCCCCGCGCGTGTTTCCTGACGCAAATCTCGACAAATCCGTCGCGGCTGCCGCTGGCCAGCGAATAAAGCCGCGCCATGTCTGCATCCGCTGGCAGAGCCCCAAGCAGATCGCCGGCCTCAAAGCGTTTCCAACCGCGACCGCGCAATCGGTTCAGCAGAGCGGTGCGGGGTATAGCAAATCGCAGAATGGCGGTCGGCGCCTGAACTTCCTGCCCGTAATCACGGCGCGAAATCAGGGTCAGCTGACGGGTTCGCGGCCGCACCGGTTCGTGCGCCAGTTCCAATTTGTGACCAAGCGCGTCACCAAGCGCCACACCCCAGCGGGCAAAATCCTGTGGCGACTGTTGGTCAACCGTGTCCATCGGGATCAGCTGTTGCCAACCTTGATCGACCGCCTGTTTCTTGACCTGCTCGGCAAAGGCGCAATAAGCGGGGAACTGGCGATCACCAAAGCCCAGCACGGCCAGTTTGGCGTCGGGGGCGGCTTTTACAGCGATCAACTTGTCAAGAAAACCCTTGGCTGACGCGGGTGCGGTTCCGTCACCATAGGTGGCAGCCAGCAGGATAATCTGTTTGGCATGGCTATATTTGTCTGGGTTAAAGCGCGACATCGGCGCGGCGTGAACAGCATGCCCCTGTGACGTCAATTCCTTTAAAAGGGTCGCGGCAAAGCCCCAGGTGCTGCCGCTTTCCGAGCCGACAAGCACAACGGTATCGGCCTTGTTGGCAGCGACGTTTCGGGGCATTTTCGGGCGGGCGAGACGCGCGACCCACCACATGGTCACGCCGGTTGCAGCCATCACAGGCACCCCAAGAACCATGAGACCAAGCAGCAGCCCCAGCGCCCACGCGCCCTGCCCCGTGTGCAGCATGTATATAAACTCGGATACCTGTTGCCATTTGCCGGGATTCTGCCAAACGAGCATCCGCCCGGTGCCCTGATCCACATAGCCTTCACCGTGATCGGTATTTATGGTGAAGACGTCGGTGGGGTCGCCAGCATAGGGAAATGTCAATTCGCGCAGTTGCGTTACAGGAATGGCGGAAAGCGCGGGCATGACGGAAGGGTTCAACCCCATGTCGCCGCTGACCGTTGCGGGAAATACGGGCGTGCTGTTTTCCTGCGGCAATATTTCAAACGTATTTAGCGTCATGAACAGCGACGTGGCCGAAGCAAGAATCAGACCCGCCACCGAAAAACGGCCTATTTCCACATGCAGACGACCGGCAAGCGGGCCGCGGGTGCGGGCAAAAAACTGTCGCCATCCCCCCATGCGCCGCGCCACCAGAAACAAACCGGACACCGACAAAATGAACATGCCCAACGCTCCGGCCGCTGCGGCCACACGCCCGCCGTCGCCCAGCAAAAGCGCGCGGTGCAGGTTCTTCAGCCACTGCACGGCAAGCGAAGGTTCGTAATTGGTCACACCCTGTCCGGTGGCCGGATCAATCACGACCGCACCCGCAACATCGCCTGTAAAGTAGTAGGCGGTGATGCGCCCGGATGGGGCGCGCTTGATCTGCTCGACGCCCGGATAGTTTGAGGATACCCGCGCCGCCAGATCGGCCACCGTCACGTTGGTCCCGGTCATGGCCGGGGCCTGATACTTTTGCCACGCGGGCAACACCGAAAGCGCGACGCCGCTCAGGGCCAGAACAAGGACCAGAACAGTGGCAGACAGACCGGCATATTTATGCAGTACACGCAACATGGCGGGTATCCTTTTTTAGACTTCCCGGGGGACTATTTGAAAGTAAAGCTTTTTACGTAACGCTTGCCGCGCGTCACTTTACCGGCATTGGCGTTCTTCAGGTCTACAACCACGTCATTCGCCACTTCGCGGCCATTCTCAACCGCGCTGTCGATGTGCAGTTTATAACCGGCGTCAAACAGCGCGTCGGAAAGGTTGAAGCTCAACTGCAGTTGGCGACCAGCCCCGACGCTGGCGCCGGTTATGCCTGCAACTTCGCGCAGGTTTCCACGCGTGCCGCGAAACCAACTGGGAAGGTGTCTGTAATATTTTGTCTTGCCCCCCGCCATCCAGAGCGTGCCCTTATACGCCCCTTTGGCATCGGTAACGTAAAGCACGAGGTAAGCGCCCGGCCCACGGTAATTTTTAAGCGTTGCCGTCAACGTGACGTTTTTTGCGGCGACAGCGCCGGGCAGGACCAGTGCGGTTGCCAGGGCGAAAGAGGTAAGAAAGGATTTCATCGTTTGGTTCTCCGGTTTTGTGTTTCATTGTTGTCGTTTTGACGCCCTTGCCTGACCCCGTCCTGACACTTTGAAAAAAAGTGCTTCAGGTTGCTGTCAGCTTTGCGGGGCTTTGTTGGTGCTCATATTTCGATGCAGGCGAAAACTGTGCGGACCAGCGCAAATATCGTCGCGCAACGTACCCTTGCCGATGGCAACGTGTTTGTTCCGGTCTGATTGGCTGATCTACTCGTTAGTCGAAAACAGACCGTTGTCGGGCGGCGTGACCGGCGTGGTCAGCTCGGCAGGCAGCTTGAAACGCAGGATCATGTGGGTTTTGTATTCGCTGTGTTCGTCGTGTTCATCTTCTTCTTCGCCATCGTTTTCGTATTCAAATTCGACAATGGCCAGAGTCGACGGGTCGATCTTCATTTCGATTTCGCGACCCGACTGATCGTAGGCCAGAATCTTATAGCATCCATCATCAATCTTAATTCGGTGCACGTCCCAACCCTGCGATTGCGTGATGCCGATCACGACGTCGCGCGACTGCCATTGCGACAGCGGTGCATAACAGTCATCGTCATCGGCAAAGGCGATAGTGCCTGCCAAAAGGGACGACAGGGCAGAGGCAAAAAACAGAACTATTTTCATTTCAGCGCCTTCCGATCTGGATTATTCTGCCGCCAATATGCGGGCGGTTTCTGACACCAGCCTGAACTCAATGGCGGTTTCTGCTTCAGGTGGCTGTCAGTTTCGTGCGAGAAAGATGTTGGTGAAGACTTATTTCAGGATAGACAGATGCGGGTATTACTGATCGAAGACGACACAGTGCTCGGCGGCGGTGTGCGCGACCAGATCGAGGCAGAAAGCCATTCGGTGGACTGGGTCACGCGACTGGACGAGGCGGGTGATTATCTTGCCAGCGCGTCATACGACTTGCTGTTGCTGGACCTTATGTTGCCCGACGGGCTTGGTTTGACGTTCCTGCGGGCATTACGCAAGCGCGGTGACGCAACGCCAGTGATCATTCTGACCGCGCTTGACCAGATCAGCGACCGGATCGAAGGTCTGAACGCCGGGGCCGATGATTACCTGGTCAAACCGTTTGACCTGAGCGAACTCTCGGCGCGGCTGGCAGCCGTGGCGCGACGCTATGCGGGCAACCCCAACCCGCTGGTGACAATTGGGAACCTTGAAATTGATCTGGCCGCCAAGTCGGTTCGTCGCGCGGGCAAATTGGTGCCGTTGACCGCCCGCGAATGGGTCTTGTTCGAAGGTTTCGTTCAGCGCCCGGGCCAGATTTTGTCCAAGCCGCAGCTTGATGAGCGCCTGTACGCCTTTGGCGCCGAGGTGGAAAGCAACACCATCGAAGTCCACATCAGCCGGTTACGAAAAAAACTGGACAAGGGCACGATCGAAACGGTGCGTGGCATGGGATATCGTCTGGGCGTCGCCCCGTGAAACTACCCGGATCGCTTCAGGTACGACTGGCGCTGGCCATTGGTCTGGGTTTGGCAGTACTTTGGATTGCGACCTCGTTGATTACCGCCTCTATTATTCGCAGCGAGATTGACGAAGTATTCGACGCCACGCTGAAGGCAACCGCGCAAAGCATCCTGCCGCTCGCCATTCAGGATGTGTTGGACCGCGAAGACGACGGCACCGAACAGTTGATTGCCAATATGCGCGACACCGAAGAATTCCCGAAATATGTGGTGCGCGATCGGACAGGACGCGTGCTGCTGCGTTCGCACGATGCTGATATCCGCGACTTTCCCGCGTATAAACAAACCGGGTTCGTGCAAACATCGACTTACCGGATGTATTACGACTCGGCCGTAGGCGGGGATTTCAATATTGCTGTCTCGGAAAATCTGGCGCACCGCAAAGAAGTCGCATCAGAGACCCTGAGGGCCCTGAGCTTGCCGCTGATTATTCTGTTGCCGCTGGCGCTTGGGGGAATCTGGTATCTCGTGCGTTTGATGCTGCGCCCGTTAACCGGCTTTCGGGCCGGTGTTGCCAGCCGCGACGGCAACGATCTTGCACCCGTTGATACCGGCGGGTTGCCCGACGAAATCAAACCGGTTGCACAGGCGGTGAACGATCTGATGAAGCGTTTGCAGCGCACGCTCGAAGCCGAACGAAGCTTTGCCTCCAATGCCGCACATGAACTGCGCACACCGGTTGCGGCGGCGCTTGCGCAAACCCAGCGTTTGATAGTGGAAACTGCCGAAAACGGTCCGCACAAACGGGCCATTGATATTGAAACGTCGCTCAAACGCCTGCACCGAATTGCGGAAAAACTGATGCAGATGGCGCGGGCTGAAGGCGCCAATCTGGTAACAGACACACCAAAGGACCTGGCGATCGTGCTGAAGATGGTCGCGGACGATCTGGCCCACACAGACAGCGCCAAACGGTTGGACATCAAACTGCCCAATACGCCGGTCATGTCAAAAATCGATCCTGATGCTTATGCGATCGCGGCGCGAAACCTGCTGGAAAACGCCCTGCGCCACGGCGACCCGGCAACGCCGGTTGACGTCACGCTGCAAAAGGACGGCACTTTGCTGGTCGTGAATGCGGGACCCGTTGTTTCCCTGGAAGAGATCAACAGCCTGACCAAACGCTTTGCGCGTGGCGACAAAAGTAGCAAAGGCAGCGGTCTTGGACTTGCTATTGTCGATACGATTGCCAAGGGCATTAATGGTAAACTGGAACTTTCGTCCCCGGCGCCGGGCTGCCCGGACGGATTCGCGGCGGTTTTACGCCCGAACATTTCCTTAAACTGAACGAGATCGCTAGAGCCGCGTCCTTTTTATCTGAATCAGCGGAGCGGCTCTATCCTTTTGATCTTGCGCGCAATTTATTCCGAAAACCGGTGCCCACTTTTCGGATTGCGCTTTAATATTGCCTGGCCTTTCAGAGGGTCTGATCTGGGCAAAACTTTGATTTCTTCTTCCGTTAAGCTAAAAATCACCCTAGACTCGGAGCGGCGGATAAATGGAGAAATGTGATGACGTCGGGAAATTCAATACTGAACGCGCTGATGAGCGCCATTTTTTTAACCAGCCTCGTCTGCGTTTCCTCTGCTACGGCGCAGGCCGTACAAACGCAGGACGCGGAAACCGCCGGTGTCTACAAGATGCCCGATATGGGCAACCAAAGCACCGCTGATCGCGTCGGGGCTGAAGCCGACACTGTCCTTCCCCGCCCGGGCATTCCCATTGGCGAGGCGGAGCTGGCAAAGATCAAGCGACAAACATCGGGCGCTCCCGCCGAAGCGATTGCCGACACGGCACCGGAATTGTCCAAAACCAACGCCCCTGACCCGCTGTTGATACAAAGAGAATGCAACACCAACGGGCCGTCGGGCTTTGCGCCACCGGACATCCACGGCGCGGTTTCAAAAAGGCGGCTGGTGGTCGTCACGAATGTCGATATCGGCGTTTACAAGAAATCGGATTGCACCGCCGTCAGCTTTACCTCTTTGAAGTCGTTTTTTGGCGGCTTTGCGATTCCCGGGGCGGAAACGCTTTTCGATCCACGGGTAATCTGGGATCCTGACAGCCAGCGATTTCTGGTGATCGCGGAATCCAACAACGCGTCAAACGGCAATCAGTTCCTGTATTTCGCTGTATCGACCAATCAATTGGCCACCAAATGGAAACGCTGGCGGTTTGTCCTGAGCCGCGCCTCAACGGGAACGGTATTTTGCAAAAACGCGGCGTCGGATTTCTATGATTACCCCAACACCGGTGTGAACAAACACAAATGGTTTGTGACCTCCAATAATTTCCCAAACTCCGGCGGTGCTTACGGCACAATTCTGTCCGTCAGGAAATTGCCCTCACTTTCGGGCAACGCCAAAGTGACCGGTTTTTGCCGACGTAACCTGGCCTTTAATATTGCTCCGCCGATTGTCTGGGATCAAAATCCGGTTGCGACATTTCTTGCGGCGCGCAACGGTTCGATCATCCGCTACCAACTTGACACGACTGCCGCAGCGGACACTTTTTCCACACCGGCAGCCTATTCGGTGGCGGCGTGGACCGCACCTCCCGACTGCAGGCAGCCAAATGGTCAAAAACTTGATTCCCTCGACGGCCGTTTTCAAAGCGCTTCGATTCAACATGGTGCCCACATATGGAACGCCCACACGATCAGGGGGACAAGCACGCCCTCACGGATCAGATGGTACCGCCTAAAGACCAATGCGGGTGCGACGGTGAAAATCCAAAAAAACTTTGTGTCCTCGCACACCGACGGTTGCGTCTTTAACCCGTCGTTTGCCACTTCAAACAAGTTCTCTGCATTCATCACGCTGTCGGAAACATCACCCAATACAAAGGCTGCGTTTTGGGTCTGGCAGGGGCCGCGGACGAAAACCACCGGCTGGACGACCAACATCATACAGGTATCGTCCAAGCAATTTAAGGGGTGCAACAGCATGTCGCGCGGGTCGTGCCGCTGGGGCGATTATTCATCTGCACAGGTTGATCCGTCAGTGTTGAGCGGGCGGCGCATGTGGGGGTGCAACGAGCTGGTAAATGGCACCACCCATTCGTCATGGCGGACCCGCTGTGCGCAGGTTAAGCGATAGCACCTTCGGTCCAGGTCAACGCAATGTGTAAATAAATCTCACGTCCGCCTTGCAATAGGCGGGCTTTTGTAGATTTCGTTCAGGACGATTTCCACCAGTTCAAATTGTGATTGCCCGTTTACGTCTTCAAAATAGATATGGCTGGGCCACGGGGCCCCGACATGATTGTCGCCGGGCAGATCAATCACGCCGCAGACGTTCCTGATGGCGTCAACAAAGGATCGCGCGTCTTTGGCGAACACCGTTTTGGCGGCGTCCAGGTCATCTATACTGTTGCGATCAATCTGTGGCGAACCTATGCCAACCGTTAACGGCAAATTGCGTGCGATGGCCTGTTCTTCGTAAAACGCGATATCCACTTTGTCGGCTTCGAGACGCATAACGAAGACGGGATTGACGCTGACCTTGGCGTCGGTCAGCGCCAGCAGACCATTTTGACCGCTGTCCGCCTTGTCATGTACATTTGGGGTCGCTTTGCGGCGTGAGGTGCGGGCCTTCTTTTTTACTGCGGCAACAAAATCACCGCGGTAATTATTGTCAAAAACCCGGTCGGTATAGGTTTTACCGCGCAGCATGTGCCGGATCGAACGGATCGACATGGATTTGCAATTGTCCGGCCCGATAAAGAACGGCGAACCCGACGCATCCGACAATTCAACCCAGCCGTCTGGAAAGGTCCGGAAATGGTGGTCCATCCACGGCCCCAGCACCGTGTCCCCGAGATGATTGAGCAGCGCGTTGACGTTGTCGGGGTCATTCACAACGTCCGCCAGCAGCGGCTCCTGCCCGTAGATATCCGCCGCAAGACTATAGGGAGCGGAAATCTGCAGCAGCGGTGGCATTTTGGTCAGATCCTGCGCCACGCGCAGAATGTTGTCGATGATCCGGGGAATGCCCGCGTCAAAGTCCGGTGTTTCCAGAAGATGCCAGTTATCGCGGTCAATCAATGTAAAATCGGGATCAGCACCCGGTGGAAACCTGTCAGGATACATCATTTTCTGGCCCAAAGGTTCGCATGTGAACGCATAAAGCGCCCAGGTATTGTAATATTTTTGTACGCCCAGCAGACGGCTTACTGCCAGGTTGGCCCGCACGTAACGGTGGGGGTCAGAGTTATAAAATTCTCTCGACTCAACGCCGTAGAGATCGTGCATAACGGCCAGCGCCAGCATATGGACCGACGCGGTCGCATGGACGTGATCAGGGGAGGCCGGGACGGCAAAATCTGCATCATATTCGCCACTGATGGCGGCGTCAAAGACGTCGGTCATTTCCTGTTTTGCTGTCGCGTCGCCTGCCTGCCAACGTTCCAGCAATCGAAGACCATTTGGGAAATCGTAGGTGCTCATTCCAATCATGGTCCGATCCGTGCGCTCATTTGGATGTCCGATACTTAAACAACAGTCGCTTGGTTAAGTCGAACGAAACGGGATTTCGGTTAAGTTTTATCGCCGAACTTTTGCCGCCGCCATCGCCGATGCCGCGCTTTCCCCCAGAGACAACGCAGCAAACGGACCACCGTGGCGGGTTTGGCCGGGATCTGCGGGGTTGGCAGCAGGGGCGTTGGTCAAAATGTCCTTGGCAAACTTTTCGGCATTGTCGTGCGGTCGATACCCCAAAAAACCGGCGCCCGTGTTGTCTACGGGATTGCGATCGTTGTCAGACACGCCGTAGGCAACGCTGAATTCGACGCTCGGTGTGTCGATTGAGGCGTTCACCAACCGCACCAGATCGTCATCACTCAGCCAACTGCCAAGCGCGCGGGTGCCGGTGACCGGCGCGCAGGACAGAATGCGCAGGCATACGGATTCGAGTCCGCGTTTTTCCCAATACATCCGGCCCAGATCCTCGGCAAAGCATTTGGCCAGCCCGTAAAACGTGTCGGGCCGGTGCGGAGTATCCACGGTGATGCGCTGATTTTTGGGGTACATGCCGACCGCGTGGATCGAACTGGCGTAAATAACCCGGCGCAACCGATGCTGATACGCGGCCTCCCACACGTTGTAGGCACCGATGATATTGGGGCCAAGAATTTTTTCAAACGGTGCTTCGTCGGCAATAGCACCAAAATGCACCACCATTTCCGCCCCGGCCATCAGATCGTGGACAGCGCTGTAATCGGCCAGATCGGCCTGCTGATAAACCTCATTGGACAGCAATTTTGCGGGGCCATCCGCAATATCCGTGGACAGCAGCTGATCGGCCAAAAGACCAAGGGGAGCGCGCAGAAAAGACCCTAGCCGCCCCGCTGCCCCGGTTAAGACAATTTTCGTTAATTTTGTCACATGCCCCTCCTGCCGGTGGTCAAATAATCGCGCCTTCAGTAAAGCGCATGTCCCTCAGGATGCGCTCAAATCCAAAGGGATGTAAATCCAGAGATTGATAGCGGCCATAGGAAATCCATTCGGCGATCCCGCGCCCCATGGCAGGTGACTGTTGCAATCCGTGGCCCGAAAACCCGTTGACGAACAGGAAATTGCCCAACTCAGGGTGCGGGCCGACAATCGCGTTCTGATCAAAGACATTGTAGGCGTAATGTCCGGCCCACTGGTTGATCAGCTTTATCGCTTCAAACTGCGGCACGCGGGCGGCCAAAGCCGGCCAGACGCGGTCCTGCCACAATGCGTCATCCATGGAAAAATCATCAAAATCCACTGCGACGTCGTCGGGCGGTTGACCGCCAACGAGATAGGTATCAGGACCGTCGCCGCGAAAGTGTACACCTGACGGTGCAATAGTCAGCGGCATGACGCCAGGAATGGGCTTTGCCGCCTTGAACACCCAGCTGAATCTTTTGCGCGGCTCCACAGGTATATCGATCCCCGCCAGCGCCGCAGTTTTTGCCGCGCGCGGACCACTGGCGTTGACCACGTGACCGCAAGTGATGACCGCGCCAGAGTCAAGCGTGACCGACTCCACCCTGTCGCGGCTACCACCGCAGGTTACGGCCACGACCTCGCCCGCCACGTATTCCACGCCGCGCGCCATGGCCTGACGACGCCACCAGTCGAACACTGTGCCACCCTCCCAATAGCCTTCGTTGCGCCGGTTAATGCTGCCCAGTACAATATCATCAAGCTTGAAATAGGGATAAGCGGCGGCAAGCTCTGCGGGGTCGAGCAACCGGGTTGCAGTACCCGCGGCTATCTGAATTTTCTGGTTGCGCCGGAGCGTGTCGGCAAAATACTCGTTATCGGCCAAATAGAGATAGCCAAAATTTTGGATTTTCAAATCCGGAATACGCGCATCTCCCCCAAGTCGCGCGCGAAAATTATTGATCGTCTGGGCCGCGAATTGAGAAATTTGCACGTTCAGAGTGGTGCTGAACTGCTGTCGAATGCACGAATTGGTGTGCGCGGTTGAACTGTGCAGATAGCTTGGGTCGCGCTCGACAACCAGAACCGAACCGTTGAAATCAGCGTTGTCCGACAGATGCCACGCCACCGACGACCCCATCATGGCCCCGCCAATGATCACGACGTCATAGGACGGTTTTTCCGCTTTATCGTTAAATCCGCCGGTTTTCATACGCCCTCGTTTCGCTGGACACAAATTTCGCCGCCCCGTTTTATTCTGGCAAAAATGTGACAAAAATACGGCTTCATATTGCCGACACTTTACTTGGATTCGCCACACAGTAGAATACCCTCAATCGGCCTCAGAATGCCGTCCAGATATTGAGCAGGTTTTTGTTAGTGTTTCAGTTTTTGCGTTTTACGCAATTTTTCTGCTGTGCGACGGGCGGCCCCAAATGGAATCGCCGCGCCCAGTTTGCTGTTGCGGGAATAATTTTATTGAGTCTGACGGCGTTGGCTGCACCCGTTCACGCGCAGGTGTGGTGTGGTCAAAATCAAGCCTTCAACGGCGACTCGGGCAGTTGCGAAAAATTCAACGGCACCATGCCCGCCAACGGATTTCGCGGCACCTCCGACATGCCAAGCGGTGGCCAGACCATCACGCTGCAAGTGGCCGTCAACGGGACTCAGATCAATATTCGCCCCAGCTGCAGCGGGTCAGGGTGCGGCGCGCTAAGCGCCAATACCGTGATCTGCTCAAGGGTCACGACCGGCGGTGAATGCAACGTCAGCTTTACCTATCTGGATCACAACGGCACCACCGTTGCAGTCAGCACCAGCCACCGTGGCAGCAGCGACAAAATATTTTTCCGCCTGAACGGCGGCACTTTTGACAAAAAACCGACCATCAAAATCAAGGCCAGAAAAAATACGATGGGCGCTTTTGCGGTGCGCTTTGTCGCCAGCGAGCCGTTGTCGGGGTTCTCGTCATCGGATGTGATCGTCAACAACGGCACAATCGGCAGTTTTCAGGCGGAACTGGCGGGCGAACGTCAAATGTATCACGCGGTGATAACACCGGCCAACGGCGACCAGATTACTATCGACATACCTGCGGGCGTGGCCGCCGACGGCGA
>CAZPQL010000069.1:0-15122 GCA_964588725.1 uncultured Rhodobacterales bacterium
AGCGGAGCGGCTCTATCCTTTTGATCTTGCGCGCAATTTATTCCGAAAACCGGTCCCCACTTTTCGGATTGCGCTTTATCCCATCAAACGCAATTGGTTGCTGGTCACGGTCAAACAGGCCGCACAATGGTCAGTTTTTGTTGATCAGGATATTTTCATCAGGCTACACGTCGCGCAGTTCGCGCCGCAGCATTTTACCCACCGCCGATTTGGGCACTTCGTCGATAAAGGCGATGTGTTTAGGCACCTTGTAATTGGTCAGAACCTCGCGGCAATGGGCGATTATTTCATCGGGCGAAACTTTGCTCCCCGCACTGCGCACCACAAACAGCTTCACAGCTTCGCCGGTTTTTTCGTCCGAAACGCCAATGCAGGCACACTCTTGCACGCCGGGACAGGAACTGGCGGCCTGTTCAATATCGTTGGGGTAGACGTTGAAACCTGATACAATGATCATGTCTTTCTTGCGGTCTACAATCAGGTAGCGGCCCTGTTCATCCTGAATGGCGATATCTCCGGTGCGAAAGTAACCGTTGGGTGTGAAGGCCTTTTTGTTGGCTTCGGGACGGTTATAATAACCCTGTGTCACTTGCGGTCCCTTGCAAACGAGCTCACCCCGTTCGCCCTGCGCAACTTCGTTATCGTCGTCGTCAAGCAGTCTGATATCGGTGTCAACCGCGGCGTGGCCGATAGTCCCGGTAAATTCGGTCCAATCGGGCGAACTCATGGTCAAAAGCGGCGAAGTTTCCGACAGACCATAAGCCTCTAAGATCGGTTTGCCGGTAAAGCCCAGCCATTTATCCGAAACCGTTTTTAGCGTCGCAGTGCCGCCCGCCAGTGCCATTTTGAAACAGGAAAAATCTACTTTTGGGAAATCGGGATGCAGCATTACGCCTGCGTAAAGGGTGTTAACGCCATTGAATCGTGTGAATTTGGCGTCCTTGATTGCACCGATAAATTGATCCATGTCGCGCGGATTGGTGATCAGGATGTTCTTGTTGCCAAAACCGGTATACATCAGAAAATTCGCTGTCAGGCCGAAAATATGATAAAGGGGCAAAGCGGTGACAATGATCTCTTCGCCTTCGACCATCACCGCGTGTGACGACTGGTACCCCTGATCAAGATTGCACAGGATATTGCCGTGCGTCAGCATCGCGCCTTTGCTTGGGCCGGTGGTGCCGCCGGTATATTGCAAAAACGCCAGATCTTCGCGGGTTACGTCTAAGGGCGTGAAATCCATATTCGCGCCTTGCTCAAACGCATCGGACAATAAAACGAAATCGTCAAATCCGTCGACTACCGGCGGGGACGGTAGCGGGTTTTGCCCGCAATCGCCCAAATTGATCACGACCACCTGTTTGATGCCCACTTTGTCGCGAATGGGCGAAAAGCTTGCGGTCGAAGCCGAAAAAATCAGGAGAATCTCGGATTCAGAATCGTTGAGCTGGTGCTCAAGTTCGGCTGGCGTGTACATCGGGTTGACGCTGACCTGAACGCCGCCGCACTTGTGGATCGCCATTGTACATACTGGGTGGGCCAAAACATTGGGCGACATCAACGCAATTTTAGTGCCCTTCACCACGCCCATCCCGGTTTGCAAATAGGCTGCCAGCGCGTCGGCAAAGCGACCCATGTCGCGAAAGCTCAGGCTGTTGTGGTAGTTTTCAAATGCTACTGTGTCTCCGTAGGCGGTTACAGCGCCATCAAGAAATTCATGGATCGATTGCGCGGCCCGCACTCGTTCAATGGCTGTTCCGTTCATGTTGTCTCCTTCAAACGATAGATTTTATGCCCAGGTCCAGGGCCGCGTGAAGCTGCCAAGACTTTGCTTGACGGCCTCGTCGCTTACGCTTGCGTCAGACTTTGACAGATGCGCGACAAGTCCCAGTTTTTTGTCTTCGACGACTTTGGTCACGGAGGCGCTCACACCGTCGTCGGCCAGTTTGGCGTTGTATACACGGGTAATGGCGGATTTGCGCAGATCGGGCTTGAACACTTTGCCGACTGCGGTTTTGGGTAGCTCCGCCATGATTTCCACGAATTTGGGATGCGCCGCCCGCTCCGAAACGTGCTCTGCCGCGTAGGCCATTAATTCGTCGGATGTTGCAGACCCACCGTCAATCAGTTCGACATAGGCACAAGGTATTTCACCAGCGTGCGCGTCCGGCTGGCCTATTGCGCCCACGAAAGCCACGTCGGCGTGGCCCATCAAAGCCTCTTCGATCAGCGCCGGATCGATATTGTGGCCACCACGAATGATCAGATCCTTGGCGCGACCTGTGATATAAAGATAACCATCCCCGTCCAGACGACCCAGATCACCGGTGCGCAGGTATTTCTTGTCGGCAAAAAGCCCCTTGTTCTTGGCGGCCTCGGTATAGGTCTTCCCCGCGAGCACGCCGGGATTAGACACACAAATTTCGCCCACCTCGTCGACCGCCATTTCTTTCAATACTTTACCGGACGCGTCACAATCCAGAATACGCACATCGGTGTAGGGCAGAGGCAGCCCGACCGAGCCGATTTTGCGTTCGCCGTCAATGGGGTTGCACGACACAAGACAGGTGGCCTCGGTCATACCGTAGCCTTCGATGATATTCACGCCCACCGCAGTTTCAAATTTGTTGAACAGTTCAATGGGCAGAGGTGCGGACCCGCACAGCGCCGTTTTCAAGGTCGAGATATCCGCGTCAACCGGGCGCTGCATCAGCGCAGCCGCCGCTGTGGGCACCGTAATCATAAAGGTGGCGCGCCAGCGTTCGACCAGCTTCCAGAAATTATCAAACACCCCATCGCCGCGATATCCCGCCGGAGTGGGCAAAACCATATGCGCGCCCGTGGCAATGGCCGCCATCAGTACAGGATAGGCGGCAAAGACATGAAACAGCGGCATCGGGCAGATCAGCACATCGGTTTCCTCAAACAGCAAGGCTTCGGAACACCAGCCGTTATACAACATCCCGGAAAACGTATGTTGCGCAACCTTGGGCATACCCGTGGTGCCGCCGGTGTGGAAATAGGCGGCGATGCGGTCTTTTTTGCTTTCTTCAAAATCAAGCGCGTCTGCGCGGGCCTTGCTTGTTTCGTCGTTGAAATTCAGCACCCTGGCATTGTGGGTCGCCGGATTCTTGGGGCGGATCAGCGGCACGATCCAGCTTTTGGGTGGCGTAAGATAGCGCAGCAAATCGACTTCGAGCACTGTCTCCACGTTCGGCGCCAGCGCCACGGCTGCGGCCGCTTTTTGTGCTACGTCGGTTTTGGGAAAAGATTTCAACGTCACCAGAACTTTTGCGCCCGTTTCGCGCAAAATCGCGCCAATTTGTTCGGCTTCCAAAAGCGGGTTGATCGGGTTGACGATCCCGGCTGTAGCCGCCCCCAAAAGCGTGATCGCAGTCTCGTTGCTGTTGGGCAGAAGATAGGCGACCACGTCTTTTTCGCCCACGCCCAGACGGCGAAACAAATTCGCGGCCTGCACAGTTTTGGCGTGCAATGCGCGCCAGCTTAATGTTTCGGCTTTGTCTTTGGGTCCGGACGTGATCTGAAAACTAAGCGCCGGGCGGTCGGGAAACCGATCTTTCGTACGCGAGATATATTGCAAAAGCGTGGTCGCCTCCACACGTTTTCCCCACGTCATTTCTTTTTCAAAAGCTCTGCTGTCAGCCAATGTCGCCCATTTTGTCATTTTAACTCCCCCGGTACAAATAATATTGTGGGCAACATGAAACATAAAGGTGCTATGGCGCAAGACCGATGATGCATCTCTGCTTATCACAAATGGGACCGGACGTCAGGTTATTCGCCCGTTGCGTCAGCGTTGCATTGCCGCCTGACCGTGCCCGCACAAAGACCCCCGACTGTGTATCCCTCCGCGTGACACCGCCAGTTTTCGATCCTCTGTCAAAGCTGGCCAAGATCGCCGGTGATCAGTTTCTCCTGTTTGGAAATCGCGGCAACAATGAAGCGCACGAATGTCTTGATCCGCGTCGAGGTGCGCAAGTCCGGATGGGTAAGCACCCATGCCGGTCGTGATGAAACCGGACCGGTGCCGGGAATGCGAACCAGCCCGTCCAAAGCATCCGCAAAGAAACACGGCAGCACCACCATTCCCATACCAGCGACCGCCGCCTCTGCCTGATCCAGCATGTTGGGTATTTGATGTTGAACCGCAGCTTTCGGGAAAGGACCATCGGTAATCCATTTATTACCGGGGTCAGACGCGCCGCGCCCAATCCAGCACGCGCTTGTCTGATTGCCTTCAAACGTGTTTTTAGCGACGTAACCAGGTGATGCATAGGCGCAGTCGACAAAATCCGGCAATCTGCGGCCAACCAGATTGTCGTTGGGGTCAAACTGGGACCGAAATGCAACGTCCGCCGCACCTTTCATAAGATCGTCAATGGTGAAACTGGAATGCAGCAGAATTTCAATGCCGGGGTATTGCTGCGCAAACGCTGCCATATGCGGCATCAGCATGTGTTGAGACAAAAGTGGTGGCGATGTGACCCGCACCTCTCCTGACAGCACCGAATCCAAACTGTCCGACGCGTGTTTCAGATCAAGGACCTCGCTTTCGACCTGTTCTGCCTTACCAAAAATATGTTCGGCCATACTTGTGGCCAGTAGGCCGTCCCGCGACCGCGTGAACAGCACGGCACCCAAACTGGTTTCCAGATCGGTAAGGTGGCGCGATACCGTTGAGTGGCTCATCCCCAATTCACCGGCAGCGCTGCGCACCGAACGCCCACGAAACAGTGCCAGAAATACCTTAATGTCGTTCCAGTCCAGATTCGCCATGGCGTGCCTTTGTGGATGTGGTCGATAATTGCACCATAAACCCCCAAAAACCGCAATTACAATTCATTTTCTGTCCACATAGATAGACGGCATCGCAATCAAGGAGAGACAAAATGACAAAAGAAATAACACTTTCGACCGACAGCCTGCTTGAATTTGGCTTTGGCACCGTGACGCCGGGCAAAGAAGAATGGATGTATGGCGAATACTTCCCCGCCATGGGCCCGACCATGGCAAAACACGGGCTGGCCATCCTGACTGGATTTGGTGTGATCGCCACCAATTTTGTTGGCGTGACCCCGACATCAGGAAGCCTGGCCAGCTGGCCATCGGCAGAAAAGAGGGAAGCCCTGCACAACGATCCGGTATTCGTCAAAATCCGTCCTAAGCGGGATGCGGCAATGGACCTGTTGTCCGGCGGGCATCTGTTTCAGTCAATAGACGAAGTGATCGTCCTGAATACTGACAGCGACTACGCGATTGTCATCGCGAAAGCCGACGGTTTGGTGGCGGATCCGATCTTTTCATTGCCGCTGGCAAGTGACAGCCCGGAACAAACGTACGCCGGCAAGTCTATGATGCTTCGACCATGGAGCGACACTGACGCGCAACTGCTGAAAATGTCGCCAAGCGAAGCCGAAGTGTTTCGCGTAAGGTTCAGCGCTACGCTGTAAACAAAATAACCCGGCCAACGGCTTAACAGATTTTTGGGGCGGTGTAACTGCCCCAAAACGCCATTTACACCTGTAAAAACCGCTTTGCAGCCTCTTGAATTCGCCCGATCGCCAAAACCTTTTCAATTGCCGTTCGCCCCGGAAAAACCGCCACCCATGCACCTTGGCAACCAAACCAATTCATGTTTGCAAAAATATTCAAACCGGCGGGCCATTCCGGTGTCGCTTGTGCTGCTATTCCGCCGCCAGTCCTGTGGTAAACTGCAGTTTCGCCAGCCGGGCATAAAGACCACCGGCCTTGACCAGCTCGGCGTGAGTGCCCTGCGCCACGACGCGACCTTCGTCAAACACGATAATACGGTCGGCCTTTTTCACCGTGGCCAGTCTGTGCGCCACTATCAGTGTCGTGCAGGCCTGTGCCAAGGATTCCACCGCTTTTTGAACGGCCTGTTCGCTTTCGGCGTCAAGCGCCGATGTGGCCTCGTCCAAAAGCAGGACAGGTGCGCCCCGCAAAATGGCCCGCGCAATGGCTATCCGTTGCTTTTGTCCGCCCGATAACATCACGCCGCGTTCGCCCACATTGCTGTTGTACCCCTCGGGCAGTTTGACCAGAAATTCATGAGCTGCGGCAGCGACTGCTGCTTTTTCAACAGCGGTATCGTCGGCGGACGGGCGGCCAAACCGAATGTTTTCGCGCGCGCTGCCCGCAAAAATAACCGGATCCTGAGGCACCATGCCAAAAGCGGTCCGAAAATCCGTACGTGCCATTGACCTGACATCCTGTCCATCCAGCAGAACCCGCCCGGCGGTCGGATCAAAAAACCGCAGAAGCAATTGAAACACAGTGGATTTTCCCGCCCCCGAAGGGCCAACGAGCGCCACAGTTTCGCCGGGTTTGATGGTGAAAGAAACACGATCCAGCGCCGCGATTTCAGGCCGCGAAGGATAGCGAAACGTCACGTCTTCAAACGTGATTTCGCCCTGAACCTTACCGCCCAGCCGATGCGGCTCGGCTGGATCCAAAACGCTATCCTGCGCGTACAAAAGTTCCACCAGCCGCTCGGTCGCCCCGGCGGCTCGTTGCAGCTCGCCCCAGATTTCCGACAGCGCGGCGACGGACCCCGCCGTCATCACCGCATAAATCACGAATTGCACCAGCTCCCCGGCGCTCATGGCGTTCAGGCGCACATCGCGCGCTCCGATCCACAGCACACCGACCACCCCGGCAAAAATCAGGAAAATGACGATAACCGTCATGAATGCACGGGTCTTGATACGTTTTCGCGCGGAGTCAAACGACAGTTCGGTCACATCGTCAAATTGCTGGCGGCTTTGTTTTTCGTGGGTAAATGCCTGCACGGTTTGCACCGCCAACAGCGTTTCCGACGCATTACCCGAGCTTTCGGCGATCCGGTCCTGATTTTCCCGTGACAACACGCGCAAACGCCGACCCAATACCAGAATTGGCACGATGACCAGCGGCACGATCAGCAGAACCAGCCCCGCGAGTTTCAGGCTAGTGGCCAACATAAAGATCAGACCGCCAAGCAATATCAATATGTTACGCAACGCAATTGACACCGATGAGCTGATCACCGACAGGATCAGCGTGGTGTCGGTGGTGATGCGCGACAGAACTTCGCCGGTCATAATGCGTTCAAAAAACGCAGGACTCAGCCCGATGACGCGTGCGTAAACCGCCTTGCGAATATCGGCAACCACGCGTTCACCCAGCCGGGTCACCAAATAATACCGCAGCCCGGTGCCAACAGCCAACAGCGCCGCGATGCCAAGTGCCGCGCCAAAATACTGGTCCAACAACTGTGCTTCGCCTGTCGAAAATCCGTCAATAACCCGGCGCACTGCCAGCGGCAAAGTCAGCGACAACCCAGCCGTCAAAACCAATGCCACCGCGGCCAGAACAACCATAAGACGATAAGGGCGCAAAAACGGGAACAATCCGCGGATCGGTCCAACGTTTTTTGATTTAGCGCGATCCTGCGGATTTTCCTCCAATTGATTGGCCATGGGCGTCCCGTCCTGATTTTACCAGATGCACGTTTAATCGACGAAACCGCGGCGCACAAGAATATCAGGTGTCGCAGGGGTGTGCACGTTGGTGAAGGAGATGGAGCGGGTGATGGGAATCGAACCCACGTATTCAGCTTGGAAGGCTGCTGCTCTACCATTGAGCTACACCCGCGACCCGACGTTCTTTAGGCGTTTTCTATAGGACGCACAACCTCGGAAACCTTGCATCCACGTTTCGTTTTTGCCCTATTTTCCTGCACGACCGGCCAATTCTAATTTTTGACAAACAGTTTTCTTGGCACGTTGACCATTGGTTCGGCTGGTCCGTTTTCGCAAATCCGCAGGGTTTCGGTGATTTCCAGACCCCAGTCGTCCATCCACAGCGCCGGCATGAAATGAAACGTCATATTGGGTTCCAATACGGTTTCGTCGTCAGGGCGGATCGAAAAAGTTCGCTCGCCCCAGTCGGGCGGGTACGACAGGCCGATGGGGTAACCGCAGCGACCTTCGCGCTTGATCCCATGTTTATTCAGCACCTTGTAAAAGCCAGCCGCCACATCCCCCGTGGTGTTGCCTGCGCGCGCCGCGTCTATCCCCGCGTCAATCCCTTCAAGAACCACATCTTCTGCGTATGCCACGTCGCGTGGAGGCCTGCCCAGCCAGATCGTGCGCGACAAAGGCGCGTGATAACGCCGGTGACATCCGGAAATTTCGAAAAACGTGCCGGTGTCGGCCGGGACGGGTTTGTCGTTCCATGTCAAATGCGCCGCAGCCGCCTCGTCACCGGTAGGCAAAAGCGGGCAGATCGCCGCAATATCGCCACCAAATTTTACACCGTCCTTGACGCCGCCCCAGATCGCAGTGTGGTATATCTCCGCCACCACCTCGTTTTTTCGCTTGCCTGCCTCGAATACTTCAAGAATACGGCGGTGCATGTTTTCCGTGATGATCGCGGCGCGCCCGATATAGTCCAGTTCGCGCGGCGACTTGACTGCGCGACACCAGTTCACCAGCGCCGTTGCATCGACGATATTGCCGCCCAATGCGGTGCTTAGAACCATATGCGCCTTGGCGGAATAGTAATAGTTTTCCATCTCGACACCCAGAGTCAGGTCCGCCCAGCCCCGATCCTGAATCAGCGCGGCCAGCGTTTGCATGGCGTGGCGTTCGGTCGACATGACATAGTCATCCGGATAGCTGGTGATATCATCAAACCCCATATAACAGGTCTTTTGCGCCCCGATCGAATCCATGTAGCGGCCCCAGAAAACCGGATCGCCCTTTGGGCCGACCACCACGCCCTGATGCACGTAAAACGACCAGCCGTCGTATCCGGTCAGCCACGCCATGTTTGAGGGATCGCAACAGAACAGCACCTCGACACCGGCGCGCGCCATGGCGGCGCGTACCCGCATCAGTCGGTCGGCATATTCAGCGCGGGAAAAATCAAGCGCAACGTCGGGCATAGGGGTGTCTCCGCAATTGTTGCTCAATTCGTAAAACGCAGACGGGAAATATTCCAGCCCAATAAACCTTGATCGAAACGATAGTTCAGGCAATGATCGGCCTTTGGCAGTGTCCGGGGCAGGAGCACACGATGAGCGCGCAGCATTCCAAGTCAGATTTTATGGCCCGCTTCGGTGGCGTTTACGAACATTCGGCGTGGATTGCCGATAAATGCTTTGACGATGATCCCACGCTGGCCGATGGTCGCGCTATCGATCTGGCGGGACCGATGTCGATGATTGTCGAATCCGTACCGCGCGAGATGCAGCTGGCCCTACTGCGCGCCCACCCCGATCTGGCGGGCAAGCTTGCCAAGAGCGGAACGCTGACCGCTGAAAGCACCTCAGAGCAATCCAGCGCCGGTCTCGATCAATGCACGCCGGATGAATATTCGGAATTTACGCGGCTGAACGCTACGTATCGCGACAAATTCGGTTTTCCGTTCATTCTGGCGGTCAAGGGGCGTCACAGATTGGAAATTCTGGATAATTTCCGCAAGCGTTGCGACAACGACGTGGCAAGCGAATTTCGCGAGGCGCTAAATCAGGTGCACCAGATCGCGCGCCTGCGGCTCCAGGCGATTGACGACGACGCCTGAAGCTACCGGCGCTCTAGCAATTGGCGTCGGGCGGCACCGCTTTGTGGCGTCGCAACAGCACTTGCAGGTTACGCTTGATACCATTTTTCCAGATCAACCGCGGTAAATGCAAAATAAAATCCGCAGCGGCGCCTTTTCCGGCGCGCCGCAGTGTGCGCAGCGCCACGGGCGGTTTGGCGGGCAAGAAATAACTGGGATTATTGGCGGCGCGCCCCGCCAGCAGGCTTTTCAACGCCCGTCCGGTTGCCGCAGGATTGTTCCAGTCGGCCTGAAAAACCACGCAGCCGCGTTTGTTGATGATAAAAACCGCATTTGGATAAGAGCCGTAGGCGCGGTGCGCGTCGCCATCAAGAGTATCAACAAGGATTGTGCGCCCCTCGTGATCCCGGCTTTTCAGTTCCGCTGCACAGGCGTTTTTGTCCGCTTGCGTCTGATGTTGACCTATGGCGCTGCCCGGGTGGGCCTCGCGCACGTAAAGCACCCGAAAGGCGACATTGGGAAATGTGTCGCAAAACCGCTGCATTGGCGCGCGGCGGCTTTGAAAAAGCGGACAGGTGATCGAGCCGGTTTCAAGCACCAGAAACGCGCCGTCAAACGTCAACAGATTCTGCGATGAACCATCGGCCCGCGTCAGCGTGAAATCGGGCGCCTTGTCACCTGGCATCGGTCCAAGACTATTATCAAGATCGTAATTGCCCGTGGAAAACTGGTCGTAATTATAGGGGTTCATAGTGTGATCCTGCAGTACTCAGGACCACATTAGACAAGCAATAACGTATAATTGCAACGCCAGGATTTAGCCGACACGGTTGGACGGGTTGCCGATCAGACCCATGAATTCCTGCCGCAACGCGCGGTTGGAGCGAAACGCGCCAAGCATGCTGGAGGTCACCATACTGACACCGGATTTATGCACACCGCGCGTTGACATGCAGTGATGTTCGGCCTCGAGCACCACGGCGACTCCCTTGGGTTGCAGCACGCTGATCAATGTGTTTGCGATCTGCGCGGTCATTTTTTCCTGCACTTGCAGGCGCTTGGAAAATGCATCGACAACGCGCGCCAGTTTGGAAATGCCCACGACGCGGCCTGTCGGCAGGTACGCCACATGCGCTTTGCCGATAATGGGTGCCATGTGGTGTTCGCAATAGCTTTCCCAGCGGATATCGCGCAACAGCACCATATCGTCGTAACCCTCGACCTCTTCAAAGGTTCGCTGGAGCATGGCAGCGGGGTCTTCGGCATAACCGCGAAACCAGTCGCCGTAAGCTTTGGTCACCCGCGCGGGTGTGTCACGCAGCCCCTCGCGGTCAGGGTCGTCGCCGGCCCACCGCAGCAATGTGCGCACAGCATCTTCGGCCTGCTCGCGCGTTGGACGGACAGGTGTTGCGCTGTCGTCAAGTTCGGTTTCAATGGCCGGGTCATGAATATTCATGGCAGTCCCCTTCGGTTTCACCGTAGTTCGCAGGTTTGTGGCGTGCTTAGGCGATTCTGGCCAGAAGATTTATCGCCGCAGCGACCTTTCTTAATCTTAATGACCGAAAAACTGCGGTCTTTTGGGTCAAACGCGCGCCAAAGCGGCGTTCAGATCGTCAAGCAGATCGTCGGCATTTTCCAATCCGATCGACAGACGCACCAACCCCGGGGTGATGCCCAAATCGGATTTGGTCGCGTCGTCAAGCCGCTGGTGCGTTGTGGTCGCTGGATGCGTGACCAGCGATTTGGCATCGCCAAGATTGTTGGAGATCAGGATTGTTTCCAGCGCGTTGAGAAACCGAAATGTGCCGTCTTGCCCATTTTTGATTTCCAGCGACAGCACGGTTCCACCGGCGCTCATTTGTCCGCGCGCCAGCGTGTATTGCGCATGGTCGGGCAAAAACGGGTACATAACGTTGTCGATCTTGTCGTGCCCTTGCAGCGCCTGCGCCAAATAAAGCGCAGATTTGGCCTGAGCGTCACAGCGCAACTGCAGCGTTTCCAGACCCTTAAGCATGACCCATGCGTTAAACGGGCTAAGCGCACCGCCGGTGTGTTTAAGATAAGGCGAGATCACGTCTGCGATATAGGCTTTGCTGCCCAGCACAATCCCGCCCAGACAGCGCCCCTGCCCGTCGATGTGTTTGGTTGCCGAGTAAATCACCACATCGGCCCCCAATTCGAGCGTGCGCTGAAACACCGGCGTTGCGAACACGTTGTCCACAACGACCTGCGCGCGCTGCGCGTGCGCCAGACCGGCAACTGCGCGAATATCGATGACCTCCAGTCGCGGATTAGAAATGGCTTCAAGGAATACCAGTTTGGTGTCCTCTCGCAGCGCGGCTTTCCAGGCTTTCAGGTCGGTGCCGTCCACGAATGTCACGTCGACCCCGTATCGCGGCAACAGCGTTTCCAGAATATACAGACACGATCCGAACAATGCCTTGGCCGATACCACGTGATCGCCCGCCTTCAGTGCGCCAAACAGCGCCGCGTTAACTGCGGCCATGCCCGACGCTGTGGCAAAGGCGTCCTCTGCCCCTTCAAGGGCTGCCATGCGGTCTTCGAACATCCGCACCGTCGGGTTGCCGTAACGCGCATAGATGAACTCATCCTCGCCACTTTCAATGAACCGTGCCTTCGCGGCTTCGGCGTTTTCGTAGACAAAACCCTGCGTCAGATATATGGCTTCACTGACTTCGCCGTACTGGCTGCGGCGCGCACCCGCGTGCACCAGTCTGGTTTCGTTTTTCCAGCTTTCACTCATCGCATTTCTCCATCATGCGGCCCGCACAAAAAAACCCCGGATCACCATAGGACCGGGGGCGGCATGTACGCGACCTCTTTAGCGGCTTATTTTACGTGGCCCACAATCCGGTAACAAATCGCCACGACAGGTTTTTAGGCGATCACGCAAGCGGCGTCAATCAGCGCTTGAATCCCGCGCCATTCGTGCCAATCTGCAAGGGAGGCAAATCATGGGAAAGACAGCCAATGACCGATGCGATCGAACTTTATTACTGGCCCACGCCGAACGGGTGGAAAATATCCATCGCGCTGGAAGAAATGGGCCTGCCCTACAACCTTAATCTGGTGAATATCGGCGCGGGCGATCAGTTCGCGCCCGAATTTTTAGCCATTGCCCCCAACAACCGAATGCCTGCAATTTTGGATCCCGACGGTCCGGACGGCAAGCCGGTATCTATCTTTGAAAGCGGCGCGATCCTGCAGTATCTGGCACGCAAAACAGGGCTGTTTTACGGTGAAACCGCCCGCGACCACATCGAGGTCGATCAATGGCTGATGTGGCAGATGGGCGGGCTGGGACCAATGGCGGGACAGGCGCATCATTTTCTCAAATACGCGCCCAGCATGGAACCGCCCCATGATCTGCCCTACGCCAAGGACCGCTACCGCAACGAAACCGGGCGGCTGTTGAGCGTGCTGAACAAACGGCTTGCCGGTCGTGATTTCGTTGCGGGGAATTTCTTTTCCATCGCTGATATGGCGATATGGCCCTGGGCCAGCCTGTGGGAAGGTCAGGAACAGGATACGTCGGCCATGCCGGATTTACTGGCGTATCTGGATCGATGTTACGCACGCGACGGCGTGAAAAAGGGCCGTAGCGTGGCCAAGGAACTGCGCGGCAATCTGCAGGACAACAAAGCTGCGCAAAAAGTATTGTTTGGGCAAAAGGGTTAATTTGCGCAAAGCAGTGTTTAATTTGATGGCAGCGCAACCATAATGTAAGCTGCACCCATGCGTGAGCCGAATACACCTTTGGCGGCTGGTTTTCTGGTTGTGGTTTTTGTCCACCTGTTGCTGGCGTCCCCAGTGATGGCGGACACAAAAGCGCGCGTCGGCGTTCTGGCGTATCGCGGTTCCGACACCGTGGCGCAAAAGTGGTTGGGGCTGCAAAACTATCTGGATTCCACTGTGTCCGGCTGGAGCTTTGAAATGGTTCCGGTGACGCTGCGCTCTGCCAAAACAAAAATCGAAAACGGCGAGCTGGATTTTCTGTTGACCAATCCGGGCCATTTTGTCGATTTGAAAAAAGAATATCCGCTCAGCGTGATTGCCTCGCGCAGACAACAGAAATCCGATGGGACATACGCCAGCGAATTTGGCAGCACAATCATCACAAGGGCGGATTCGGGTCTTGCGCACCTGCAGGATATCGCCGGCAAAAAAGTGGCTGCAGTTGACCCCCACGCGTTTGGTGGATTTCAGACGGCGTGGCGGGCGTTTAACAGCGTTGGCGTCGATCTGTTTGACGACACGGCAGAGCTTATATTTGTCGGGTTTCCAATGGACCAAATAGTTTTCGACGTGATTCAGGGGCGTGCAGACGTCGGGATCATTCGCAGCGGTATGCTGGAAGAATTTATCGCCAACGGAAAAGTTTCGGCGGACGCGATTACCGTGCTAAACGCCGACACCAACTATACCCATCCCGACAAGACGAGCACACGCCTTTACCCCGAATGGCCGTTTGTGGCATTTGGCACAACAGACAGCGGTTTGCGCGACAGCGTGGCGCTGGCGCTGTTGATGTCGCAGAACAATCCCGCCACGGCGCAAAGCGGCATGACCGTCAGATGGTCTGCGCCATTGTCCTATCGTACCGTTGAAGATCTGGCGCAAATGTATGCCAGCCGCATTGCCCGGCAAAAACGCTTGCCGATGACCGTAATTTTGGCCACGGCGGCCATGGTAACCAGTGTTGTCATCTTCGCCATGCTGGGTTTTCGACGCTCGAAAAAACGTTTCTCCAGCTCGGTGACGACGATAGCAGAAGCCGGAATTGATCACGGTTCCGGCGTCGACGTCACCAAGCGCGAACAGGAGATTCTTGCGTTGATTTCCAAAGGCCACTCCACCAAGGAGATGGCGCGCATCCTTGAAATCAGCCCGAAAACCGTGGAATTTCATCGTGCAAATCTGTTGAAAAAATTCAACGCGCGAACGTCCAGCCAGCTTATTTCTCTGACAAGCTAGGGTATACCCTAGGTAAAAGCCCTGAGTTTACCGAGTAGACGCAAACTCACCTTTCGTGACAAAATGCGCCAACCCAACAACGGGTATAATCACAAGGGAGTAGATCATGAAAAGATTTATTGTTGCACTGGCAGCGTTTTTGTTTGCCGGCCACATTGCAATGGCAGCGGGCGAAGTGCACCACGTCGCCATCCACGTCGATCAGTCGGACCCCAAGGTCCAGAACATGGCTTTGAACAACGCGGTCAATATCACCAATTTCTACGAATCACAGGGTGACACGGTGGTTATAGAAATGGTTACCTATGGTCCGGGATTGACCATGTTGATTCCGGGCAAAAGCCCGGTCGAGACGCGCGTCGCCACGATGTCGCTGGAAATGGAAAACCTGTCATTCGCAGCCTGCGGCAACACCCACCGTAAAATGAGCAAAAAGGCCGGAAAAGATATTCCGATCATGACCGAAGCCACCATGGTGCCGTCGGGTGTTGTTCGCCTGATCGAGCTACAGGAAAACGGTTTCGCCTACGTGCGCCCATAAG
>CAZPQL010000070.1:0-14845 GCA_964588725.1 uncultured Rhodobacterales bacterium
AAGCGCGCCAGCCACGGCATTTGATATGGCTTCAACTGACGTGGCACCGACGGCACCGGTAAAAGCGTTGGCGTTGCCTGAATTCACCAGAATGGCAAATCCGTGCTTTGATGCACCTTTCGCATGTAGCGCGGCCAGCTTGTCCTGACAGTCCAGAACCGGCGCGGCGCGGGTCGTCGATTTCGTGAACACGCCCGCCACGGCACTGCCCGGCGCCACTGACGCCAACATGACGTCCGTGCGCCCGGTATATTTAACGCCCGCAGCAACTGCGCTGAACGAAACGCCTAAAACCACCGGCAGATCTGGAAACCCACCCGACGGTGCAAGCGGCGAGGTCTTTAACCCCGGGTCTGATGTTGTCAATTTGCCCCCCGCCGCAATGTTGATACGGTGTTATTCGCTAAAAATAGATATATCGCGAATAAGGTCGGGATCAATGGTGTCGTCGAACCTGGAAACCTCGGCGGTTTCGGTTAGACGTGCAATTTCCGCCTCGACCGCCTGTTGCTGAAGCTCGACCACAAGACGGGGGCGCACCTGTTCCAAAGTCGGGACGTCAGGCGTACGCATGTCGTTCAGACGAATTACATGCCAACCAAACTGCGTCTGTACCGGTGGCGAAATCTCGTCCACCGCCATTCGAAGAACCGCAGTTTCAAATTCCGGCACCATCCGGCCTTTGCCAAACCACCCCAGTTCACCGCCGCTTGGGCCACTGGGGCCGGTCGATCGCTCCTTGGCCAAAGTTGCAAAGTCAGCACCGTCCTGCAAAATCTTGACCAGCTCAATGGCCTCTTCTTCGGTCGCGACCAAAATATGCGATGCATTGAATTCCTGATCGGGTATCTCTGACTCATACCGCTCGGCGTAGGCCGTCTGCAATTCTTCTGCGGTGATGTCGCGCTCGGATATACGAGTCATCATTTCAGAGGCCAGAAATGCGCGTTTTTCGTTTTCCAGTGCCAGCGCCGAACGATCATCCAGATTGCGGGTGATGGCGTTCATCAATACGGTCTGTTGAATCAACTGGTCAACAATGGCTTTCATCAAAACGTCATTTGGCAGGTCTTGATATTCTGCGGGCAACCTTCCGCGCAGGGCGACGACATGTCCCAGCGTGATGTCCACGCCATCCACTGTTGCCATTGGCGTGTTGGCGGTAGGCGTGTCCTGTGCAACGGCGACCGTTGCCGAAGTCGCAAGTGAAACCGTTACCACGGCGATAATTCGAATGTATCTATTCATTTTTGTCTCCAGCTTTCGGGACAGATTGCCCGGCAATTAGTGCGGTTGAGCCCGCGTGGTTTCGCTGCAACGTTGACACCCGCAAATCAGCTGCTTACATGCAATTCGTCGCTGTGCAAAGTACCTCACGACCGTGTCCGCCACGTTCTCTAAGGTGGAAAAAAGAACGGGACAAGACAAGCTTGTACACAATCATATGAATAATCCGCCAAATTACGCGGTCACCACGGACAAAGGGTAGCAATGCTGGGAATTGGAACGCTGGCCAAAAAGGTTTTTGGCACGCCGAATGATCGCAAGATCAAATCCGTGCAACCTCTTGTCGATCAGATCAACGCTTTGGAGGGCGATTTTCAGGCGCTCAGCGACGCGGAATTAATAGAAAAAACCGCCGCGTTCAAAAAACGCATCGCAGACGGTGAAGATCTGGACAGCTTGCTGCCAGAAGCATTTGCAAATGCCCGCGAGGCCGCCGTGCGTGCGCTTGGTCTTCGACCCTTTGACGTGCAGCTGGTCGGCGGAATTTTTCTGCATCAGGGCAACATTGCCGAAATGAAAACCGGTGAAGGCAAAACACTGACCGCAACGCTGCCCGTCTATCTTAACGCCCTGACGGGGCGCGGCGTGCATGTCGTGACGGTCAACGACTATCTGGCACGGCGTGATGCTGACTGGATGGGCAACGTCTATGCTACGCTGGGCATGACCACGGGCGTCGTGGTGCCCGGTATGGACGAAAGTACAAAACAGGCGGCTTACGCTGCCGACATCACCTACGCCACCAACAACGAATTGGGTTTTGACTATTTGCGCGACAACATGAAAGCCGAATTGTCGGCGATGAGTCAGCGCGATCACTATTTCGCCATCGTCGACGAGGTTGACTCGATTCTGATCGACGAAGCCCGCACGCCGCTGATCATTTCGGGTCCGTCCGAAGACCGCAGCGAGCTATATATCAAAATCGACAAATTCATTCCCGAAGTCACCGACGATCATTTCACGCTGGACGAAAAAACCCGAAACGTCACGTTTTCAGACGATGGCAACGATTTCGTGGAACAGCGTCTGCGCGCCGACGGTTTTCTGACTGGCGATGCCTCGCTTTATGATCCTGAAAGCACGACCCTCGTGCACCACGTCACGCAGGCCCTGCGCGCGCATAAATTGTACAAAAAGGACAAAGATTACATCGTTCGCAACGACCAGGTCGTGCTGATCGATGAATTTACTGGTCGCATGATGGATGGGCGTCGCCTGTCTGACGGATTGCATCAGGCCATTGAGGCCAAAGAAGGATGTGCTATTCAGCCGGAAAACGTCACTCTGGCTTCGGTGACGTTCCAAAATTATTTCAGGCTTTATGACCGGCTCGCCGGTATGACAGGCACCGCTTTGACCGAGGCCGAGGAATTTGCCGAAATCTACAGCCTTGGCGTGGTAGAAGTGCCCACCAACATGCCGGTCATTCGGGTAGACGAACACGATCAGGTCTATCGTTCAACGCGCGAGAAACTGACAGCAATTGTTGCCGCAATCAAGGAAGCGCACGAAAAAGACCAGCCGATTCTTGTGGGCACGACGTCGATCGAAAAGTCCGAGCTGCTGGCAACGATGCTCAAAGATGCCAACCTGCCGCATAACGTGCTCAATGCCCGCTATCATGAGCAAGAGGCCGCCATTATCGCCGAAGCCGGGGTGCCCGGTGCCATCACCATTGCCACAAACATGGCGGGACGCGGGACCGACATCCAACTGGGCGGCAACGCCGACATGAGTATCGCTACAGCGCTTGAAAAAGCCGGCGACATCACCGAGAAAAAAGCCGACGGCATTCGCGCCAAAATAAACGCCGACATAGCTGACGCCAAGAAGAACGCCATCGCGGCGGGCGGGCTTTATGTTCTGGCAACTGAACGCCACGAAAGCCGCCGTATCGACAATCAGCTGCGCGGCCGTTCGGGCCGTCAGGGCGACCCGGGTCGCACCAGCTTTTTCCTGTCTCTCGAAGACGACCTGATGCGGATTTTCGGGTCCGAACGGCTGGAAAAACTGCTCAACACCCTTGGCATGAAAGAGGGCGAAGCGATCATTCACCCATGGGTCAATAAATCGCTTGAAAAAGCTCAGGCCAAGGTCGAAGGCCGCAACTTTGATATTCGCAAGCACTTGTTGAAATACGACGACGTTATGAACGACCAGCGCAAAGCCATATTCGGCCAGCGCATGGAAATCATGGAAGCCGAAAACCTGTCTGACGTCGTGGCTGACATGCGACATCAGGTTATCGACGATCTGGTAGACGAGCATATGCCGCCAAAAACTTATGCAGACCAGTGGACGATGGAAGCGCTTTATGCCGATGTGATCCGCTTGTTGGGCGTTGATGAACCAATTATGGCCTGGGGCGACGAAGAGGGTGTCGACGACGAGGAAGTCCGCGAACGCCTGTACAAATCAAGCGATGAATTCATGGCCGCCAAAGCCGCCATATTTGGACCGGACACAATGCGTTCGATCGAAAAAAATCTTTTGTTGCAAACGATAGATGCCAAATGGCGCGAGCATCTTGTCACGCTTGAACATTTGCGTTCAGTCGTTGGATTTCGTGGCTACGCGCAGCGCGATCCGCTGAACGAGTTCAAATCCGAGGGTTTCGGATTGTTCGAAAGCCTTTTGGATTCGCTGCGCTCGGAAGTGTCTGAAAAACTGGCACAAATCAGGCCGGTGACCGAAGAAGAGCAGCAGCAGATGATCAAGGAAGCGATGGAGCAGCAGCGTGCCCAGCAGGCCGCAGCGCAGAATGGCAGCGGTGCCAACGGACACGCATCGTCACAGCCGCTTGCCGGGTTTGACGAAGACGACAAGTCGACCTGGGGAAATCCTGCGCGCAACGCGCCTTGTCCTTGTGGTTCGGGCAAGAAATTCAAGCATTGCCACGGCAAGCTTTGAAATCAAATCTTAAGAACTGTTTGATATCACAAAATCTCTGCGCCGCGTGTCGTAAGGGTAAACGTTCAGGACCAACCGGGTTTTGATCATTACAGTTTTGATCGACAGCCATTAATTCCGGTGACCACCGCCTGAACAACCTTGCATAGCCGCATTTTGATCATGTTCGCGTCTCAATTTGGCCCTGTGGCGTCGGTAGTTTGAGCCGACATCTAAAACGCGGAGCCGCACGTGCGCATCAACGACCACATCCTGACGGTGTCAATCGGCCTGTTTTTGACAGTGTCGGTGGGTGTCGTCGTACACAACGGCGAGTCCGTAATGGCCAGCTTTCGTGGCGAAAGCAATATTCTGGCCGTTGACGACATATATACGGTTCGCGCCGGTTCTCCGTTGGTGTTGCCGGTGCTCGAAAATGATGTAAACCCCGCCAAACTGTCACGCAATTCACTGCGCGTGAGCAGCCCGCCTCAATGTGGTGAGGTCACGCTTCAGGGATCTACTTTAACCTATGTGCACTCTGAGGAATGTGCAGGTATTCAATCGTTTTCATACTGCGTATTTGACGGTAGCAGATGCGAGCCTGCGAGCGTCGCGTTGCGCATCGTGGATGCGGACTCCCATTTAATCCCCACTGCGGGCACGCTTTCCGCGCAGGCAGAACAACCGGAACCCCAGCCAATTCCATTGCCCGCGCCCAAAAGTTCGATCGATCTTGGCCCCACGGTTGAAATCACCGGATTTGATCAGCAGGTCGACATCAATGGTCGCGACCTGGAAATTACCAATGTCCGCCTTGGCAAAGACACGGTCAGGTTGACCACGGTCGGATCGGACACACCGCGCCTGCCAGCGGATAGTGCAGGTCTTGATTCGGTCGAATTTACACGCCCCGACAAAGTGTCCGGCACGGCGCGAGTTGAGGGTCTGTTTTCGCTCGACGGACCGGATTCCGGCGGCCCAACCGGCCGGGTGCGGCCAACGGCGCGGCCTGCTTACCGTGTCGCTTCGACAAATGCTGTCGCCCCACCACCGCCGCCGCAATCACAAGATTTGGCAATTCAGGTTCCGTTTGCGCCGGACCTCTTGACAGCTGCCGCGCGCCTGCCGGATCCGAAACCACAACAGTTTTTCTCGCGCATGGCTTCGATCGATTCGGCTTACCAACCTTTGCGTACCACGACTTTGCTGGACCGCGCACCATTTGGCGAGAACTGTGCGCCCAATATGCAACTGGCCGTTCGCGAAAGCGCGGTGCTGCACGTTCAGATCTCTCTGCCGTGCTACCCGAATTCGCGCATCATGATTTCGCACGGATCGTTGTCATTTACCGGACGAACCGGCCACAGCGGACTTTATCAGGTGGACATTCCGGCGATGGATTCGATTGCCGGCGTCATCGTTGAGTTTGGCAAAGGCGGGTCGTTGCGCGCCTCGATCAATATTCCTGAGGTACAGAATTACCGGCGCGTCGCCATTTTATGGGAAGGGGCTGTCGAGCTTGATCTGCACGCGTTTGAGCGCGGCGATAAAAAATCCGGCGAAGATCATGTCTGGTCCGGGCAGCCCCGCAGCATCAAAAAGTCCCGTTTTCTTGGCGGTGGATACCTGACAGAATTGGGCGATGCCTCGGTTGCCTCGCCACGCCGTGTCGAAATTTACACCTGGCCGTCGACCGACACCAAAACATCGGGCGTCGTTCGTTTCAAACTGGAGGCCCGGGCCACGCCAGCAAGTTGCGCCAAAGATCTTGTGGTGTTCCATTCTCGGTCACAGGGCGGGCGGCTGGTAGTCAACAGCGGATATAAATACGTCTTTGCCGAGTGCAAAAACGGTCGCCAAACTCTGGTATTGAAAAATGCGCTATCGGACCTGATTATAGCCGCGAATTAACAACGCGGACCCTCACAGATGAAACGTCGCTTGTGGCGCGCACTTCTGATTGCGCTTTCATTGAGTTTTTGCGTTCCCGTACATGCGGTGGCTCAGGACGTCACGCTGCGATCAGCGGATGGCTCGGTTGAAATCATTGGTGCTCTCGTCGCATTTGACGGCGAATTTTACAAAATCGCTACACCATTTGGCGAGCTTACAGTCAACGCACTGGGTGTCCGGTGTTCAGGCCTGGCGTGTCCCGACACCGGCCAATACGCCGCCGATCTGAAAATTAGCGGCACGCAGGCAATCAGCCCCGCGTTGATTCCAGCCTTGGTCGAAAATTTCGCATTCACATCGGGTCAGGTTATCGTCCGCGAGCCACCGGATGAAAACAGCGTCACGTATTCGATTTCCGACCGCGTCGGCGTGCCGGTCGCGCGTGTGGAAATTATTCCATCTTCGTCAAATCTTGGGTTTAGCGAGCTGATACAGGGCAAATCCCAACTTGCGCTGACATACCGGTATGCGCAAGGCCACCAGACACTGGTTGCGCTGACGGGGATCGCAGCGGCAGGGCCGGTTCAGATCGAAAGCCAGTTGCTGGCGCTTGACGGGTTGTTCGTGATCGTTGCCCAAGATAATCCCGTCAGATCAATCAGCCTTGAAAACGCGGCGCGGGTGTTTGCCGGCGAAATCGACAACTGGGCGGCGCTCGGGGGTGCCGACGCGCCGATAGCGCTTTACCGCCAAAGACGGAACACCGATCTGGGCATTCTTTTGCAAAACCACGTCATGATCCCGAACGGAGGACGCGTTTTGGCACCTGCTGCGCGTCTGGATGGACCAGCCGAGACGTCGCGTATGGTCGCGCGTGATGCGCTGGGCATTGGGATTACCAATTTCCCCAATATCGGCAATGCTCGGGCACTGGCGATCGTGGGGCCGTGCGGCCACAGCATCGCCGCCACGGAATTTAATGTGAAATCGGAAGACTACCCGCTGACGCAACATATATTGTTGCACACAACCGGCGAGCACTTGCCGGTTTTTACCCGCAATTTCAAAGCTTATCTCAAGGGCGATTTAGCACAGCGCGCTTTTACGCGTCTGGGTTTCGTCGGGCAGAACGTCACAAGGCAAAGCTGGGCGCAACAGGGCGACCGCGTGATCAACTCGATACGAACGGGGTCGCAGGATGTTACGCTGGAATCTCTTCGGGGTATGGCCATCAGCCTGTTTGGTGCGGAACGACTATCGACAACGTTCAGGTTTATGGAATCGTCCACCGAAATGGACCGCCGGTCGCTGATCAACATAGATCAGGTGGCCCGAATGATTGAATTTGGCGATTTCGACGGGCGCGAATTGATTGTGGCCGGATTTTCGGATGCCGAGGGCGGTCCGGACGGCAACCGGCGCATTTCGCGTCAGCGTGCCGAACAGGTGGCTGCACGGCTAAAAAAGAACGCGACAATCGCGGATTTATCCAAAATCAAATTCACTGTCACAGGATTTGGCGAAATTTCGCCTTTGGCCTGCAACGGCGACGCGGTCGGTCGACGCATCAACCGGCGTGTCGAGTTGTGGATTCGCTGAATTCAATCAAGCAGTCCGTTGGATTTGAAGCTAAAATTGCGTGATTTTCCAACGATCAGGTGATCGTGTACCGCGATATCAAACACGGCTGCCGCGTTGACGATCTGCGTGGTCATGGCGATATCCGCGTCCGATGGCGTCGGATCGCCCGAAGGGTGATTGTGCACAAGAATTAGCGCCGATGCGTTATGTTCCAGCGCCCTTTTGACCACTTCGCGCGGGTAAACCGGCACATGATCCACCGTGCCCTTTTGTTGTTCCTCATCGGCTATCAACACGTTTTTACGATCCAGAAACAGAATGCGGAACCCTTCGGTTGCCTGCCCCGCCATTGCAACCTGACAATAGTCTTCCAATGCCTGCCACGACGACAGCACATTTTGGCCCATAACCTTAGAGCGGCTCATGCGGTGCGCCGCGGCCTCGACAATTTTCAGGACCTGAATGACCGTTTCGCCAACACCGCTTACCTGAACAAGACGCGCCGGACTGGCGGCAAGCGTTTGGTTGAGTGTGCCAAATTCTGCTAGCAACCGCTTGGCCAGCGGTTTTACGTCCCTGCGCGGGATGGCGCAAAAAAGCACAAGTTCCAATATTTCATAATCAGGCATAGCGGCGGCACCGCCGTGAACAAAGCGGTGGCGCAAACGTTGACGATGTTGTTTCTGGAATTTGTCGTCATTTTTATTGACGGCGGCGGGCGCCGTAAGCAAATGAAATCCCGGCAGCGGTACCTCAGAAAAATGCGCGGGTTTGGGCGGCTGGTCCATATCCCAGAACGTCCGGCCATTAGATTTACAAATGATTAATTTTTTGGCTGCGTCGGATGAAACAGGCCCGCAGGCGACGGCGTAAATATTTCGCATCCCGTCGCGGTCACGCCAATGGAGTGTTCAAACTGCGCGGACAGCGATTTGTCTTTGGTCACCGCCGTCCAGTCGTCCGCCAGAATTTTCGTGTCGGGCCTTCCCAGATTGATCATCGGCTCGATGGTGAAAAACATGCCCTCTTCCAACACCGGCCCAGTCCCCCAATTTCCATAGTGCAGCACGTTCGGGGGCGCATGAAACACCCGCCCCAACCCGTGCCCGCAAAAATCGCGTACCACCGAACATCTTTGCGCCTCGGCATATTTCTGGATCGCCGCGCCAATGTCTCCAAATGTATTGCCGGGCTTGACCTGATCGATTCCGATCATCAGTGCGTGATGTGTGATGTCGATCAACCTTTCAGCCTTGCGATTGCCACGACCGGCCACATACATCCGCGACGTATCACCAAACCAGCCGTCCAAAATGCAGGTCACGTCGATATTCAGAATATCGCCGTCCTTCAGGCGCTTTTCCGAAGGAATGCCGTGGCAAACCACGTGGTTGATGGAAATACACGATGATTTTGGATACCCCCTGTATCCAAGCGTCGCCGGCTTGGACCCGTGGTCAATCATGAAATCATGGCACAATTGATCGAGCCGCTCGGTTGTTACACCCGGCACAACGTATTCACCGATCATATCCAGTATCAACGCCGCCAGTTCACCTGCCTTGCGCATACCCTGAAAATCCTCGGGACTGTGAATTTGAATGCCGTCCTTGTTCAGACGGCCGGTAATTGGGCCCTTCAACGTACGCTCCATCGTTCAATTGGTTTCCAGACAATTAGTCCACATCCTGCGCCACTACCAGTGCGGCAGTTAAAATTGTTATATGCCATAGACCGGCACCGGGGACTCGAGCGAAATAGACACCGCCGATATCGCCGTTTGATAACACAGAACTTCGACGCCCGCTTTGATCGCCCGCGCAAACGCACCAGCGTAATCGGTGTCGATGTCTGCTGCCAACCGAAAACCAGTGCAGTCTGTACGCTGAATCAGATACAGCATGACTGCGCGATGGCCATTTTCCACCATGGTTACCAATTCGTTCAGATGTTTTGTGCCGCGTGTGGTCACACTGTCGGGAAACTCGGCCCATTCGCCTGACCGACGCAAAGTCACGCTTTTCACCTCGAGATAAAGATCGGGTAAATCGGGCGCCGTCAGCAGGAAGTCGATCCGGCTGTTCGTGCCGTATTTAACTTCCGGGCGAATGGTGTGATAGGCGGTCAACGCCGGTATTTGGTTTTTGTCAAACGCCTCGGCTACTATACGGTTGGCCACGTTTGTATCAACGCCCGCCCAGTGCCCGACCGGCAATTCAACAAGTTTCCACGCGTAGCGCAGCTTGCGCTTTGGATTGTCGTTGGGCTCCAGCCAAACCGTCAGACCCGGCTCTTTAAGTCCTGTCATCGCGCCGGGATTTCCGCAATGCGCCGTCACTTCGCGCCCGTCTTCCAGCACAACATCCGCCAGAAATCTTTTGTAGCGCCTGACCAGCGTGGCGCGCACAAGGGGGGTTTGAAACTGCATGGCGGGGGATTATACCGCAAGTGCAATCAAGACAAGGACGGCCATTCCGTGCCCAACCCCACTGCGTCCATGCTGGTGATCGGCGACGAAATTTTGTCGGGGCGCACGCGCGAAGCCAACATGTACTTTCTGGCGGGCAGGTTGGCCGAAGTGGCGGTCGATTTTATCCATGCACGAGTCGTCGCCGATGACCACGATCTGATCGTTACCGCCCTGAATGAATTGCGCGACTCCAGCGACTATGTGTTCACCAGCGGCGGGATCGGCCCCACACACGATGACATCACCGCCGACGCTGTGGCGGCTGCATTTGGGGTTTCTATTGGTGTGCGGGACGACGCTCTGTCCCTTTTGCAGAACTACTACGAAAAAAGTGGTACCAAAATAAATGATGCACGCCTGCGCATGGCGCGTATTCCCCAAGGCGCCGCGTTGATCGAAAACCCCGTTTCAATCGCGCCCGGTTTCAACATTGGCAACGTTTTTGTCATGGCCGGAGTGCCCGCTATTTTTCAGGCCATGGTCGAATCTGTCCTGCCGGGCGTGACCGGCGGCAACCCCATCCGATCCAGAAGTTTTCGGCTAAATATGCCCGAAGGCGAAATTGCGGGGCCGCTGGAAGCCCTTGCCAACAAATTCACGACGGTTTCCATGGGCTCCTACCCGTTTATTCGCCAAGGCGTTTTCGGCAGCAATATTGTCTTGCGGTCAAGCGATCTGATGGCACTGGAAGACGCGGCGCAGGAATTTTTGCAACTGTTCCCATCCACCTGCGAGGAAACGTGATGGAACCGACGTCGACCGATTTGTTCCAGGCGATGGACGACACGTGGTCTGCCGCCGAGTATCGGGATCTGCCGCCGTTCGTTTTGCGCCATTCGGCCGGTGGCGGCCAACGGGTGAATGCTGCAACCTTGCTTGGCGAATTCGAACCGTACGACATCACCGCTGCCGAAAAGGTGATGGTGGCTCAAAAGAACACGCCGCTTTTCAGGCTCTCCCGCGCTGATTCTCGGCTGGATAGGGTGCTCATGGAGCGCGGCTACAAGCTGGTGGACCCGACGGTCATCTTTTTGGCCAAAATCACGGATTTGGAAATTGTCGAACCCGCCCCTTTGGCGGCGATTTCGTGTCGTTCTCCTCTGGCGTTGATGGAAGAAATCTGGAAACAAGGCGGCATAAGCAATGGGCGTGTTCGGGTCATGCATCAGACCAAAGACCCGAAGTCCTATGTACTGGCCCGACACGCAGACCAACCCGCGGGTTGCGCATTCATCGCCTGCGCTGAAAACATCGCCATGCTGCATGCATTGGAAATCGCGCCGGGAAAACGCAAACTGGGCTGTGCGCAGTCGATATTGCACCATTGCGCGATTTGGGCGCGTGATCACGGCGCGCAATATCTGTCTGCACTCACCACGCGCGAAAATACGCCTGCGCAAAAATTGTTTTCTGGATTTGGGATGCAAATTGCAGAAGAGTATCACTACCGAAAAAAATGAACTTACGCACAGGATCTCGATGTCTGACAGCAAAATAACCGCGCTTGATCTACCGCCCAAAGACCCATTGCCACCAGAGACCCAGCGTTATTTCGACATATGCGTCGAAAAGCTGGGGTTCGTCCCCAACGTGCTGACGGCCTATGCATTTGCGCCCGAAAAACTGAATGCGTTTTCCGGTATGTATAACGACCTGATGCTCGGCGACAGCGGCCTGACCAAATTGGAACGCGAAATGATTGCCGTGGTCGTGTCATCCATCAACCATTGCTTTTATTGCCTGACGGCGCATGGTGCCCAGGTGCGGGCGCTTTCGGGTGATCCGGTTCTGGGTGAAATGCTGGTGATGAACTACCGCGCCGCGGATTTGTCCCCGCGCCAAAAAGCGATGCTGGATTTCGCGACGCTTTTAACCGAGGCCAGTCACAAAATTGTCGAAACCGACCGGCAATCATTGCGAGACGCCGGATTTGCCGATCGCGATATCTGGGACATCGCGGCAGTCGCGGCGTTTTTTAACATGTCAAACCGCATGTCATCGGCGGTAGATAAAAAACCGAATATAGAGTATCATGCCCAAAACAGATGAAAACGCGCGCATTCATAAGCGGCCTGTTGGCCGGCATAGTCCCGGCGATGGCTTTGGGGCAAGCGGCGGTAATCCAGCCCGAAATTGACGGCCCCGACTACGAATACATCGTACCTTTGGCGAGTTACGCTTTGCCGATTGGTCCTTTTGCGGACGGCAAGTTGCCCACCTTAACAACCGAGGGCCGCAAAACCCAAAGAGTGTGGAAAACGTCCGGCGAATCCAATGGAACCCTGAAACTTTTGGCCGCGATGCGGGCCCGGCTTACTGAATCGGGCTACGATATCCTGTTTGAATGCGACACAAAAATCTGCGGCGGGTTTGATTTCCGGTTTTCAACCGAGGTCGTGGCAGAACCTGAGATGCACGTCGACATCGGCGACTTTCGTTTTCTTTCGGCCGAAAAAATCAGCGGTAAGTCGCGTAATTACGTTGGCCTGCTCGTGAGCCGCAGCGCGGACAACGGTTATATCCAAATGACTTCGATCGGGGTTGCGCCCCCAGACAACGCCGCCATTTCGGCGTCATCAAAACGCAGAGCAGCCGAAAGGGACGTCACATTTGAATCCGATGTCGATTCGCTGTCCGGTCAATTGCAACTGCATGGCTCGGCGGTGCTTGAAGGTCTGAGCTTTCCCAAAGGCAGCTCGTCGCTGGACGGTGATATCGTTGGGTCACTTAAAGAACTTGCGGATTTCCTGCTGGATAATCCGGCAGCGTCGGTTGTTCTGGTTGGACACACGGACGCATCCGGTTCATTGGCAGGAAACGTTGCGCTTTCAAAAAAACGCGCGGCGTCGGTCATGTCCACTTTGGTTGCCCTGCATGGCATTGATAAGGCGCGACTCACGGCTGAGGGTGTTGGCTATTTGTCGCCCCGCGCGCCCAATGATAACGACGAAGGACGCAAAAAGAACCGTCGGGTCGAAGTTGTGCTTGTTACGGGTGACTCATAAAAAACCCCGGATTACCGGGGCTTTTTAACTACCATTCTTCAGGGCCTTTGTGTTTGAAGTGTTCGACCAGGAAATCGATAAATGCCCGAAGTTTTGGTTGCGTGTATCGCCCCGGTGGATACACGGCGTAAATTCCACGCTTCTCGACCGGCAATTCGGGCATGGCTTCTTCCAACAAACCCAGTTCAAGCTTTTCCTGATACAGAAAGCTTGGCAAGTAGGCGATGCCGACACCTGTCGCGGCCGCGGTCAGCAGCGATTGGCCGTCGTTGACCGTCAGGCAACCAGTGGTCCGGATTTGACGTTTTTCGCCGGTCGGCGACGTTAGTTTCCAGACATTGCCGTTGGACTGATTGGAATAATGCAACAGCATGTGATTGTTCAGATCGTCGATGCGCTCGGGCCTGCCATGAGCGGCAAAATATTCGGGTGCAGCCACCATTTTGACATTGGCTTCGGTCAGTTTTCTGGCGCGCAGCGTGCTGTCTTCCATGTCGCCAATGCGAATGGCAATATCAAAACCCTCTGAAATCAGCTCGACATAGCGGTTGTTGAGAACAAGATTGATGTTGATGTCGGGGTATTGATGCAAAAAAGCACCCAGCGCATTGGAAATGTGGTTCACGCCAAAGTCGGTTGCCGCCGAAAGCCGCAGCGATCCGCTTGGCGCAGCCTGCATCGAAGTGACCATCGAGTCTGCCTCGCCTGCATCAACCAGAACGCGTCGCGCCTTATCGTAATATGCCAGACCTATTTCTGTCGGGCTGACCCGTCGCGTCGTTCGGTTGAGCAACCGGGCCCCTAACCGCGCCTCCAGCGACGATACATGTTTGGAAACCGCCGATTTGGATATTCCCATTTTGCGTGCCGCGTCTGTAAATCCCCCCTGATCCACAACACTTGCGAACGCCTCCATTTCTGTCAATCTGTCCACTGTACTACCCTTACGATATAAAACATGAGGATATGTAGCCCCCAAACTTTGTCAGGAATTTGGAAACAACCGGACAATGTCGCGACTTTCTGGTTAATTGTTAAGGCAGAGGAAACATCGACAATTTTATGGACTCAGTTTTTGGTTCGGTGCTTATGGGAAAGGTGTATTATAGGGTCCGACAGCAATAACACAGGCCAATTGAACATGAAAACGATTGAAAACGATGGCGACATCGAAGCCTTTCTAGCCACAATCTCCCTGTCTCGAAGGGCCGACGACGCCCGCCTTATTCTCACCATGATGGCCCGCGTCACCGGATTTGAACCAAAAATGTGGGGGCCCGGTATTATAGGATTTGATCGCTACAGCTATTTTCGCAAGGACGGGTCCAAGCACGATTACATGATCACCGGCCTGTCGCCGCGCAAGGCCGCCTTGACGGTCTATATTATGAATGGCTTCAAGGATTATGCCGATCAGCTGGCGCGATTGGGCAAGCACAAGCATTCATCATCCTGTCTCTATATCACCAATCTAGCGAATATTGATCTGGATGTGCTGGAGGAAATGGTTGTTAAGAGTGTGGATACCATGCGGGAGAGGTATCATTAAGCCAACCACAAAAAAGAGTCAATTCAGTGCGTTAGCGGACATGGGACCAGTAAGATGGTTAACCCGTTGTGATTCTTGACAGAATCCACGAAAGCACTTATACTTATACTTATCTAAGGGACGCGGTGACACATCTGCTGACCGTAACCTCGGAGGAATCTGAGT
>CAZPQL010000071.1:0-13993 GCA_964588725.1 uncultured Rhodobacterales bacterium
CTCCGTCATTTGCGCAAATTTCTTGCCTTCCTCCCAGATATCGGTGGCCTTCATCACCCGTTCAACAAGTTTTGGAATACCGTTGCCAATAAACCCGCGCACGGTTGCTTCGGGCAGCGGCGACAAGCCAAGCGAACGCAACAATGTATTGGCGCTGGCACAGATATCGGGCGCGCTGTCGACAAGTGTGCCGTCAAGATCGAAAACAACAGCTTTTATCAACTGTCTTTCCACTTGATTGAACAACCCATCGACGGAATCTGAGCGGCAGGACCCTGTCCGGTTTGGGCGACTTGCTTCATGGCCTCAAACAGATCGCGGCGCAGGTCTGCAGGTCCGGCCTCTTTACGCGACGCATCAAGACGTCCGCGATATTGCAGGCCGCCACCCGCGTCAAATCCAAAGAAATCAGGCGTGCAGGCGGCATCATAGGCCCGTGCCGTATTCTGGCTTTCATCGTAGAGATATGGAAAAGAAAACCCGTTGTCAGCCGCCAGAACTGACATATTGTCAAAACTGTCCTGCGGATAGGCGGCCGCGTCATTGGCGCTAATGGCCACGACACCGACGCCCAGCGTTTGTAAAACTGAAGCATCCCGTAGAATTCGATCCAGCACGGCCAGAACATAGGGGCAGTGATTGCACATAAAGATCACCAGCGTGCCATTTGACCCTTTGACGTCATCAAAACCGTAAGAATTGCCGTCGGTCGCAGGCAGTTTGAAATCCGGCGCTGGCCAGCCAAAATCGCATACTGGCGGGGTCACAGCCATGTCAGGCCTCCATCAAGGCGTTCAGCTTGGCCACTGTGTTGATTTCGGAAAAACACGCCACTACCGCCGTTGCCTCGGTGAAATCTGACCCCAATGTGTAAACGCCGGGCGATACGATGCAGGGCACGTTGGCCTCAGCGCACGACAACAAGCCGTTGCGGCTGTCTTCCAATCCGACGCATTCAGCGGGCTCAAGCCCCAGACCAGCCACCGCCAGATCAAACACATCGGGTGCCGGTTTTTTGTTCTTTACTTCGTCGCCTGCCGCGATCACTTCGAACACATCACCGGCGGGCTGACCAAAACAGGCTTCTGACAGGCGGTCCACATTGGGGCGGTTGGTGGTGGTGGCCACTGCAACCCGCACGCCGTTGGCTTTGGCGTCCTCGATCAACTCGGCAATGCCGCTGCGCAAGTTGGCAGCACCACCTGCGATCAGCTCGCCGTATAATTCGGTTTTGCGTTTGTGAATCGCGGCGATTTCTTGCTGATCGACGTCTTGTTCCGACAATTCGCTTTGGTATTTGGTCATTCGTTCTTTGCCGCCGGTAGTTTTCAGCAGCTCGGCGTACATGTCGCGCGTCCACACCCAAGGCAGCTCAAATTCCATGAATGTCTCGTTAAATGCGCGGCGATGGGCTTCTTCCGTTTCCGACAATGTGCCGTCCACGTCAAATATAATGGCTTTTAGGGTCATTTTTGTGCCGCCTCTGCTGCCGCGCGGATGTTGCGGATGTTTTCGCCGTATGGCGCGGGATCGCTGGCGCTGCCGCCCTTGAAAACCGCAGACCCTGCCACCAGAACGTCGGCGCCAGCTGCCGCCATCAGCGGTGCCGTTTCCGGCGTTACTCCGCCGTCTATTTCGATATGAATGTCACGATCTCCGATCATTTTGCGGATTTCAGCGCATTTATCGACCTGAGAATGAATAAACTTTTGCCCGCCAAATCCGGGGTTCACCGTCATGATGCACACCAGATCGATCATATCCAGCACGTATTCAAGCGCATTGGCGGGCGTTGACGGGTTCAGCGCCACACCGGCCTTGCAGCCCAGTGCGCGGATGTGTTGCAGCGAGCGGTGCAAATGCGGCCCAGCCTCTGCGTGGATGGTCAGAATGTCGGTTCCCGCATCAACAAATTCTTTGATATAGGCATCAACCGGCGCGATCATCAAATGGACGTCCATGACGGTTTTGATATGCGGGCGGATGGCCTTGCAGGTTTGCGGACCAAAGGTAATGGCCGGTACGAAATGCCCGTCCATCACATCCACATGCACCCAGTCACAGCCTTGCGCCTCGATCGCCTCGCATTCAGCGCCGAAGTTGGCGAAATCAGAGGCCAGAATGGACGGGGCAATTTTGATGGAACGGTCAAAACTCATTTTTTCTCTCCGGTATGCACCAAACGATCGACGTCCAGTCCGCCGGAAAAAACACGGCTGGAGCGCATATCCGCTTCGGTAACAGTGCTAAGAGTCTTGGCGTCCAGCGGGCCTTTGACATCGGTGAACAAACGGTTGGCCTGACGCAAGCGCGCACGGTCAAGAGCATTGCGGATGGATCGTGCGTTGGCGAAATGTGGCTGTTTGCGACGCAAGTCAATATATTCGACCATGGCCTTGCGGCCACCATTGTCGAATTCATAATTTTGCTCGGCCAACATCATTTCGGAAATTTCTATCAGCTCTTTGTCCAGATAATCAGGAAATTCAATGTGGTGGGCTATCCGTGAACGAAAGCCCGGATTCGCCGAAAAAAACTTGTCCATTTTGTCGGCGTAACCCGCCATGACAACGACAAGATCGTCGCGGTTGTTTTCCATGATCTGTAGAAGAATTTCGATGGCTTCCTGCCCATAGTCGCGTTCATTGTCGGGGCGGTACAGATAGTAAGCCTCATCGATGAATAGCACGCCACCCATAGCGCGTTTCAAAACTTCTTTGGTTTTGGGTGCAGTGTGGCCGATGTACTGCCCCACCAGATCGTCGCGTGTGACGCTAACCAAATGACCTTTGCGCACATATCCAAGCCGGTGCAACAAGCCGGCGATTTTAAGTGCAACGGTCGTTTTGCCCGTGCCGGGATTGCCGGAAAAACTCATGTGCAAGGTGGGCGTTTCATGGGATAGACCCATGGATTTGCGCGCTTTATCCACCAAAAGCAAAGCAGCGGTTTCGCGGATGCGCTGTTTGACGGGTTCCAGCCCTATCAATTCGTCGTCAAGTTCCTGAAGAATCTCGGCGACACCCGAGCTTTCGTATTCCGCCGCCAGATCAACAGTGGTTGGAAATTCGGTTTTTTCGTCTTCGACGCTCATGTTTGGTCTTTCCTAAGTCAACGGCCCAATTCTGCAAGGTCGCGCATGGTTTTCAGGCACCCGAATGTCCGGATGCCCGACTGGTTACTGCGGGTATTACTTGCGAACGTCCCAAGCATAGCGTTGTGCACGGTCAACGATGTCAGTGCGCTGCATATGAATGGTTGGCTCTTCTTTTGGACGGTTGACAATGAACGACATTGTAACTGATTCCACACCGCTGGTATCGTCAAACGCCAAAATGCGAATATAGTCGTCGCCATGTAGCTTACGGCAGTCATCCAATTCCATCATTGCACCCTTTGGATCCTTAAGATCAAACATCGGATGACCCCACATGTTCCAAAAGGTGTTTCGTGGATGGGGATCATCGGTGTATTCGATGGCGATGGCCCAGCCTTTGGACAGGATATATTCCATCTGCGCGCTGATCTGAACATCATCCAGATCGGGCAGGAACGAAAAGCAACCTTGTGTGATACGCATTATTTTTCTCCTTTTTTCGTGCTTAGGACGATGGTGTTTCAGATGTCTGGAAGTCAGACGTGTCAGTTGACGTATAGTTGAAGGTAATGTTGCCCCACACGTCCAAAGCCGATTCCAGTGGCTTGCACCACTTGGCGGCACTTCGCAGAATTTCAGGACCTTCATTCCAGATGTCACGGCCTTCATTTCGCGCCATGACCATGGTTTCAAGCGCTACGCGGTTGGCCTGTGCGCCGGATTGGATACCCATGGGGTGACCAATTGTACCGCCGCCGAACTGCAGAACCACGTCGTCGCCAAACAGATGCAGCAACTGGTGCATTTGCCCGGCGTGAATGCCACCGGATGCCACCGGCATCACCTTGTTCAAATCACACCAGTCCTGTTCAAAGAAAATACCGCGTGGCAGATCGACCTCATTCTTGGGTTCGCGCAAGACATTGTAATAGCCCTGCACCGTCAGAGGATCGCCTTCCAGCTTGCCAACCGCAGTACCTGCGTGCAAATGGTCAACGCCTTGAAGCCGCAGCCATTTGGCGATAACGCGGAACGAAATACCGTGGTTTTTCTGACGCGTATAGGTGCCGTGACCGGCCCGGTGCATGTGCAGGATCATGTTGTTGTTGCGACACCAGTTGGAAATTGACTGAATGGCCGTGAACCCGATGATCAGGTCCACCATGACAATGACCGAACCCAGTTCTTTGGCGAATTGCGCCCGGGCGTACATTTCTTCCATCGTGGCGGCTGTAATGTTCAGGTAATGGCCTTTGACTTCTCCGGTTTCGGCAGAGGCCTTGTTCACCGCTTCCATGCAGTACAGGAAACGCTCACGCCAGTGCATGAAAGGTTGCGAGTTAATGTTCTCGTCATCCTTCATAAAGTCCAGTCCGCCCTTTAGGCCTTCATAGACCACGCGACCATAGTTTTTGCCCGATAGACCCAGTTTGGGTTTCGTGGTTGCGCCCAACAGGGGTTTGCCGAACTTGTCCAAACGCTCGCGTTCGACAATAATTCCGGTTGGTGGACCAGTGTATGTTTTCACATAGGCGGGCGGAAAGCGCATGTCTTCAAGACGGGCCGCCAACAGTGGTTTGAACGAAAACACGTTCCCGATTATCGATGCCGTCAAATTGGCAAGCGAACCTTCTTCAAACAGGCTAAGATCGTACGCAACATAGCAGAAAAACTGTTCTGGATTGTTGGGAACCTGCTCAACCTTATAGGCCTTCGCCCGGTATTTATCACAAGCGGTCAACCGGTCCGTCCAGACAACAGTCCATGTGGCGGTGGAGCTTTCTCCGGCAACGGCTGCGGCTGCTTCGATCGGATCGACGCCCGCCTGGGGCGTAATGCGAAACAGCGCCAGAATATCTGTATCCTTGGGTTCATAGTCGCCATCCCAATAACCCATCTGCGCGTACTTGAGCACACCGGCGGCATAGCGCTTTTTCTTGTCCGTTATTTGCGTTTGGTCTTTACTCATTTTCTAACTCCTGATTGGATAAGGTCCGATTTCAGCCGACGACCGGATCAAGCGATCCGTCAGCGTAGCGTTTGGCCATATCGTCGATATCAATGACCTTGATTTTTGAAGCGTTGCCGGCTGTGCCGAAACGTTCAAACCGGTCGAGACAGAGTTTTTCCATCTCGTCCATTGCGGGGATCAGGAATTTGCGCGGGTCAAATTGACTTGGCGTATCCTGAGCTATTTTGCGGAACTGGCCGGTCATGGCCATCCGGCAGTCTGTATCTATGTTAACCTTGCGCACACCGGATTTGATGCCACGCTCGATCTCTTCGACCGGCACACCATAGGTTTGCGGCATGTCGCCGCCGGATGCGTTAATGAGATCCTGCAAATATTGCGGTACGCTGGATGATCCGTGCATCACCAGATGCACATTGGGGATCTTGGCGTGAATGGCCTCGATCTGTTTGATCGCCAGCGTTTCGCCGGTTGGTTTACTGCTGAACTTATAGGCGCCATGCGAAGTTCCACAGGCAATTGCCAGTGCGTCAACTCTGGTTTTCTGCACAAAATCAAGCGATTCATCAGGGTCGGTCAATAGCTGGTCCATGGACAGTTTTCCAACCGCGCCCGAGCCATCTTCTTCAGCCGCCTCACCGGTTTCCAGTGAACCCAATACGCCCAGCTCACCCTCGACAGAGGCGCCAACCCAGTGCGCCAAACGCGAAACGCGTTCAGTGATGTCAACGTTGTATTCATACGATGCAGGTGTTTTCATATCGGCCTCAAGACTGCCGTCCATCATGACAGACGTGAATCCGTGCCGAATAGCGGATGAACAGGTTTGTTCGTTGTTGCCGTGATCCTGATGCATACAGATCGGGTTACCCGGGTACATTTCCGCCAGCGCCTGAATCATGTGACGCAGCATAATGTCGCCCGCATAAGAACGCGCGCCGCGACTGGCCTGCATGATGACGGGGGCGTCACATTTTTTGGCGGCCTCCATGATGGCAAGGCCCTGTTCCATGTTGTTGATGTTGAACGCTGGTACGCCGTAGCTGTTTTCAGCCGCGTGGTCCAAAAGTTGTCTCAGTGTAATAAGTGCCATTTGTGTGGTCTCCGATTTATGCGGCAGCCGCGGCGCGGTTCAGCGCGGCAATACCCGGCAATTCTTTGCCTTCGATCCATTCCAGAAATGCCCCGCCCGCCGACGAGATATAGGTAAAGTCTTCGGCCACCCCGGCCATGTTTAAGGCCGCGACAGTGTCGCCTCCGCCTGCAACCGAGGTCACCAGACCGCCACGGGTCAGTTCAGCCACTTCCATGGCCACCTGTTTGGTTGCCTGTTCAAATGGCCGGATTTCAAATGCACCAAGAGGGCCGTTCCACAGGATTGTCTGTGCATGGGCCATGACCGTGCGGAATTTGACCACCGATTTTGGCCCCGCGTCGAGTATCATCGCCTCTTGCGGGCAATCGGCGACATCGGCAATCATGTTGCGGGCGTTATCAGCAAATTTGAACGCATAGACGATGTCGATCGGCAGAACCAATTCGCAATTGGCCGCCCTGGCCAGCGTTTGAATTTCGCGCACTGTGTCGACCTGATCGGTTTCGCACAGCGATTTACCCACATCGACCCCGTCGGCATAGAAAAAAGTATTGGCCATGCCGCCGCCGATAATGATCGAATCGACCTTTTCAACCAGATTTTTGAGAACCGAAATTTTGGACGACACTTTCGCTCCGCCGACCAAAGCAACGGACGGGCGTTTAGGGGCTTCCAATGCAATCGCCAAGGCACCGACTTCTTCCGACAACATCGGCCCCGCAAATGCCGGAAGCAGATCAGCAATCGCTGCGGTTGATGCGTGCGCGCGATGCGCGCAGGAAAATGCATCGTTGACATAGGTATCACCAAGTCTGGCCAACTGGGCGGCGAATCCGGCGTCGTTGGCTTCTTCGCCCGCATGAAAACGCAGGTTTTCAGCCAACATTACCTCGCCTGGCTTTAATCCGCCTGCAATCGATTCAACGGAATCGCCTACACAATCACTGGCAAATTTGACGTCTGTGCCCAAGGCTTCTGCCAGTGCCGCCGTGATCGGTTTCAGCGACATTTCCGGCACCGGTTTCCCTTTGGGGCGACCAAAATGCGAAAGAACTACAGCCGAGGCGCCGCGCGCAAGCAGGTCTTTTAGCCCCGCCGCGAACCGGTCGATACGTGTGCTGTCGGTCACCACGCCACCATTGGTCGGCGCGTTCAGGTCGGCACGTATAACCAGCGTTTTGCCGGACACATCGATATCTGTAATTGCGCGCATGGTCATCAGATCGTTTTCCCGACTGCCACCGCAGTCTTGACCATCTGGCTGGTGAAGCCCCATTCGTTGTCATACCAACTAAGAACCCGCACAAAATTTCCGTGCACGCGCGTTTGTTGACCGGCGAAATTAGAGGCCGTGTTCGTATGGTTGTAATCAACCGACACTTTGGCCTCTTCGTCGTAAGCCAGAGTCCCGTTGAGCGGGCCACTGGCCGCTTGCAGCGCGGCTTTGTTCACTTCGTCCACAGAAGTGTCGCCCGATGCAATAAACTTGAAATCCACGACCGAAACATTTGGCGTCGGCACCCGAATGGCAGAACCGTCCAGCCTGCCGTCAAGATCGGGCAGAACCAGACCTACGGCTTTGGCGGCGCCGGTCGTTGTCGGGATCATTGACATGGCGGCTGCGCGCCCGCGATACGGGTCTTTGTGGCGACGGTCCAGCGTCGGCTGATCGCCGGTATAAGAGTGGATCGTGGTCATGAACCCTTTGTCGATGCCGACCGCGTTGCGCATCACCATGGCCACTGGAGCCAGGCAATTGGTTGTACAACTTGCTGCGGATATGACGGTATCTTTTTCGGTAATCACATCGTGATTGACACCATAAACAATTGTTTTATCGACACCTTTGCCCGGCGCCGACAGTAAGACGCGCTTGGCGCCGCGATCAATATGGGCCTGAGCTTCCTCTTTGCTGTTGAATGCTCCGGTACATTCCAGCACCAGATCAATACCGTCCCAATCCAGATTTTTGGGATCGCGTTCAGCCGACATGCGAACAGAGCGCCCGTCGATCAGCATGTTTTTGCCGTCCGTTCCTAACGGCTTACTAAATCGTCCGTGGACGGAGTCAAATTTCAGCAGGTGGACGTTCTGATCGATAGATCCAGACGCGTTCAGCGCGACGACTTCGATTTGGCCTCCGTACTCTTCTTCGATCACGCGCAAGGTGCTGCGCCCGATGCGGCCAAATCCGTTGATTGCTACTTTAAGTGTCATGTTGGTCCTCGGGTCTTAAGATTTCAAAAGAGATTTGGCAGCGGCAGCGGTGGCTGCTGCTGTAATGCCAAAGTGATCGTAGAGCGCCTCAAACGGGGCGGAGGCGCCGAAGCTGCTCATGCCAACGAAGGCAGAATTTTCGCCAAGGTATTTTTCCCAGCAAGTTACGACACCGGCCTCAACACCAACACGCGGCGCGCGGCCCAGAACTGAGGCGCGGTAAGCGGCGTCTTGCGCATCAAAAAGCTCAAAACAGGGTGCCGAGACAACGGCAACGTTGACGCCTTCTGCGGCCAATGCGTCAGCCGCTTCCAGTGCAATAGCAATCTCGGACCCAGTGGACATCAGCGTCACGTCCCGTTCACCGGCGCAGTCGCGCAGCACATACATGCCACGGGCGGTCTGGTTTTCGGAGACGTCTGTTCGCACGGTAGGAAGTTTCTGACGCGACAGCGCCATCAGCGACGGCGTGTTGTCAGACGCGACGGCCAATTCCCACGCTTCGGCGGCCTCGACACTGTCACAGGGGCGGAAAACGTTCAGATTTGGCATGACCCGCAATGACGCCACGTGCTCTACCGGCTGGTGCGTCGGACCGTCTTCACCAAGTCCGATACTATCGTGGGTCATGACATAGGTCACCGGCAGCCCCATGAGCGCAGACAGGCGGATCGACCCGCGACAATAATCGGCAAATGCCAGAAATGTACCACCGTAGGGGCGCAACCCGCCATGCAGATAAATGCCGTTCATCGCGGCGGCCATGCCGTGTTCGCGGACCCCGTAATAGATGTAATTGCCCGAAAACCCGTTATTGCCTTCGCAAACCCCGGTCATGCCGCTTGTGCGGGTCAGATTCGAGCCGGTCAGATCGGCGGAGCCTCCCACCATGCTGTCGATGGCGCCATTCACGATTTCCAGCGCGTGTTGCGATGAATTGCGCGAACCTTCCGTGGGTCGGGATTGCAAAAGTCCGGTTTTGAACGCGGCCATGGCGTCGCTCAGCGCAGCGCGATCAGAACCATCCAGCGCCGCCATAAATGCGGTGCTCTTGTCGCTGCCCGCCAAACGGGACTCCCACGCGGCACTCGAATTTGCACCGCGCGCCGAGATTTTTCTCCAGTCGTCGTAGATCGCGTCAGGTATTTCAAACGCGGGATATTCCCAACCCAAGGATTCGCGGGTCAAAGCAACTTCGTCCGCGCCAAGTGCCGCACCGTGAACGCCCGACGTGCCCTGCTTGTTGGGAGATCCAAAACCGATTACGGTCTTGCAAGCGATCAACGAGGGACGCCCATCGGCGCGGGCTGCCTCAATTGCTTTCGCAACTGATACAGGATCGTGGCCGTCTACAGCCTGCGTGTGCCAACCTGCGGCTTCGAAACGGGCGCGTTGATCGGTAGATGTCGACATGTCGGTCGCGCCGTCAATTGTAATCGAATTGTCGTCCCACAGCACGACCAGACGGCCCAGTCCGAGATGCCCGGCCATGTCAATCGCTTCGTGACTGATGCCTTCCATCAGACAACCGTCGCCAGCAATGACGTAGGTCCAGTGGTCCACCAGATCGTCGCCAAACCGGGCGTTTTGCATCCGCTCAGCCAGCGCCATACCTACCGCAGTGGAAATCCCCTGCCCAAGCGGGCCGGTCGTCGTTTCAATGCCTGCGGCGTGACCGTATTCCGGATGGCCAGCCGTGCGGTAACCCATCTGACGGAAATTACGGATTTGCTCCATGTCCATATCGCTGTACCCCAGCAGATGATGGATCGAATACAACAGCATCGAACCGTGACCGGCGGAAAGCACGAACCGGTCGCGGTCGGGCCATTCGGGATTTGCCGGATCGACGTTGATGAACCGGTTGAATAACACAACCGCAGCGTCTGCCATGCCCATGGGCATCCCCGGATGCCCGGAATTGGCCGCTTGAACCGCATCCATCGACAGGGCCCGTATCGCATTGGCCATCAATTTTTCGTTTACGTCAGTCATGTTCGTGTTCCTTTAGGCGCGGCGGGCTATGTCGCGAAGACGGTGAATTAATGGCGTCAGGATCAGCTGCATGGCCAGATCCATTTTGTTTCCGGGGATGACGATGGAATTGGCACGGGTCGCCCAGCTGCCCTGGATCATCGAAATCAGATACGGGAAATCAATCCCGCGCGGATCAGCGAAACGAATGACTACAAGGCTTTCGTCGGGTGTCGGAATGGCGCGGGCGATGAACGGGTTGGACGTGTCTACGACGGGCACGCGCTGAAAGTTGATGTCGGTGTTGGAAAACTGCGGCACGATACATTTCACATAGGCGTCCATGCGACGCAGGATCACGTCGGTGACCGCTTCGGTGGAATAACCGCGTTCGGCTTTGTCGCGGTGGATTTTTTGGGTCCATTCCAGATTGATCACCGGCACAACACCGATTTTGACGTCAGCATAATCAGCGATTTTAATATCGTCGGTGCGGACTGCGCCGTGCAGTCCTTCGTAAAACAAGATGTCGTTTCCGTCGCCAAAATCCCGCCACGCCGTAAATTCGCCCGGCGGCACGCCATGGAGTTCCGACTCCTTTTCGTTGTGAATGTATTGGCGCGTACGACCACCGCCAGTTTCACCAAAGGTGCGGAATACATTTTCCAGTTCAGCCAGTTCGTTGGCTTCATAACTGAAATGGCTGAACGAATGATCGCCTGCGGTCAGACGGGTTTCGTTTTCGACTTTCATGTCGGCGCGGTTGTATCTGTGAAACGCGTCGCCCTCGATTGATACTGCTTTGACGTTCTCCCGTCTGAAAATCTGGTCAAATGTGTTCTTGACCGTGGACGTGCCAGCGCCTGACGAACCGGTGACAGATATAACGGGATGTTTCTTGCTCATGTCGTGTCCTTAGTTCCGGTACAGTCCGCGCTCTCTGAACAGAGCGGATGTTTCGTGTTCAGGCAGGTCGTGGTAGGTCGCGACACGGTCGACTTTGTCAGCCGTACCAAATACCAGCGGCGTGCGGGCGTGCAGGGATTTGGCCTTTTGATCCAGCAGACGGTCGCAGCCGTCAGTCGCATGACCTCCGGCCTGTTCGATCAAAAACGCGATTGGTGCGCATTCGTGTATCAAACGCAATCGACCCTGTTCATATCCTTCGCGTGCATCACCGGGATAAAAATAAATCCCACCGCGTGTAATGATCCGGTAGGTTTCCGCCACCAGCGATCCGACCCAAAGCATATTGAAATTCTTGCCCCGCGGCCCCGTTTCACCTGCAAAGGCGTCGTCAATATACGCGCGAACCGGGGTCGTCCAATGCCGGTAATTGGATGCGTCGATCGCAAATTCCGAAGACGCTTCGGGAATTTTGACGGCGTCGATTTTCAGCACGAATTCACGGGTGTCGGGATCAAGGAAAAACAACAGCGTTCCACCGCCGAAAGTGACCATCAGCGCCGTTTGCGGCCCGTAAATTATGTAACCACCGGCCAGTTGCTCGCACCCCGGGCGCAAAAAGCTTTCGTCGGCATCATCTTTGGCGGGGTAGATCGAAAAAATCGTACCGACTGCGGCGTTGACCTCGATATTGGCGGATCCGTCAAGAGTATTGATCGCCAGTGCCAACGCGCCGCCCGAGTTGACCGCAATCACCTCTTGGCGCTGAATTGAAGCCAGCCATTTGATCGAACCGCCGGCTATTTCCGAAAAAACCATATCATCGGCGAACGTATCCATCGCGTTTTGGCGCGCATCGTCCGTATTTTCGTCGAAATCGGCTTGAACGTCTCCACCGTGCACTCCGCGCGCGATCCTGCGCGACAGGTTTTGGCCAACTCTGCCTATTGCCAGAACGACATCAGCAACATCCCGAGGAATCGACGTATCGTCGGTCAGATAGTCTGTCAGGGTCACTGATTTGGCCATTGGCGAATCCTCGACGCGGCGGATGGAAGTCGCTACATGCAGAAGTGACGTTGAAAAGGAAATTGAAAAAAATCTTCAACGTGTTAAATTAAATTTATGATCAACGAATCTGCCATCACACTGAAACAGCTACGCGCGCTCATTGCGATCAAGGAGCAGGGCTCGTTAAGTGCGGCGGCGGATTCGCTTGGACTGACGCCTCCTGCCGTGTCAACGCAACTGCGTTTGCTCGAGGAAAATCTTGGTTCAAAGTTGCTTCTGCGCGGCAACGACGGAAAAACTGCGATGACCGCATCGGGCGAGGAAGTCTTGCGCTCGACCCGGCAAGTGGAAGCAAGCCTAAACGCATGTTACGAAAGAGTTAAATCAATTCGATTGGGTAAATTTGGTTATCTTTCGGTCGGCGTCGTCAGCACAGGAAAATACTTTGCACCCGCTTTGGTTTCCGCTTTTCAGAACGACAACAAAGATATTCAGGTCGGTCTGAAAATCGGCAACCGCGAAGAGATCATTTCTTTCGTATCTGACGGCACCGTTGATCTGGCAATCATGGGCCGACCGCCCCGTTCTCCGGGCATTGAATCAGAGATATTAGGCCCACATCCGCACATTATTGTCGCTCCAAAAGGCCATCCTCTGGCCGGTGCATGCGACGTTTCGCCCAAGGCGCTGCTGGACGAAACCTTTCTTACGCGCGAACAAGGGTCCGGCACTCGCATTTTGATGGAGCGGCTCCTTGACCGTATTGGCGACGGGCAGATTTATCATACTGTGCTGATGGGCAGCAACGAAACGATTAAGCAGGCTGTCATCGCCGGCATGGGAGTCGCGTTTATTTCCGCACATACGGTGTCCAACGAACTGGCGGATGGCCGTCTCGTGCAAATCCGCACCGAAGGCGTTCCGATATTTCGGCAGTGGTTCCTGATCCACCGCCGCGACCTGCCGTTGACGGCGGTGACGCAAAAATTTCACGAATTTGCGCTAAAGAACATCACAAAATTTTTGCCGGCGTTTGCGTCGTGACACGCGGTATTATGGCGTTTTTCGCCGGAATTCGCCTACCGATTTTATTTCTTCAGTTACATCCGCGATCATAGTCAGCCGGACTGGTATACGCCCAGCAATTGTCCATCGCATTATTCACAGCATGATCCTGAAATGGTTCGACCGCCGTGATTTCCAACCGATCCGAGTCCAGTTTGTAATCAATGACGGTGCAGGGCGGAAAAACAGACCTTTCAGCCGCACTAAGTCGTGGCGCGTTGGTTATTGTCGTGCCGTCCGGCCCTAACATTCGCAGCCACAGTGTTTCAGCCGCGGCCAATTTGAAAAAGCCCTGCGCAATGGTCAACTCACTTGGCCCCACTTTTTGCGATGGTAAAAGCGAATACTGAAAATCAAGTTCCATCAGGTAGCCAAGATCACCTTCGTTCGCCTTTCCGCGCGACACGGAATCCAATAAAACGCCGACAACAGAAAAATCACCAGACCGCGCTTTTGTTGAAAATCCGCACCCCTTTGCCTGCAGCTTCAGATAGTCAAGCCTGCCCTCGCCCAGAAGATCCTGACCATGACTTTGCACTTGAAATTCATGACGCCACGCGCCGCTGGTTACATTGATGCAGTCAAAGAACGAAACGTCGTTGAAATATGCCTTCAGGGCATTTTGGAACATGTGCCGAACCTGCGGTGTTGCATC
>CAZPQL010000072.1:0-8003 GCA_964588725.1 uncultured Rhodobacterales bacterium
GCTTGACGGGGCGGTGTCGGCAATTTCTGTACTGCCCGCGATTATTGATGCGGTTGGCGACCAGATAGAGGTCCACATGGACAGCGGTATCCGGAGCGGTCAGGACGTGCTGAAAGCCGTCGCACTGGGGGCCAGGGGGACGTATATCGGGCGCGCCTTTATTTACGGGCTTGGCGCAATGGGTCAGGCGGGCGTCGCGACGGCGTTGGATGTGATTCACAAAGAGCTTGATACTTCGATGGCACTGTGCGGCGTGCACAGCATGGACGGATTGAGCCGCGATAACCTGATTCGGTAGTACCGAACCCGGGGGTCGCGGTCCGCGTTCGTCGGGGGCGTAACAGGCCTGACAGGGGGCTGGCCGCCCCCTCGCGGGCAGGCCCGCTCACCCGGGCGAGTATTTGAGCAAAGATGAAGGGCAAAACGCCTCTTTTAATTCTTATGAAAGCGGCTTATAGCACCGGCTTCCTGCGGCGCTTCACCCTTGGAGGTTCGCCGCTTTTTTAATCTAAGGAGAATTCCGATGGCTGGAGCAATACCAGATCTTGCCGCCACGGCACGCGCGGGGACAGGCAAGGGGGCCGCCCGCCAGGCACGTCGCGACGGGTTCGTTCCCGGTGTGGTCTATGGGGGCGGCGTGGATCCGCAACCGATCAACGTCAAATACAACGAACTGTTCAAACGCCTCAAGGCCGGCAAATTCATGTCGACACTGTTCAATCTTAAAATCGAAGGCATCGACGATGTGCGCGTGATTTGCCGCGGCGTACAACGTGACGTGGTCAAAGACCTGCCGACGCACCTGGATCTTTTGCGCCTGACGCGTGACACGCGGATCAACCTGTTCATACCGGTCGAGTTCATCGGCGAAGAAGAATCGATTGGCTTGAAACACGGCGGCGTTGTCACCGTGATCCGTTCTGAAGTCGAGCTGAAGGTCACTGCAGGTGATATCCCCGAGCGTCTTGTGGTTGATCTGACCAACATGGATATCGGCGATATTGCCACGATTTCCAGCATCGAGATGCCCGAGGGCACCCGCCCGATGATCACCGACCGTGATTTTGTTATTGCCAATATCTCTGCGCCGTCCAGCCTGAAGTCGGCTGATGACGAGGTAGAGGACGAAGCCGCCGAGGGTGAACAGCCCGAAGGTGAAGGCGAAACCGATGATGACGGTGCCGGCGACACGTAAGCCGTTCGTCACCGATACTTTGAAACGCGGGACGTCTAGATGCGATCCGCGTTTTTTTTGGACTTGACATTACCAATAAGTTATATAGCTTTTATGTTATGGAACTAACTGATTATACGACCACGCCACCCGATCTGAACGCGGTTTTTGCCGCGCTCGCCGATCCGACCCGTCGCGCAATCCTGTCGCGCCTCACGATTGGTGAGGCTTCGGTCAACGATTTGGCGGCGCCGTTCGCCATCAGCCAACCTGCGGTTTCAAAACACATCAAAGTGCTGGAACGCGCCGGTTTGGTCACGCGCGACATCGACCGGCAACGCCGCCCTGCCCGCCTTGACGCCACCAATATGGAGGCGGCGCTAAACTGGCTTGCGGATTTCCGCGCGTTCTGGAGCAAAAGTTTTGATCAGCTCGACGATTTTTTAGACGACCTTCAAACAAAGGATTCAGACCATGGCTAATGCTGCTGAATATTCTATAGACCACACGTTCAACGCCCGGCGCGATCTGGTCTGGCGCGCGTGGACCGACCCGGTTTTGTTGGCGCGCTGGTATGGCCCCGGTGTTGAAACCACGATCCACCGGTTTGATCTGAAAGTCGGCGGTGCGTGGCACAACGAAATGAAATGGGGCGACAAATCCGATTACAGCACCATGACATTCCAGGAGGTTCTTGAGCCGGAAAAACTGGTGTGGCACCATTGTTCGACTGACAGCGACTGGAAGGTCGTTTCCAACCCGATGATGCCCGATTGGCCGCGCACCCTGCTGACCACTGTGACGTTCGGGGCGGCGGGTAATCAAACCAACGTGCGTCTTACACAGCTGCCTATCGATGCAAGCGACGCCGAAATTGCCTGCTTTACCAATATGATGGCCGGTATGAGCAAAGGCTGGGGTAGCGGATTCGTGATCATCGGGGATATATTACAAGAACTGACCGCCTGAAAAACCGGGCGCATTGAGGCGTCTTTTCATTGGCGTGCAAACCGCCTAGGCTTCAGGCATGGATACCCCGGATACACCATCGCGCGCTGTCACCGCCGCCATAATCGCAGGCTGTTTCATTGCATTCGTCAGTTTTGGCTTTGTCGTCACGTTCGGCGTGTTTCTGCGTCCCATGTCGCAGGACCTTGGCTGGGGGCGCGAAATATTTTCGCTGTCGATGGCCATTCAGGCCCTGTGTTGGGGCATAACACAGCCGGTCGCTGGCATGATCGCCGACCGCTTTGGGACCGCGCGTGTCCTGGCTGCGGGTGCAATTATTTCGGGGCTTGGGTTCCTGTTGCGCGGCGCGGTCATCGACCCGTCGGTGTTTATCGCGTCGGGCGTTATCGTCGGCATCGGTACCGGTGCCTGTTCGTTTCCGATCGTCATCGTCGCACTTGGCAAGGTCGTCGCACCCGCGCGCCGCAGTTTCATTCTGGGCCTCGGCACGGCGGCAACGTCGGCGGGCATGTTCGTCGCGGCTCCGCTGTCGTCGATATTGTTGACTCGCATCGGCTGGCAACCAGCAATTTTGGTGATCGCCGCCAGTTTTCTGCTGGTCCTTCCGGCGCTGTTCTTTATCGCACGCGTCTCGACCCCCACCGCGGCCGGTAGTTCGCCCAGCCAGTTTGGAACTGCCCTAAAATCAGCGTTTTCGGACCGCTCTTATTTGCTGTTATTCTTTGGATTTTTTGTCTGCGGGTTTCACGTGGCGTTCATCCAAACCCACCTGCCCGCCTATATCGCCGATCAGGGGCTGGCCCCGATCATAGGTGCCTACTCATTGGCGTTGATCGGTCTGTTCAATATTGTCGGTTCATTCCTGTCGGGGTGGTCGGGGCAGAAATATTCCAAGAAAAATATCCTTGCCAATATTTACCTGGCCCGCGCAATCGTGATCACGGCCTTTATTTTTACCCCGCTCACACCTGCAAGCGTCTACCTGTTCTCGGCTGCCATGGGCCTGCTGTGGCTGGCTACGGTGCCGCTGACCATGGGGCTGGTCGCGCAAATGCAGGGTTTGAAATTCCTGTCCACGCTGACCGGTCTGGTGTTTTTCAGCCATCAGGCAGGCGCGTTTATCGGTGCGTGGCTGGGCGGGCGCATCTTCGATATCAATCAGGACTATGCTGTCATGTGGTGGGCGGCCATTGCGCTGGGGTTACTGGCTACTCTGCTGCATTTGCCTATAAAGGAAGAACCCGGCATTCTTGCCCAAAAAGAGGACGCGGCCTGAGGGGCGCGAATTTAGGCGTGCAGCTGTTCATCGGACTTGGAAATCCCGGCGCAAAATATGCGCTGAACCGCCATAACATCGGGTTCATGGCGCTTGACCGGATAGCGGCGGCGCACGGATTTTCGCCGTGGCGCGGCAAGTTTCAGGGGGCGCTGAGCGAAGGGCGTTTTGGCAGCACCAAGGTCGCATTGCTCAAGCCGGAAACCTTCATGAACCTGTCGGGCCAATCCGTTGGTGCGGCCATGCGGTTTTACAAGCTCGATCCGGCGGATATCACAGTCTTTCACGACGAGTTGGACCTTGCGCCGGGAAAACTGCGGGTCAAGACGGGCGGCGGCCACGCGGGCCACAACGGCTTGCGCTCTCTGCACCAGCATATCGGGCCCGATTACCGGCGGGTGCGCATCGGCATTGGCCACCCCGGACACAAGGATCGCGTGTCGGGCTATGTTCTGCATGATTTTGCCAAGTCTGATCAGGGCTGGCTGGATGATATATTGCGCGGTATTGCTGATGGTGCAGGCGATCTTGCAGGTGGCGACGACGGGCGTTTTATGAACAAGGTGGCGCTTCGGGTTGCCCCGCCGAGGTCTTCTAAATCCCCTGCCAAAATCAGGGAGGCGGACACGCCTCCCGTGCCGCCACGGGACGAACGGTCTGCTTTGCAACGTCTGGTTGATAAATTCAGATGACACTGCACGCCAACTTTCTTGAGCAGGCACTGGTATGCGAAGCCATGGGCTCGCCGTTTACCGGGCAGTTGTGCCGCCTGTTTGCCCAAAATCTGGCGCGGCGTTGTCGGGTGTCGGAGCGCCTGCTGGACTGGCCCGGCGATACCTCGCATCGCGGCCAGTCTGTACCATTGCGCGTGGCGGCTGCCATGCACGCGCTGGTGCTAAGCGGGCGCGATTCACATATGGCGGCACTTTACCCACCGGCCCGCGAACGCGTCAGCGACAGCGAGCTGTGGCAGGCGATCGAGCACGCGCTTTTAAGTCACGAAGGCTTTATTCTTGACTGGTTGCAATCGCCGCCGCAAACCAACGAGCCCGCGCGCAGCGCCGTTTTGCGCGTAGGCTTTCAGTATCTGGTCGGCAAAATAGACAGGCCACTGGTATTGTCGGAAATCGGCGCCAGCGCCGGGCTTAATCTGAACTGGGACCGCTATGTACTGAACGTTGGCGATCGGCGGTTTGGGCCGCCGGACGCGCCTCTGACTTTGACGGCTGACTGGCGGGGATCCGTGCCGCCGCCGGATGGCAGTCCGGTGGTTCGGGCGCGTCAGGGCTGCGACCTTAACCCGATCGATCCGCGCGACCCTGAGCAACGATTGCGCCTGACGGCCTATACGTGGCCCGATCAACCCGCACGGCTTGCACGTGTCACAGCGGCGCTGGATTTTGCCGCCCTCCAGCCACCCAAAGTCGTCAAACAGGACGCATTGGACTGGCTTGGCGAACGTCTTGAAACGGTGCATTCCGGTGCCATTCACACGGTTTTCAGCACCTTGGCGTGGCAATATCTGGACAGCGATGCCCGCGCAACCGGCGCCGCGATGATGGGGCATGCTGGTGCGAAATCAGATGTGGACGCGCCGTTGGCATGGCTTAGAATGGAAAGCGACGGCAAGGCTGACAGCGCGGCGCTCACCTTGCAAATCTGGCCGGACGGCACAAGCGAAACTCTGGCCCGCGTGGATTTTCACGGCAATTGGATAAAATGGCTAAAGGATTGATATGAAACCGTTTCTCAACTGGTTCGCCCGCGTTGGCGGCACGTTCTATGTGGCGACCTCGTTGATTATCACTTTCAAAATTGCGACGCTCAGGCGGTTGATGCGCGTCAACAGCGCCTTTGACGCGGATAAAATCGTGGATAATTTCTCGCATATGGACGACATGTTTTATCACGCCGCCGTTGCACCGAAATCCCAGCGCCCCTGTGCACTTCGTGCCGACCCGGCACCGTTACCCGACGCTTTCACCTTTCGCGGTCAAACGCTGACGCTAGACGATTGGCGAGCATCGCGCGCGGTAACCGCGATGATCGTTCTTAGGGACGGCAAAATAGCGTTTGAGGATTATTATCTGGACACCGCGCGCGAAGATCAGCGTATTTCGTGGTCTATGGCCAAAAGTTTTTTGTCGGCAACCTTTGGCATCGCGGTCGGCGAGGGGCTTTTGGGATCGCTCGACGATCTGGTCACCGAACACGTGCCGCATCTCAAAGACAGCGCCTACAACGGTGTCACGGTTCGTCACGTCCTGAATATGTCCAGCGGTGTCGCGTTCAACGAGGACTATCTGGATTACCATTCCGACATCAACCGTATGGGGCGCGTGTTGGCCCTGGGGCACAGCATGGACGGTTTCGCCTGTAGTTTGAAAAAACGCGCCTACGACCCGGGCAGCCGCCTGAAATACGTCTCTATCGACACGCATGTGATCGGCATGGTCCTGCGCAAAATCACCGGACAAAGCGCGCGGGCCTATATGGGGCAAAAACTGCTGAAACCGATGGGGCTGGAATACGACAGTTACTTTCTTACCGACGGCGACGGCGTGGACTTCGTGCTTGGCGGTCTCAATCTGGCCACCCGCGATTACGCGCGTTTTGGTCTGCTCATGGCGTGCGACGGCAAGTACAACGGCCAACAGATCGTGCCCAGTGACTGGGTGCGCCAATCCACCGTTGATACAGCGCCGCCACCCGCCGAAGACATGGCACCAACCGACGAAGGCCTGCTGCGCTACGGCTATCAATGGTGGCTACCGCCCGACGCCGAGCAGGGTGAATTTTTTGCTATCGGCATTTACGGGCAGTATATTTACGTCAACCGCCCGCGAAAAACCGTGATCGCGGTCAACGCCGCAAACCGCGATTTCAAGGTCGGTTTGGGCGCGGTGACTCTGGCCAATCTAGCGCTGTATCGCGAAATCGCTCATCAGGACGGTCGCTAACGCATTTCATCTTTGCGAAAATACTCGCGCCGCAGGCCGCTGCTCTATTTCCCAAGGGGAAATAGAGCCAGCTCATCGCATGCCCCGTCAGGGGCGCCGCTTGGTTGCCTAATCTTTGCGGAAATACTTTTTCTCGCGCGGCTTGCCGTCCCAGCCGGGTTTGCCTTTGGGTTTGTCGTCGCGGTATCCGCGTCCGCTTTCCTTGTCGCGGTCACCACGATAAGGCGCTTTACCGCCGCGACTGCGATCATCTTCGCGGTGTTCCCATTTCTTCAGCAGTTTGACGTGAAATGTATCGCGCCCGATCTTGCCCTCATTGCACCAAACGCAGGACACCATGTCGTCCGTCACCGATTCAACGGCCATGCGCATCGAACCAGCCGTCAGAACCGCCAGATCGCCCAATTCAAAATCTGCCATCGTTATCGCGCCTTTTCGTTTGGAGATAAGAGCGCCAGCCTATAGACAGTGCTTGAAGGCTTGGAAAGCGTTAAAAACAAACTGGGAGTCAGATTGCCATGGAACCCGACGGTTCGGTCAATATATTGGGTCTGGTTCTTGCCGACTGTTCGCGCGATCCGATGACCGGATTTTACCGCAACGGCTGTTGTGATACGTCGGACGCCGATACCGGCAGCCATACGGTCTGCGTGGTCATGACCGCCGAATTTCTGGAATTTTCGCGCGCCACGGGCAACGATCTGTCAACACCGCGGCCAGAATTCGGCTTCAAGGGTCTAAAGCCCGGTGATCAGTGGTGCCTGTGTGCTTCGCGGTTTTTGCAGGCCTATAATGCTGGTCGTGCCCCAAGGGTGCGGATGCTGGCAACCCATGTACGCGCACTTGAAATCGTGCCGATGGACGCGTTTCGCGAATTGGCATTGGAACGCAATTAACGGGTCTCGGCAGACACGGGCACTGTAACATCGGCTTCGATCACACCGCCGTCGACCATCAGTTCGTCAACAAACAGACTCAGCAACTGATAGCGCCCCGACACGCCGGCTTTGCGGTAAATGGCATTGCTTTGCGCTTTGACGGTGCCGGCGCTCGTTTTGCGCAACCCGGCAATTTCCTGAATCGACATACCTTTGATGGCAAACCATGCCACGTCTCTTTCCGCAGGCGTGAGGGTCCATTCGATAAATCGTTCTTCCAACAGGTCGGTGAACGCACCCGACGCGGCACGAATCTGGTCTTCCATGCGCTTTGACTTGGCCTGAGTTTTGACGATCGCGATCACGCCAAGCACAATGCCCAATATCAGCCCCAGCGACGCCCCGATTTCCAACAGTTCGCGGTTTTGCCAGCTGATTGGCTGCGAACGCACACCCAAAACGCTGAGAACCACATCTGAAATGAAAAACAGCGCGCACAACGACTGTACCAGCGTCACCAACCAAAGCAGTTTTCGATTGGTCACGCCGGGTCCCGATCATGAAAGTCCAAATTATGTATTAAATAATTGATCCGATACGCCGCCTGTCAAATAGTCAAAATTGTCGCTGTCTATCGAAGCAAGACCGCCTCCGCCGGAACCACCGCCATCACCGCCGGAACCACCGCCATCGCCGCCCGAGCCGCTGTCACTATCGTTGTCGTTGTCGTTGTCGTTGTCGTTGTC
>CAZPQL010000072.1:8103-13658 GCA_964588725.1 uncultured Rhodobacterales bacterium
GTCGTCGCTGCTGGCGCTGTCGTCGTCCGTCGTTGTGGGACTAAGCAAAGTACGTTTGACTTTTCCGCCTTTCGTAAGTTCTTGAGAATAGTCTCTCAGAATTTCGCCGGTCCGCGTGTTAACGATTATTTCGCGCGCCAGCGTGTCGTTTCTGCTGGTGATCCGCGTGCGTCCCAGCAACGTTCGTGAGATTTTAATCTCGGAAAACCCCTGCGCCCGCAACTGAGATATCAGGTCATCGTTCCCGGCCACTGCCATAGCCGGTGACAAGCCAATCACTGTGGAAGCCAACAAAGAAACTAATATTCTTTGTCTCATTTTTGACCCTCCTCCGAGTCAAATGTCGGTCTGCACCCGCGTGATTATCACAGATGCAGACCGTTTTCTCAAGACCAAGCCGCGTCAGACAAAATCGATGTCTGTCGAAGATCCACCGGTCAGGTAGTCAAAGCGGTCTGTATCCTGAAAAGCCATACCGCCGCCGGAGCCGCCGCCAGAGCCGCCGCCGTCACCGCCAGAGCCGCCGCCGTCACCGCCCGATCCACTGTCGCTATCGCTGTCGCTATCGCTATCGCTGTCACTGTCGCTGTCACTGTCGCTGTCGCTGTCGCTGTCGCTGTCACTGTCGCTATCGCTGTCACTGTCGCTATCGCTGTCACTGTCACTGTCGCTATCGCTGTCGCTGTCGTCAGAGGAATCGTCGTCAGAAGAGTCATCGCTCGAATCGTCGTCGGAGGAATCGTCGTCAGAAGAGTCATCGCTCGAATCGTCGTCGGAAGAGTTATCGTCAGATGAACCATTGTCCGCCGAATCGTCGTCATCGACTTCGTCGTCGTCGTCGATTTCGTCATCCTCATCTTCATAACTGGCCTGGCCGGTTTTTCCGGTAAAGCCCGTGCCGCCCGCGCTTGTGCTTCTGCGGGCGTTGGATGTCGTTTTTCCCAATTTGGTTGCTGTAACGGTTTTCTCAGCGCCTTGTGCGCTCAGTCCTTTTGTGAAATCGGTTGACAGAGGCACGCTGTAGGCGGTTGTGCCCCACAATAGTGCTGTCAATGTCAAAGTAACTTTTTTCATTGCGTAGTCTCCAAGTTTTGACGCAGAGCGCCTCTTGCGACTGCTGGGATCAAGAAATCAGTTTATATGGTCGCAAACAATTGATCTTACGTTTACGCGCGGCCTGATAAACCATAGGTATGCGCCCCTAAACCAAAGTTTACGCGCCAGTATCCATCTCGACGCCCAGTGCTTTGGCCACCGTGAAAATGTCTTTATCGCCGCGCCCGCACATATTCATGACCATCAGGTGTTCGCGCGGCAGATCACCCGCGATTTTAGCCACATGCGCCAGCGCGTGGCTGGGTTCCAGCGCCGGAATGATACCTTCGGTTTCGCAACACAATTGAAACGCCGCCAATGCCTCTGTGTCCGTAACCGACACATATTCGGCCCGTCCCATATCGTGCAACCAGCTGTGTTCCGGGCCGATGCCGGGGTAATCCAGCCCGGCTGAGATGGAAAAACCTTCAAGGATTTGCCCATCGTCATCCTGTAATAAATAGGTGCGGTTGCCGTGCAAAACACCCGGTCGACCGCCGGTTAACGAGGCACAATGTTCCATTTTTTCGTTGACGCCCTTACCGCCCGCTTCGACCCCGATAATGCGCACGGCAGGATCGTCAAGAAACGGAAAAAACAGTCCCATCGCGTTAGACCCGCCGCCGATGCAGGCGACAACGCTGTCGGGAAGACGGCCTTCGCGGTCCTGCATTTGAGTGCGCACTTCCTTGCCGATGATCGCCTGAAAGTCGCGCACCATGGCCGGATAGGGATGTGGACCGGCCACCGTGCCGATGCAGTAGAATGTATCGGCCACGTTGGTCACCCAGTCGCGCATGGCGTCGTTCATCGCGTCTTTGAGCGTACCGCGACCGGAAGTCACCGAGATCACTTCGGCCCCAAGCAGACGCATCCTGAACACATTGGGGGCTTGTCGCTGAACGTCGTGCGCGCCCATGAACACCACGCATTTCAGCCCGAAACGCGCGCAGACGGTCGCGGTGGCCACCCCATGCTGTCCTGCGCCTGTTTCCGCTATGACCCGTGTTTTCCCCATGCGCCGCGCCAACAATATCTGGCCAAGCACGTTGTTGATCTTATGAGCACCCGTGTGGTTGAGCTCGTCTCGTTTGAGGTATATTTTGGCGCCGCCAAATTTGTTTGTCAGACGCTCGGCAAAGTAAAGCGGGCTGGGGCGGCCCACGTAATGCGTCCACAGATCGTCCATCTCGGCCCAGAACGTTGCATCGGTTTTCGCACGCTCGTACTCCGCTTCCAGATCAAGAATAAGGGGCATCAGCGTTTCGGACACAAAACGTCCACCGAAATCACCAAACCGGCCGTGCTCATCGGGGCCGGTCATGAAAGAGTTGGTCAGTTCATTTGGCATTTAGGACCTCTTTTTTGAATTCCAACTCATCTAACGTGGCGGAGATTTGGGGTAAAGCTCTGTAAGGTCCATACCCACGTTCCCAATAGCAAGAGCCGGGGTTCTTCTGATATAGAATTTGCAAATTCCTTGCCGGGCATTTCGCTGCTTGACCGCCGATGATACGCTCCGGTCGACCGTTTCAGAATACTGCGTTTTTCCCGGTGTTTTCCTGCGCCAGATAACTGCGCCGACGCAATTCAAATTCGAGCAGGCAAAGTTAAGACGGCGTTAACCGCGCGCCACATTGGCGGCGGATACGAACGCCGCTATTTTTTCGCCGTCTTTGACCCCTGGCCGGTTTTCCACGCCGGACGATACATCCACTGCGGGCGCGCCGGTCAAACGCACCGCTTGCGCCAAATTGCCCGCGGTCAACCCCCCTGCCAACATCCACGGCAGCGTCCAGCGTCGCCCTGCGATCAGGCGCCAGTCAAACGGCAGCCCGTTGCCACCGGGCAATTCGGCGTTTTCTGGCGGTTTTGCGTCAATCAGCAATTGGTCCGCCACCCGCGCGAAGACATCAATCTTCGACAGATCGGACACGTCTGAAATACTGACCGCCTTCATCACCGGCAGGCCATATGTCGCGCGGATTTCGGCAACGCGCTGCGGGCTTTCGCTACCGTGCAGCTGCAACATGTCAACCGGCACACCCTTTGTGATCAGCCCAAGAAATTCATCGTCTGCATCAACGGTCAGGGCAACTTTGCAAATGCCGGCGGGCACGGCCAAGCTTAGTTCGCGCGCCGCTGCGATTGAAACAAAGCGGGGAGATTTTCGGAAAAAATTAAACCCGAGAAAACGCGCGCCCGCAGCGACGGCCGTTTTCACGTGGTTGCTTTCTTTCAGCCCGCAAATTTTGACCTGCACGGATGCCACGTCAGTCCAATAGCGCAAGGACGTCGTCCTGACCTTCTCCGGCTTTGGCGCGCAAGGTGCTGACCTCGCGTTCGAGTCTGACCAATGCGCGCCGCGTTTTAGCGGCCTCGGCGCGCTGGCGAAATTCGCGTATATATTCCCAGACAAACCCAATCAGCAACCCCGCGACAACGCTGGCCAGGATGACCACGAACAGCGGCACGTCAAAAGAATTTTCTATCGGCAAAAAGGCCGCAATGTCATCGGGTGAAACATGCAAAGTCACCAAGTCCCGGTTGGCCAGCGCGACGATCACCAGAATAATTGCGACGATCGCCCAGAATATAGTGCGAATGTACCGCATGTACGGCCTTTCATTTACGTCAAGGCACCACTCAGGATTTGCGTCTCATGCACGGTGCCGGTTTATTGTGCACCTGCCCGCATTGAAGCCGCTAAACTGCCAGCCAGTTTTGCAATCGCGTCCGGTGTCAGCCGCCGTTCAAACGATCCCGCAGCGCCTTGCCGGTTTTGAAGAACGGCACGTGTTTCTCGTCGACGGAAACCGATTCACCGGTGCGCGGGTTACGACCGACGCGGGCGTCGCGTTTTTTGACCGAGAACGCACCAAAGCCGCGCAGCTCTACGCGGTTTCCTTCTGCCATCGCGCCTATGATTTCGTCAAAGACCGTACCGACAATGCGTTCCACGTCGCGCTGATACAGGTGTGGGTTTTCATCTGCAATTTTCTGTACAAGTTCCGAGCGTATCATTTTTCTTGAAGCCTCCCCATTGGGCTGTGCGCTAAGTGACCTTTTGGCAGCTGATTTCTGATGCCGATACTGGCAGAAAATTTGGGGGCTGGAAATAGACACGCGTAAAAAACTGGCATCTGTTTGACCGTAAGTCGCTGTTTGAAGGCGTATTTTTCTATTTTTTGTCGAATTTTCCACTGAATCACGCTGCCGAAGCCCCGACCAATGAGCCGTATGCGATTAAGAGCGCTGGTGATTCGAACAGTATTCCGGGCCCTGAATTGCGAAAGGGCGGTACCTTTTCCGGCACCGCCCCCCGCAAATTTCAATCGCCTACAGGAAGATTTATTCGTCGTCCTGACTTTGCAGCGCGGCCCCCAGAATGTCGCCCAGCGACGCACCGGAATCCGACGACCCATACTGGGCAACCGCCTCTTTTTCCTCGGCAATTTCACGGGCTTTGATCGACAGACCCAAACGCCGCGAGGATTTGTCAACATTGGTGACGCGGGCGTCGACGTGATCGCCGACCGCGAAACGCTCGGGGCGCTGTTCGGCGCGGTCGCGCGACAAATCGGACCGGCGGATAAAGGATTTCATCCCGTCGTATTCGACCTCGATGCCGCCGTCCTCGATTGACGTCACAGTGACGGTCACCACAGCACCACGCTTGACGCCCGACGTGGCCTCGGCAAATTTATCGCCGCCAAGCGCCTTGATCGACAGCGAAATGCGTTCTTTGTCGGTGTCCACATCGGTGACGACCGCGTGAACGGTGTCGCCTTTCTGGTAGTCGGCAATCGCTTCTTCGCCTTTGCGGTCCCAATCAAGATCGGACAGGTGAACCATACCGTCGATGTCGCCTTCCAGACCCACGAACAGACCGAATTCAGTGATGTTCTTGACCTCGCCTTCGACTTCGGTGCCCACGGGGAATGCTGTGGCAAAATTTTCCCACGGGTTGCCCTGCGTTTGCTTGAGCCCAAGCGAAACGCGACGTTTCACGGTGTCGATCTCCAGTATCATCACTTCGACTTCTTGTGAGGTCGACACGATTTTGCCGGGATGGACGTTCTTTTTGGTCCACGACATTTCGGACACGTGTACCAGACCTTCGACGCCCGGTTCCAATTCCACAAACGCGCCGTAGTCGGTGATGTTGGTCACGCGACCCGTGTGTACAGATTCCAGCGGGAATTTGCCCTCGACCAGCGACCACGGATCATCTTCCAGCTGTTTCATGCCAAGGCTGATACGATGGGTTTCCTTGTTGATCCGCACGATCTGCACTTTGATGGTTTCGCCGATTGTCAGAATTTCCGAAGGGTGATTGACGCGGCGCCACGCCATGTCGGTGACGTGCAGCAACCCGTCAACGCCGCCCAGATCGACAAAGGCACCGTATTCGGTGATGTTCTTGACCACGCCGTCGACCGCCTGACCCTCGGTCAGAT
>CAZPQL010000073.1:0-13457 GCA_964588725.1 uncultured Rhodobacterales bacterium
CTCGTTGCACGATACCCAAAAAATATCAGATGGTCGCGATCTGGGAAATGTGGTCGTGACCAAACAATCGGATCCCGGCGATGACGTGCCCTATGATCTGGTGTTCGCCTTTTCGTTTTCGGCGTTTTTCCCGCACGGCACCTGGATGTTGTCGGGTGAAAACTAAAGCATTGCGTCTGCCTGCGGCGCAGATATTTTTCACCAATAAGACATAGATCAGTCCCGCACCGTCCCGTCGCCCACCACCAGATATTTGAAGCTGGTCAGCTGCGCGGCTCCCACGGGGCCGCGCGCGTGCAGTTTGCCGGTGGCGATGCCAATTTCCGCCCCCATGCCGAATTCACCGCCGTCGGCGAATTGGGTCGAGGCGTTGCGCATCAATATGGCGCTGTCGAGGGCGGCAAAAAAGCCTTCTGCCGCCGCGTCGTCTTCGGTCATGATGCAATCGGTGTGGCCGGAACCAAAGGCGCGGATATGGTCAACCGCACCCGCCACCCCGTCGACCAGTTTGGCGGCGATGATCATGTCCAGAAACTCGTGGCCAAAATCGGACTCCGCGGCCGGTGAAATGCCGGCAATTCCCAGTAATTCGCCTGTGCCCCGCACATCCACGCCCGCGTTGATCAGATCGCTTAGAAACGGTGCGCCGTGGCGGGCAAAAAAAGCCCGGTCAACCAGCACGCATTCCGCAGCCCCGCAAATTCCGGTGCGCCGTGTTTTGGCGTTGACGATCACATCGCGCGATTTTTGCACGTCAGCGTTTTCGTCCACATAAATATGGCAAATCCCTTCGAGATGGGCAAACACAGGCACGCGGGCCTCGGCCTGCACGCGCCCCACCAGCCCCTTGCCGCCACGGGGTACGATGACATCGATCGTGTCCACCATCCCCAGCATTTTACCCACCGCAGCGCGGTCGCGCGTTGGCACCAACTGGATCGCATCGACAGGCAGGTCTGCCGCTATGAGCCCCTCGACAAGACAGGCGTGAATCGCGGCAGATGAGTGAAAACTTTCCGAGCCGCCGCGCAGGATCACCGCATTGCCCGCCTTCAGACACAGCGCCCCCGCGTCGGCTGTGACGTTGGGGCGGCTTTCGTAAATCACGCCGATGACGCCAAGCGGTGTGCGCACGCGGCGGATATTAAGGCCCGATGGCATGTCCCATTCGGCCAACACTTCACCGATGGGGTCGGCCTGTTCGGCCACGGCGCGCAGGCTGTCAACGATGCCCCGGATGCGGTCGTGATCCAGCATCAGACGGTCCATCATCGCGTGTGACAGGCCTTTGTCGCGCCCGTATTCCAGATCTTTCTGATTGGCGGCAATAATTTTATCGGCATGGGTTGTCACCGCCGCCGCCGCAGCGATCAACGCCGCTTGTTTGCGCCCGGCACCGGCCAGAGCCAGTTCAGCGGTGGCGCCACGCGCCCGCGCGCCCATGTCGGCCATAATCCCGCCGATCGTTTCCTGATCTTTCATAGCACCATGTCATCCCTGTGAATAAGCGCGGCCCGACCCGGGTAGCCAAGCACGGCACCAATGTCGCTTGAATGCCGCCCGATAATAGCGGTGGCCTCGCCGCTTTGATAGCCCGCCAGACCTTTGCCCATGAGCACGTTGCCCGGACCAACGATAGCCACGGGGTCGCCGCGTTCAAAACGACCCGTCACCGCGACCACACCGGCGGGCAGCAAAGATTTTCCCTGCAAAAGCGCGCGCGCGGCTCCGGCGTCGATTTCGACGTTGCCCTTGGTTTTCATCGCTGAAATCCAGTTTTTACGCGCCACCTGCGGGTTGCCGCGCGCTGCAAACCAGGTGGCGGGCGCACCATTGTCGATAGCGGCCAGAGGATTGGTCACGTCGCCTTTGGCGATCACCATAGCACAGCCCGCGCGCGTTGCTGTTTGTGCCGCCTGCAGTTTTGTCGCCATGCCACCGGAGGCCATGTCGCTGTCGGTATCCCCCGCCATGGCCAGAATATCCGGTGTTATTTCCGCGATTTGCGGCAGATGGGCCGCCGTGGCATCGCTGTGGGGATTGGCGGTGTACAACCCATCCACGTCCGACAACAATACCAGCATGTCAGCCCCCGCCATGACCGCCACCTGTGCGCCAAGACGGTCGTTATCGCCAAAGCGGATTTCGTCGGTGGCGACCGTGTCGTTTTCGTTTACGATCGGCACGACACCCAGATCCATCAGGGTTTTGAGCGTGGCCCGCGTGTTCAGATAACGCCGCCGATTGGCGCTGTCCTCCAGGGTGACCAGAACCTGTGCTGTGGGAATGCCGTGGGGTGTCAAAACTTCTTCGTAGACCCGCGCCAGACGGATTTGCCCGACGGCAGCGGCGGCCTGACTTTGTTCAAGGGACAATAGGCCTGTGGGCATATTCAGGACCCGCCTTCCCAAAGCAATCGACCCCGACGACACAATCAAAACGTTCTGTCCGGCCGCGCGCGCGTTCGCCACGTCCTGCGCCAACCCCTGTAACCAGTCTAGTCGCAAAGCGCCGCTGTCGGCGTCCACCAGCAGCGCCGACCCGATCTTGATCACCAGAGTAGTGCACGATGAAATCAGGGTGACCATGGCGCGGTGTCCTTTTGGGCGTCGATTTCCAATGCGTTTCGGCTTTCAATCGTGGCACGAAGTGCGCGCAGCACATCGGTCAGCCCTTCACGCGACACGCCCGACAGCATCATGACAGGCCCTGCCGCCACTGCGGCGAGCGCCGCCAGACGCTCTGTGCGTTCCTGTTCATCTAGCGCGTCGATTTTGTTAAGGACCGTCAGTCGCGGCGTGTCGGCCAGTTTGCCGCCATAAGCCAAAAGTTCCTTGTCGATTATTGTGTAGTCGCCCGCCACGTCCTGAGACGTGCCGTCAACAAGATGCAAAAGCACCGCGCAGCGTTCCACGTGGCCCAAAAACCGGTCGCCGATGCCTTTGCCTTCGTGGGCCCCTGCGATCAACCCGGGAATATCGGCCATGACGAATTCGGCACCATCCACGCCGATCACGCCCAGGTTGGGGTGCAGCGTGGTAAAGGGATAATCCGCAATCTTGGGCCGCGCATTGGATGTGGCGGCAAGAAACGTCGATTTGCCGGCGTTCGGCAGGCCCAGCAATCCGGCATCGGCGATCAGTTTCAATCGCAGCCAGACCTCTCGTTCAATATTGGGCTGGCCTGAATTGGCACGGCGTGGCGCGCGATTTGTAGATGATTTGAAATGCAGATTGCCAAAACCGCCGTTGCCGCCCTGCCCCAGCATAACCCGTTGGCCCATGCGCGTCAGATCGGCCAGAACGGTCTTTTCGTCCTCGTCCAGCACTTCGGTGCCCACGGGCACGCGCAGCACAATATCGTCGCCGTCTTTGCCCGAGCGGGCCTTGCCCATGCCCGGACGCCCGTTCCCGGCAAAAAAATGCTGCTGATAGCGAAAATCAATCAGTGTGTTCAAGCCATCGACGGTCTGCACCCAAACGTCGCCCCCCTTGCCGCCGTCACCGCCATCGGGACCGCCGAATTCCACGTGCGCTTCGCGGCGAAAGCTGATACAACCGTTGCCGCCGGAACCGGACCTGATAGTCACGCGGGCTAGATCAAGAAATTTCATCGACTGGTCTTTCTTAAGGCGGATCGCGGTAGATAAAAGCAAAAGGGGACCGGTGTTACCACCGATCCCAATCAATTTTCTCTCAGACGCGGGTTCGGCTTATTCTGCGGCCTTGACCGGCGGCAAAACAGAAATAAACGTGCGGCCTTTCAGACCTTTGTGGAACTTCACGTGCCCCGGTGCAGTGGCGAAAATCGTGTGATCGCGGCCCAGACCGACGTTGTCGCCGGGCCACATTTTAGTGCCGCGCTGGCGCACGATGATGTTGCCGGATTTGACCAATTCGCCGCCGAATTTTTTGACGCCCAGACGGCGCCCTGCGGAATCGCGACCGTTACGCGATGAGCCGCCTGCTTTTTTATGTGCCATGTCGCTATTCCTTACGTCTTATCGGCGGCGGGCTTGGCCGCTTTCTTGGCCGCGGGCTTTTTCGCGGCGGCTTTCGCCTTGGGGGCGGCTTTTTTGGCCGCCGGTTTGTCTGTCGCCTTCGGGGCGGCTTTCTTGGCAGCGGGTTTCTTGGTTGCCGCCTTCTTAGCAGGTGCGTCGGCTTTTGTCGCCTCGGCTTTTTTGGCCGGTGCTGCCGCTTTCTTAGCTGGCTTTGGTGCCTCGGCAATTACAGCGTCACCACCTATGGCGGCTTTGACACCGGATTTACCGGCGCCTTTGGCCAGAATGTCGGTCACACGCAGCACGGTAACCGGCTGACGGTGGCCTTTTTTGCGCTGCGAGCTGTGCTTGCGGCGACGTTTGACGTAATTGATGACTTTGGGCGCGCGCGCCTGATCCAGAATTTCGGCCTGCACGGCGGCATCTGCTACCATAGGTACGCCGATGGTGACCGTGTCGCCCCCCAGCATCAGAATGTCATTGAACTGGACCTTGTCCCCGGCTGTGCCCGCCAGTTTTTCAACTTTCAGCACGTCGCCATTGACAACTTTATACTGTTTGCCACCAGTTTTTAGCACTGCGAACATGCTGCATTTCCTTTGTCGCTGCCGCGTCCTGTGGCCCCCGCGCTGCGGGCGTTTCGGCAATTTGCCGCCTCGAACTGCGTGCCCCTCTCAGGGCAGGTGAGTCCGCCACGGAAATAGCATCCATGGCGGAACGCGGTGTATCGTGCAGCACGGGACTGTTGTCAAGGCCGACGTGACAGGCAATTGATTACATTTCGGACGCCCCTATTTGCGATTTAGCCCGGCTATAATTCCTGTTGCGCGGGCTGTTCACCAATCGCAACCGCGAACCTGCCGAATTCATCCGCCATGATCTCGCCCGAAATGCGATTGAGCAAAGTATAAAACCGCACGACGTCGGGTGTGCTCAGCAAGTCGACGTATGCAACCATGTCACGATCTGAAAGCGAACGATATGTGAACGCGGTAGTCGCAATGACGTGATCGCTGACAAGCGCGCGAATCTCTTCGGTTTGCGCACCGATAAAGGCCAGAATCTGCTCCTGGCTGAGCGGGATATCCGTCAATCCACTGGCCGAAGCGCCGGTTAGAAAACTGTGCTGCATATTCATGATCGTGCTGACGCCAGCGTCTACAGCACCAATAATGTCAAGCATTCGCATGTAGGATTCAAGGCGCGCCGGGTTGGATTGCCCCAGCGATTTTGCGATTTCCGCGCCTTCGGCAAGACGTTGTTCTGTTTTCGTTTCCAGCTGCACCTGCAATTCAAGCTTGGATATCCTGATGGCAAATTCGGTTGAATAAATCGCAATCAGTGCATCCAGTTCCGCATTTGTCACAGCCATCCCCAATTGTTCCACCGTTGCATCCAAAATCACCGTCTGGTCGAAATGTGATTGCGCAGCGGCCTCCCATCGCAGCGCATAGTCCGACCCCGCCTCAATCTGGCCATTGCGCACCATATCGATCACGCCTGACTGAACATCAGCAAGACTATCGGTAAACTCAACCAGATCGAGCAGCTTCAGAACCCTGTCTCGATCCGCCTGTGCACTGGCGGGCGTGCTGTTTCCAAACGCAAACAGTATGAACAGAAAAGTATATTTTAGCATGGCCCTATTCCTTGATCGCATGGGAAACCTTTTCGTTTCTCCAGCCCTATAATTCGAATTTAATTTCTCTATTTCAGCGCCTTAAATAGTTTTACCCCAAGGCGAATTTATCTGTTTGCGCGCCGAAAATTGAGCGGCAACACGATTGTCGTCGATCGCCCGGTAGTTGTCAAACGCGCGCAGCGCGCCATTCTGTCTGCGCGATCCATATTGTAGACGCCGTTAATCGTGCGTATGCAGGGGTCTGACAAATGATCGGACACGATTTGGCACAGAACGCGCACGAAACCCCCAAGCAGCTATTTGAGGCTGCAGAGCAAGCACGCAAATCCGGTGACGTCGCGCGCGCCAGCGCGCTTTATTCGGCCGTCCTGACCCGCGTGCCGTTTCACGCCAAGGCCAAAAAGGCGCTGATCAAAATCGGGCGTCAACAAAGTGGAACGCGCACATTGACGCAGAGCGCGGTCAACGAGGCCGTGGCTCTGTTGCAAAGCGGTCAGTTTTCCCAAGCCGCCGAAAAATGTCGGGCGTTGATCCTGATCGCCCCCAAAGAGGCGCTTCTGCACAACCTGCTAGGCATGTGTCTGGCGCATTTGGGCGAGGCAGACGCCGCACAGGCCAGCTATCAAAAAGCCGTTGACCTGAAACCCGATTACGCCGAAGCACTTGGCAATCTGGGCACAAGCTTTGTGGTTCGCGGTGAAGCCGCAAGTGCTATGCCTTATCTTGAGCGGGCTTTGGCGCGCAAACCGGATTTTGCCGAAGCGTATCAGTCTATGGGCACAGCGCATTTGCATAATGGTGACGGCGTCAAAGCGCTGGCTGCCTTTGATAGCGCGCTCAGGTTTCAGCCCGGCTATTTCAACGCCGAAATGGGAAAGTGCCGTGCGCTCGAAGAGATGGGTGACGCCGCACAGGCCGTTGAATTTCTTGAGCCGCTCTTGCGGAAATATCCCGACACTCAGGAAGTCGTCGACCATCTGGCACGCTGCTACACCGATTTATGGCGTTTTGACGACGCAATTTCCCTGTTGGAACACCACCAGCCAAACAGCCCGGACCCCGCGCAAAATCATTATCATCTGGCGGTCTTATTGGGCAATATGGGGCGTCGGGACGATAGTCTGACCCATTACCGCACAGCTCTGAAACTAAACCGGCACTTTTTTCAAGCCTACCGCAGTATGGGCGAGCAGATAACTTATGCAACCGGTGACCCGCAGATCGACACGATGCGCACGCTACTGCAGGAAAACCCTGACGACAATAATGCGGTGATCCATCTGAATTTTGCGCTGGCCAAAGCATTGGAAGACATTGGTGACGACGCGCATGCGTTCGCGCATTTGGACAAAGCCAACAAAGCCAGACGCGCGCAATTATCTTACAGCACGGCCGCACAGCGCGACGAATTTGCGCGCATTAAATCCGCCTTCGCCCCGCAATTTTACAGCGCCTATAAAAATACAGAATCGTCATTGAACAAGCCCATTTTCATTGTCGGTATGAACCGTTCTGGTACGTCGATGGTGGAACAGATGCTGGCCTCGCACAGTCAAATAGACGGTGGCGGCGAGCTGACACATTTCCAAAATTATACGCATAACTATTTGGGCGGCCAAGTGGGCGACGAGCGGAAATGGATCGTTGAGACGGGCGACGACTATTGTCAAAAACTGCGGTTGGCAGGCTTGAACGCGCCGCGCGTCACCGACAAAATGCCGATGAACTTTCGTCATATCGGCCTGATAAAAACCGTATTTCCCGACGCCAAAATCGTGCACATGACGCGTGACCCGCGCGATTCGTGCCTGTCAAACTACAAACAATATTTCGATACGGGCGGCAATCAGTACGTCTACGATCTGCGCGAATTGGGCGCGTTTTACGTCATGTATCGCGACCTCATGGATCACTGGCACGCGCAATTTCCCGGCGAGATACACGACTGTTCCTATGAATCACTGGTCGGCGACCCCGAGACCCAGAGCCGCCAGTTGCTGGATTATTGCGAATTGGAATGGGAAGACGCGGTGCTGACGTTTCATACATCCAAACGCGCCGTCAGAACCGCAAGCGTGTCGCAGGTTCGCAATGAAATATACACCACATCTGTGCAATCGTGGCGGCGCTATGAGACGCAGCTTGCACCGCTGATCAACGTGATCAGCGCAGCAGGGCGCTTGCCCGATTAGGCATGGGTTATTCGGTGTTGGCGGCATCCCCGGCATCCAGCGTTTTTAGCAGCGGCGCCAGATAGGGCGCATAATTTTCCCACGCGCCAAGTGATGTGCGGTAGATCGGCGCGCGCACCTGATCCTGACTGAGCGTGCGCACCGCACGGGCCGATTGGTGGAAATTCAGCACCTCGTCTTGCCAGTCCAGCCCACAAAACGCCAGTACACGCCGCGCCTGTGCCTCTGTGTCGTCAATCAGCGCCTCATAATCCAGCGTCAGGATGGTATCGCCGTGCACCCGCAGCCAATGATCCATCAGATCGCCGAACATGTTATGAAAAGCCGCCAATTCAACCTGATCATAAACATACATGTGGCCGGTCACGCCAAAAGACGCCTTGAAATTGGAAAAGCACAGATCGCGGGCCTCGCGGCGCATGTAAATAATCGGCGCGGTGGGAAAGGCTGCCCGGATCAGCCCTATCCACTTGAAATTGGACGGCATTTTGTCGGTAAAAAATAGCCGGTCGCTGATTGTCCCGATGTGACTAAGATACGCCCGGGCGAAAGTCCTGATCGCATCTGCATCGGGCATCGCCTGCCCTGCATTTATGTCCTGCGCCAGATCGTTAATGGTTTCAAGCTCGCCACCGCCATGAACGTCGCTGTGGCACGCCAGCATCTGCTCGATCAGCGAGGTGCCCGAGCGGTTCATCCCGACAATAAATATGGGTTGCGGCACTGTGTGCCGGTTCTGGGCTACAGCCGTGTCGCTACCGCCGGTGTAAATCCGCTGTAAAGATTGGAATTCGGCCCCGGTTGATGCGATACTGTAATCGCCAAACGCGCGCTGCAGCGCGTTGCCTTGTTCGTAATAAGCAAAGGACCGCGCATAATCGGCGTTGTCCTCAAATATCTTGCCAAGTGCAAAACACACCACCGCCAGATCAAGACCCGTCAGAATACCCGCTCTGGCGAAATCAACAAGTTTGTGTGTGATCACACTGTCAGCGCTTGGCTTTTCGATTTTGACCAGCGCGACATATGCAAAATAGCTGTCCGGGCTCAGCGCAATCGCCTTGTGCAAACAGTCCGCCGCACGCGCGCGTTGACCGTGAGTTGCCAGCAATTTTCCCAACTCACGCCAGGCCAGTTCAAAGTTGGGCTGCAACCTGACCGCCGTCTGAAAGCTACGCTCGGCCTGTTCGAAATCATCTCTTGCGTCGTAAACAGTTCCCAGATTGAAATGCGCCTCGGCATAGTTGGGATACCGCCTGATCACCGTCTGCAATTGCTTGACTGCCTTGTCTGTCTGGCCGGTTTCCTTGAGTTTCAACGCCAGATTATTGCGATATTCGCCATTTGCCGGTTCCAGCGCCACCGCCGTTTCAAAACTCGCGAGCGCGCCGTCATTATTGGACAGATTGCTCAATGCTATGGCGCGCAGATTGAACAGGACCGGCAAAGTCGGGGCACGTTCGATCAGATCGTTCAGCAATATATCGGCGCTCTTGAACGATCCGCTTTGTATCAGCGATAGCGCCTGACTGACGTCGTTCTGGTCAACCGATCGCGCATTAGTTGGCGCCAATCGTTCTACTTTACGTAACCCTTTCAACGCTTTGGCGTGTTTGGGGGCCGATGCCAAAACCTGACGATAGAACTGCGCTGCCCGCGTCAGATCACCGGCCTCGACCGCCTGCTGCGCCAGATTCAGTATTTCTTTGGGTGTCATGCTGTTGCGTCAAATACCACTGTTTGGCCGTCCACGACTCACCTGCCACAGCCACCTCACAGAGTCATCCACAATATGTCTGCGCCCTGCGAACTGTGCGTGTCCCTGTGGACTTCACGTTCGATGCCATCGATTACGTCAATTTTATCTGATCTGAACCACGTTCAATATTCCGCTTGCCCCGACGCGGTCCCAATCTTATGAACCGCGGTGCAAGGAGAGGTGCCGGAGTGGTCGAACGGGGCGGTCTCGAAAACCGTTGAGCCTTTGCGGGCTCCCAGGGTTCGAATCCCTGTCTCTCCGCCACTTGCCCATTGCGAACCAGTGACACCGCCCTGACGGGCACGGATTTTTCCGTGTTATCAAAAGGGATTGCGGAAATCGACCGAACCTCTTAGACGCGCCGCCTCGCCGAAGCTAGGCTCAGAATGGCCTTAAGTCTCAGTTTGGGCGAACCTCGCCTTTTCCGGTTCGGTCCTGTTTTTCTTCTATATTTCAGCGCCCTGCCGCCGAACTCCGCCAAAACCCAAATGCGCGATCCAAATGATATCAATCGCAGCATAGACGGAACACGCGCTAGGCGCGTTGCTCGGGATGTCAGCGCAAACAGGCGGATTTCTGGGGTGGGTTTTCATCCCATTCCCCCGACGAAACTGCTGATGACAAATGATTTTTGCGTGTCCAGCCTGGCCGCATGCCTAAAACACGGCCTTACCCGACAATGGTTTTCTAGAGCTGGATAATAATACGGCCGAACGCGCCATGAATCCCGTCGCTATCGGACGTAAAAACTGGATGTTTGCTGGTTCAAAGAGCGGTGGTAATTCAATGGTTATCGCCTTCACTCTGATCGAAACCGCCAAGCTGAACAAGGTCGATCCAAAGGCATGGCTCACCTGGGTTCTAGAGCGCGTCGCCGACCACAAAATCAACAGACTAGACGAGTTGATGCCCTGGAATTATAGTTCAGAGGTGTAGGTCCTGGACGCTTACTGCGTTGTTTTGCGGTATTTGGGACAACAAATTCGTCAATTGGGGCTAACGCTATGGGAAAACTACTCCTTTTGTTCAAAATGCTTTCGATTTCTTTAGTTTTGTTGCTGTCAGGGTGTGCAAAAGAGCCTGACGAGAATGGGAGGTTCCCAATCTGGATTGTTCCGGGTGTTTATGCCGGACATTGGAAGATTTATGATAATACGAAACGACATCCCATAACGAAGCGATTTGGGGGAACGAAGGCCCCCCCCTACTATCGAAAAAGTTTTTCTTCGCCCAGGGATGTATTCCTTACGTCTTGGTGATGCAGAGGGGGAGGACTTTGGGTTTTTTGTTGATGGACGTGGAAATGTTGAGTCCGGCAGGGCCGGGACAGCCAAGGGATTTGGCTCTTCTCTAATATTTTTGACAACCTACATGAATGTCGAGAGAAAAGGCTTTACGGGAGTTTGGAGAATTACCAAAACGAGTGGAGATAGAAGAATTTTGGACTCCAATCTGGTAGGCGTCATAAAAAACATCGACTACAATTTTGCCATTGCCCACACCGGATTATTTAGGTTCCATGTTGATGGCCATGGTTTCGTATCAACGAAACAAGCTTCCTCGGCAGAAGGGGGGGTTAATAAACTTACCCTGAAAACGGCAACTATCGGCGTAAAACCTGCAAATCTGAAAGAAACTTGGGTCATTTGGGGAATGGGTGGGCCTCCAGGGCGCGTTGGAGAATATCATTTCGATCTGGTTTGTGGACTAAATTATAGACTCGCTCAAGACGATGGAACAGGCAACTATGCCGGTTTTGAACTCGACGAAAATTGTGTTCCGACCCCCGAAACGATAGTCTTGAGAACCAAAGGGAAAACTTTGAAATTTGATCTCAATAGGTTGGGTATCTAGCGTCACCGCCAAACCTAATAAGAACGGCAACGTTCTTGAAACATAGTAACACAAAACGCCGCTCCTTTTGGGGCGGCGTTTTGCGTTTTTAGGGAATGTTCCTGAAGGTCACAGTCTGACCTTGCTGGCCAATACCTTGACCTGCGCCCCTAGAACTCCTCCAGTTTAGTGTAGAGTCCGCCCAACCAAAGGACGGACCAATGAAAGCAAGATTTACCGACGAACAGATCATTCAGATGATCAAGGAACAGGAATCCGGCGAGAGGACTGCTGACGTGTGCAGGCGCTATGGGATCAGCCAGGGTACCTTTTATAAATACAAATCGAAGTATGGCGGCATGGAGCCGTCTGATGCAAAGAAGTTGCGAGCATTGGAATCTGAGAACGCCCGACTGAAGAAGCTGCTGGCGGAGCAAATGCTGGACAACGCGATGCTGAGGGATGTGAACTCAAAAAAATGGTGACGCCCGCTGCCAAGCCGAAAGCAGTGGCCCATCTGTGTGATGAATATCAGGTAAGCCAGCGGCGGGCGTGTAATGTCTTGCGAGTAGACCGATCGATGGTGCGGTATCAGCCGGTTCGCATTGATGATGCTGAACTTCGAGCTGCGATCAAGCGTGTTTCCCGAGAACGCCGTCGGTTCGGCTATCGACGAATCCACGTCATGGTCGAACGGGAGGGTCACATGGTTAACCACAAGAAGTTAAGGCGCATCTATCGCGAAGAAAAGCTTCAGGTGCGCCGCAGAGGCGGCCGTAAGCGGGCATTGGGCACCAGAAAGCCAATGATGCTGCCGGATGGTCCAAACCAACGTTGGAGCCTGGATTTTGTGTCTGATGCATTCACAGACGGTCGCCGGTTCCGCATCCTGACCGTCGTGGATGATTGCACCCGTGAGAACCTGGCGCTGGCGGCGGACACATCCCTGTCCGGCCTGCGTGTCACACGGGAGTTGGATAGGGTTGTTGCAGAACGTGGCCTGCCGGGCACGATTGTCTCAGACAACGGTACCGAATTTACCAGCATGGCCATTCTGAGATGGGTTCAGGGCACCGGGATCGACTGGCATTACATCGCGCCGGGAAAACCAACGCAAAACGCATTCATCGAAAGCTTTAACGGCAAGCTGCGTGATGAGTGCCTAAATGAAACACTTTTCAGTTCACTGGCAGAGGCCAAAGAAAAACTAGTGGATTGATTCCAACATTTGGAACCCTCGATTTCTTGCGGCGATTATTTCGTCAGGGTCTGCTTTCCAAACGAATGGCTTTGCTTCGGTGTCGTTGTGTTCAGCTATGAACCGGTCGATTGCGCCCTTCAGTTCACCGACGGATTTGAACACACCGTTTTTCAACCGCCTTCGGGTGAGTTTGGCAAAGAAGCCTTCGACCGCATTCAGCCATGAACTTGAGGTTGGGATGAAATGGAAAGTCCAGCGCGGATGACGGGCCAGCCAGGCCCGGGTGTTGGGGTGCTTGTGCGTGCCGTAATTGTCGAGAATGACATGGATTTTCCTGTCCTTTGGAACCTGGCTTTCAATCTGCTCGAGAAAGCTCAGAAACTCCTGATGTCGTTGGCGTTGCATGTTTTTCGACATCACGCTGCCATCCAGCACATTGAGGGCTGCAAACAGGGTGGTTGTGCCGATGCGTTTATAGTCATGGGTGAGGGTCTGGCCACGGCCTTTCTTCAGTGGCAACCCTGGTTGCGTACCCCCTCTCGGGCATGTAAACATGCCCTGCCGGGCAATGGTCAAGTGCCTGAATTTGCGACTTTTCATCAACCGAAAGCACCACCGCATGGGCCGGAGGGGATACATAAAGGCCAACCACCTCGCGCAGTTTTTTCGCAAATTCCGGGTCGTTTGACAGCTTGAACTGCCGCCAGCGATGTGGGCTTAATCCGTGGGATTTCCATATTTCATGCACGCTTGATGCGCTTAGTCCGACCACTTTGGCCATCGCCCGAACGGTCCAGTGACTGGCCTCATGGGGTGGTGGCTTCAAGGTC
>CAZPQL010000074.1:0-12127 GCA_964588725.1 uncultured Rhodobacterales bacterium
GCCACCGGCACGCCACCGATCACGTCGTTGAACATTTCGTGCCACCCCATGATGCGCAGCGGATAGGCACGGGCGTCGCCGTTGATATTCACGCCGAACACAAGATCGGTGTCGCGCAAATATTCTGCGTCATCCGCAGCTAAAAATGCCGGATTGTCCAAAGACGGGATGCCATCGACTTTGACGCCACCCCAGGTGATTTCTTCCAGCCGGATTTTCATTTTGTCCGGCGCGATCGTCGCATCGTTCAAGAAACGCGAGAAATTACTGTCGATCAGCTTATAAAGTTCCAGTTTGAAGTGACCATAGGACGGATGCGCGGCGTGTTCGGGGTGGGACTCTTGCCAGAGCATCCAGTCAAACCACCCCGTGCCTTCGGACCCCGTGATCCCGGCAGCCGCCCAGTTAAGCGCGTCCGGGTCATAAAGCCCAAAGCGCAAAGCCAGAATAATCGTCGCGAGCATATCGGGGTTGCCGCGCGCCATCATGGTTTTCAGGCTATCGAGGCGTTCGTCGCCGGTGCCGGTGAACAACTGTTCGCTCGCGGCGAACATGCCGTCATTTGCCTGTGCGGTGGCCCCCTGATAACCGGCAAGCGCGCACATCACCAACGCCAGCAACGGCCGGCGCAATGTCGAAGATTTTATCATGGGGTTCCTTTGCAGTGCCACGGGGCGGGTAACGGCGATCAACGGTTGTTGTGTCACCGGCTACCTGTGCTGGACAAATCATTTCTGTTCACACGGGTTCAAAAGCGCGCCAGTCGCCGGTACACCCGTCCCTTGATCTTTGGATTTCAGCGCGACGCACGGGCCAGCAGCAGCACGGCTCCAACACCGACCAGCATCACCACGATGGCGGCGGGCGCGGCCTCGCCAAGGTTTTCCAGCGACGCTGCGTCGAACACCCGCGTGGCCAGCGTATCAAAATTAAACGGGCGCAGCAAAAGCGTTGCCGGCAGTTCCTTGACGCTGTCGACAAAGACCAACAACAACGCCGTGGCAAGCGATCCACGGATCAGCGGGAAATGCACCCGCCACAACGTGCCGCCACTGCCTTCTCCAAGCGAACGCGCCGCCATGGGCAGCGACGGCGAAATCCGCCCCATGGCCGCATCTACGGCGCCCTGCGCGATGGCGAAAAACCGCACCGAATAGGCCAGAATGATGGCAAAGGCAGACCCTGTCAGCATCAGGCCGGGGTCGACACCGGTCAGCCGTTCAATGCCGTCGGCGATCCAGTGATCGGCCCGCGCCAGAGGTATCAGCAACCCCAGCGCCAACACCGCGCCGGGCGCGGCGTAGCCGATGGTGGTGGCCGGAAGTAACAGACGCAGCAACCGCCGCCCTGTCAGCCGCACGCCATAGACCAGAAACACCCCGCCGGTCACAGTAATCAAAGCCGCCGTCCCGCCGACCCAGACCGTGTTCCAAAGCGCTGCGTATAATGCGGGTTCCGCCCATAATCCGGCATTGATCAGCGCATGATATCCGATCACGCTGGCGGGCAGGATAAATCCCGACACGAACGGCAGCAAACACAGCAACAGCGCCAGCGCGGCCTTGACGCCGTGCAAATCCACGGGCGCAATGGGCGTGGCGCGGCGGGTGGTGCGGTAAAACCTGATCTTGCGGCGGCTGGTTTTCTCCAGCGCCACCAGAACCAGCACCAGACCCAGAATTACCATGGCGATTTGTGCGGCACCTCCGGCGTTAGAGCCTTCCAGCCAGACCGCAAAGATTCCCGTGGTCAGCGTTTGCACGGCAAAAAATTCAACCGTGCCAAAATCGTTCACGGTCTCCATCATCACGATGGCCACGCCCGCCGCGATGGCCGGACGCGCCAGCGGCAATCCCACACGGAAAAAGGCCCCCCAGGCGCCGCACCCCAGGGCGCGCGCCACTTCCAACACGCCGACAGATTGTTCGCGAAACGCGGCGCGTGCCAGCAAAAATACATAAGGATACAGCGCAGAGGTCAGAACAAGAATCGCGCTGCCACGGGAGCGGATTTCGGGAAACGCATAGTCGCGCGCCGAGGTCCAGCCGAATACCGCCCGCAAGGCCCCCTGAACCGGTCCGGCGAATTCCAGAAAATCCACCAGTGCATAGGCGCCGATATAGGCCGGTATCGCCAGCGGCAAAAGTAAAGCCCACTGCAACACCCCGCGCAGGGGAAAGCGATACATGACCACAATCCACGCCGCACCCGTACCCACAACGGCGCTGAGCACCCCGACTCCCACCATCAGGATCAGCGTATTGATGACATAGCGGGGCAGCGTCGTGGCCAGAAGATGCGGCCAGATATTGTCGACCGGATGCAGCCCAATCCATATCACCGACGCGACCGGTAGCAGCACGATCAACGCAATCACCACAGTCCCGAGCGACCATATGTCCAAAGGCACACGCCATCCTGCGCGGCGGCGGGTTGTATTAATCTGATGAATTTGCTCAACCATTGCGCTGCGCCTTAACGGAAAGCTGTTTCCCTGTCTATAAAAGCGCTCTATAATGGCAGGAAAGCGGGTCTTTTTACAGGCAAAGATCAATAACCTATGCAGATAGTCTTTCACATCGGTGCCCACTGCACGGATGACGGGCAGATATTGAGATGCCTGAACAAAAATCGTGCGCTGTTGGCAACGCAGGGTATTGCTGTGCCCAACCCGGGAAATTTTCGCCCGATCGTGCGCGAAACGCTGGCCGCTACCGGGGGCCAGCCGGCCAACAGCGCGACGCAGGACTTGTTACTTCGATCCATAATCGAAACCGACAACCCGTCGCGCGTGATCCTGAGCAACGAGGCTTTTCTGTGCAATCCGCACCGTGTCCTGACCGAAGACCAGCTTTATGCCGAAGCCGGTGAGAAAGTGGCGAAACTGCGCAATCTGTTTCCAAACTGCGATGTTGAATTTTGCATGTCCATTCGCAATCCTGCCACGTTTCTTCCCGCCTGTTTTGAACGCCTGCAAACCGAGTCCTTTGAGGCCTACATGGCGCTGACCGATCCCCGCACGTTGCTGTGGTCCGAAGTGGTCGGGCGGATCCACGCGTATTTACCGGGTGTGCCACTAAAAATTTGGAGCAACGAAGACACGCCTTTTATCTGGCGTGAGCTGATTCAATCGATTGCTGATCACGACAATTCTGTTGAACTTCAGGGCATTGACGATTTCATTGCCACGATCATGACCGCCGAGGGGATCGAGCGCATGCGCGTTTACCTGCAGTCGCACCCCCCCGCCAACGAAAGCCAGCGACGGCGTATTCTCAGCGCGTTTCTGGATAAGTTTGAAATCGCCGGAGAGGTCGAGATCGAACTCGATTGCCCCGGCTGGTCGGCAGAGTTCGTCGACGAGTTGACCAATATTTATGAGGACGATCTATATACGATAGAACGTATGCCCGGGGTTGATTTCATATCGCCGTGACGGCGGCAGGATTACATGCCCAGAGCTTCGCGGTACAGATCCAGAACTGCCTCTTCTTCGGACAAATCCTGCGGGTCGCGTTTGCGCATCCCGATCAGTTTGCGCAGCACCCGCGTGTCGTAGCCACGCGACTTCGCCTCGGCCATCACCTCTTTCTGGGCGTCGGCCAGGTCTTTTTTCTCGACCTCAAGTCGCTCGAAACGTTCAACAAATGCACGCAATTCGTCAGCGGTCACGCGGTAACTGTTGTCTGTTGGAGTGTCATCCATTTTGGCTGTCCTTAGCTGTGCGCGAAAACCCTTGATTAGCGTTGCCTTTCTTTGGTCGCAAGGCTTGGCTTGCTCTTGATGGTGTATTTCTTTAGGCCACTCGCGCAGCAAGGAGCAAAGCCATGGATATATTGGTCATCAGCGGCACCGTCGTCGCCTTTTCAGGCTTGATTGGTCTGGGATATTGCATCTTTCTGGCTGTGCGCGCCAAACGCGCGGGCCTGCCCGACGCCGAAATGAAAGCGCGCCTGCAAAAGATTGTCGTGCTTAATCTGGGGGCGCTGTTGTTGTCGGCGTTCGGGTTGATGATGGTGGTAGTCGGCGTGTTGCTTTAGAGTGATTCCGGCTCTCTTTGGCTGGTCACGACCCAGACCCCGCCAATAACGATCGCCGCCCCCAGACCTTCGATCAGACTCAGGCGTTCGCCCAGCATGACCATGCTGCCCGCGATCGACGCGACCGGCAACAGCATCAGGAAAGGGCCGATACGACTAACGGGAAATTTCCCCAGCAGGTGATACCAGATGGCGTAACCCAAAGCCGTCATCACCAGCCCCAGGTAAACAACGACGCCCCAACCGATCCAGCTGGTGGTACGGATAATCTCGATCTGGTTATCCTCAAACAGCCACGACGCCAGAAAAAGTTGCGGTGCGGCAAACATGGCTACCCACGCAATCAACGTGAAACCACCCACCGGCGTTTTAAGCCGCTTGATCATGATTTGCCCAACCGCCCACGTCATGGCGCCAGCTGCGACCATGGCCACGTACTTCAAATCACCGGCCAATTCGGGCTGCCCCGCAATCATGACGATGCCGCCAAAGGCAATGATGATGCCCAAAATCCTTCGGGCGCTCAGGCGGTCTTTCAGGAATATTACCGCCAGAAGCGCCATGAACGGAAATTCCAGTTGCACGACGATGATGGCGGTGCTGGCATCGATACCGGTCAGGCCCGTGAAGGTCAGCGAATACTGAATGGTGGCGCTGACCACCGCGATCCAGAAAATCGGCCGCATTTGCCCCCAAGGCGGTTTGACGAACCACACCAGCACCAGCGCGGTCAGCGTGAACCGCAACGCCATCAGCAGGATCGGCGGGAATGCGGCATAGACGAATGCCACTTTGGCCAGTGTAAATCCCATGCCCCAGATCACGGGCACCGAAATGGCCATCAGGATATCAAGCGGTTTCAAGCCTTTACGCCCTGATTGCCATGGTGACCGCGTGGATGGCTTTGCGAATCATCAATAGCTGCCCGGGGCTGGAAAAACGGTGATCGGCGCCCTTGACCAGCGTCAGGCGGATATCGTCGCCACTGGCGTGGTCAAGCAAGCGCAGCGCGACGCTCTGATCCACGTCTTCATCGGCGGTGCCCTGCAAAAAGCGTACGGGAAACGGCAGGTTCAGCGGCGTGCGTAAAATCAGTTGCGCGCGTCCGTCGTCGATCAGCCGTTTGGTGATCACATAGGGGTCGTCGTCATATTCGGTGGGCAGTTCCAGTTGGCCGTTTTGATCAAGCGCAGCTTTTTGAGCCGCCGAAAAACCGGCCCACAGGCTGTCCTCGGTAAAATCGGGCGCGCTGGCGATACCGACCAGACCAGCAACCCTGTCCGGCAAGGCGCGCGCTACCAAAAGCGCAATCCACCCACCCATGGACGACCCGACAAGGATGTGCTTTCCCGCTGTCAAAGCAGAGATCGCAGCCATGGCGTCTGCCGCCCAGTCGCCGATGCACCCGTCTTCAAATGCGCCGGACGATTGACCGTGCCCGGAATAGTCAAAGCGCAGGTAGGCGCGATTGTTCTCGCGGGCCCAGTCCTGCAAATAAAGCGCCTTGGTACCCTCCATATCCGATTTGAACCCGCCAAGGAAAACAACGCCGGGGCCCTGCCCGTCAAGCAGGTGGTAGGCGATGGTGCGCCCGTCCGTGGTTTTGAAAGAATTGGGTGTGGGCATCGCGCCGCCTTGCGATTTAGGGACAATCTGCAGAAGTCATAAGCTGTTTTGCCACGATAAATTGCACAATAGCGACGCGGTTGTCGAAAGGCCGACCGAAATCTGAATATACTTTTAGGTGGGGACTATGGTTAAGTCAGCCGTTCACGCACGAAAAAGACTCGAACCCCTCGATCGGGTCAATCGGAGTTGGATCCGGGCACCAGCCCCCCTGCTCGCGTACGTAGCCGCCGTATTTAAGCTTTGATTTCATCTCGGCGGACGCCGCGCGCGCGGCACTGCGACTGCCAAACTGCACGACCGTTCTGAACGCGCCGTTTCTGTCCAGAATCATCACGGTACCCTGGCGGTCGGGTGCGCGCGTGGCTTGCGAAAATTCCGCAACCAGCCTGGCAATCACCCGCGCCTGAACGGCGGCTTGATCCGGGGTCTTGTCAGCCCCGGCCACCAGCAACCAACGGGAAGAATCGGGAACCAGCGATGGCGAGCTTTGTTCCAGTCGTGCAATGCCCCGTTCACCGTTTTCGACGGACTGCACCAATGATACGCGCGCGTCCTCAAGCGACGACACTAAGGCGCTGACTTCGCCGCTCGAGGGTGGCGTGGTTTCCAATGTCTCGATCCGCCGTTGCACATCCGCGATGACTGCCAGCGTGGCCGCGTTTTCCTCGGTTCTCTCCTGTTTTTTCCTGATAATCCGGTCGTTGCTGATTTTTCCGCCCAGAAAACTGATCTCATCGATCGCACCGCAGCGCAGGAAATGATTAAATTTTCCCAAGATCGTGACCGGCAAACCGTTTTGGCGGGCCGCTTCGTCCAGTTCATCCTCAAATGTGAAACAAAGTTTTTCGCGGTATTCAATCCGGTCTGTGGTGAATACGTGCCCGATCCCGTAGTCCAGCACCAGATAAAAAGGAAACGCCGCCAGCAAACCAAATTTGAGCCAGGCCGTCCATTTCTCCGGCGAAATCCATGTCGCTTTTGCGGGCGGATCTTTTGCGGGCGGTTCTTCTGCGGGCGGTTCTTCTGCGGGCGGTTCTTCTGCGGGCGGTTCTTCGGGGTCATTTTCAGGTGATTCCGATGTTTTGTCTGACACAACGCACCTCTTTGAGATCAATTTTTAAATAATCTTTCGATGTTGACAGAACCGGGCGACAAGTCAATAACCACGCCATTGTGCAACCGGGCGTTTTGTAGGCGTCGAACCGACAAGGAGCGCCGCTCGTGGCCGAAATCACCCTCACCCTTCCCGATGGCAATCAGCGAAAATATTCCCGTGGCGTGACCGGCATGGACGTCGCCCGCGATATTTCCAAATCTTTGGGCAAGGCCGCGATTTCGTGCACGGTGAACGGGCAGCACCGCGACCTGTCGCGCACGATTGAATCCGACGCCGATTTCGCCATTCATACCATGAAAGACAACGTTCAGGCGCTGGAACTGATCCGCCACGACACCGCGCATATCATGGCGCGCGCGGTGCAGGAACTGTGGCCGGACGTCAAAGTCACCATCGGGCCGGTCATCGAAAACGGGTTCTATTATGATTTTGACCGCAACGAACCGTTTTCCAGCGAAGACCTTGGCGTGATCGAAAAGAAAATGCGCGAGATCATCAACAAGCGTGAACCGGTAACGACCGAACTGTGGTCGCGCGCCCGCGCCATTGAGTATTTTGAGAACAATGAAGAGCCGTTCAAGGTGGAGCTGGTGGGGATGATTCCCGATGGCGAAGATCTGCGCATGTATTGGCACGGAGATTGGCAGGATCTGTGTCGTGGCCCGCATCTGGTGCACACCGGACAGGTGCCCGCAGACGCCTTCAAGCTGATGTCGGTCGCCGGGGCTTACTGGCGCGGCGACAGCAACAACAAGATGTTGCAGCGCATTTACGGCGTAGCGTTTCTGAACAGAAACGACCTGAAAGCGCATCTCACCATGCTTGAAGAGGCGGAAAAGCGCGACCACCGCAAGCTGGGCAAGTCCATGGACCTGTTTCATCTGCAGGAAGAAGCGCCGGGCATGATTTTCTGGCACCCGGGCGGCTGGACCTTGTACCGAACCTTGCAGGACTATATGCGCCGCCGTCAGACCGCCGACGGGTATCTGGAAATCAACACACCCTCGGTGGTGGATCGCAAGCTGTGGGAGGCCTCGGGGCATTGGGACAAATATCGCGAGAACATGTTCATCACCGAGATTGACGAGGAACATGCCAACGAGAAACGCACAAATGCGCTGAAACCGATGAACTGCCCCTGTCATGTGCAGGTTTATAATCAGGGGCTGAAATCATACCGCGACCTGCCGCTGCGGTTGGCGGAATTCGGTTCGTGCCACCGCTATGAAAGCTCGGGGTCCATGCACGGGCTGATGCGGGTACGTGGATTTACGCAAGACGACGCGCATATATTCTGCACTGAGGATCAGATCGCGGGAGAAACCAAACAGTTTATCGAACTGCTGACGCGGGTGTACCACGACCTGGGATTTGAGCGTTTTGAGATCAAATTTTCCACCCGTCCCGATGTGCGGGCCGGGTCTGACGCGGTTTGGGACCGCGCCGAAGCGGCGCTGGAAAGCGCGATCAGGGCGCTCGACCTGCCCTACGAGGTGGACCCGGGAGAAGGGGCGTTTTACGGCCCCAAGCTTGATTTCAAACTGACCGACGCCATTGGGCGGCAATGGCAACTTGGCACGTTGCAGGCGGATTTCGTGCTGCCCGAACGTCTGGACGCCGAATATGTGGGCGAGGACGGCGCCAAACACACACCGGTCATGTTGCACCGCGCCATCCTGGGATCATTCGAACGTTTTTTGGGTATTCTGATTGAAAACCACGCCGGACACTTCCCGCTGTGGCTGGCACCGCGCCAGATCGTGGTGGCGTCCATTGTGTCGGATGCGGACGAATTTGTGCAGGACGTCGTGACGGCGCTAAAAGCCAAAGGACTGCGCGCCGAGGCCGACGTGCGCAACGAAAAGATCAACTACAAGGTGCGTGAACACTCGTTAAGCAAGGTGCCGGTGATACTGGCGGTTGGCATGCGCGAGGTGGAAGCCCGCAGCGTGTCGGTGCGGCGACTTGGCTTTAAAGACTCAAAGGTTATGTCTTTGCAGGATGTTGTCAGTGCTCTGGCAATCGAATCCCTGGCACCTGACCTGAAGTAGGGCGCGATCACGCACCCGGTCAAGGCGGCCATACCGGCACACGCTTTCAGGCTTGCCGATATATCCGGCGCGGACAGCGCAATCGCTGACACGGGCCACGCCACGCAGCCATGCTCTGACGGGGCTGTGCTTGACAGGGTATGGCCCGCCGGCACCGCCGGTCGGTTTCTAATTATCGCTGTTGGTCGAATCGGCCTCTTCTTCCAACTGGCGCTGACGCTCGGCTTCGGCCTCAGCGGCGGCTTGCCGCGCGGCTTCGGCATCTTCGGCGGCCTTGCGGGCTGCTTCGGCCTCTTCGGCGGCTTTCTTGGCTGCTTCTTCGGCTGCTTTGGCCGTAGCAGACGCAGCTGCAAATTCGGCTGACTTACCGGCGGCAGCGGCGGCAGTTGCAGCGGTGTTCGCGGCTTCGGTGGCCTGCGCAACGGCGGCCCTGGCAACACCGGCGGCGTTTTCCGCCGCGACTCGGTCGGCGGCAGCTGCGGCACTGGCCGCTTCGGCTTGCTGTTGTGCGTTCATGGCTTCAGTTTGCAGTGCCTCGGCTGCGGCCATCGCCGCGTCAGAGGCCTGCCGGGCAGTGACAGCGCCGTCTTCAGCCGATTTTTGGGCGCCAAGCGCCGTGGCCACGGTGGCTTCGCTCGACGTCAGCTTGGCCTGCAAAGCGTCGCGCGCGGCGGTCATACCGTCCAGCTTTTTTTGTACGGCGGCCGTTTCGGCCATGGCTGCGTCGCGTGCATCAACTTGTTTTTGCTTTTCGTTGTTGGAGTAGATCAGACCTCCCACAGCGATGACCAAAATTAAAATAAGCCAGTTTACTTTAGACATGTTTCCTCCCCGGTGTGTGCAATGTCGCGCAGGCCATCGCGCAAAAACCTATTTTGCATAAAGCGTATCCCATGCGTTTCCCGCCGCTGATGCCCTAATATTACGAAAACCGCAACCAAAGTTACAGCCAGGTGTTAATTCCGCAGACATATCATCGCGCTATTGACCTCGATGCTAATGTTATCCACTAGAGACGCAAGCCTTGATCCTGCCGTTTTGCGCGATTAGGTAGCCTAAACTGTTTCAAACCACAAAGGACTCGAAACTCATAGCCCGCAGACCTCACAAAGCGCCGATTCAGCGCGACACCGGCCCCCGCGTCAATGACCGTATTGATAATTCCGAAATTCGCCTTATTGGCGCCGACGGCGAAAACGTCGGATTAACCACCCCGGCCCACGGGATGGAACTGGCAGACGAGGCCGGGCTTGATCTGGTCGAAATTTCACCCAACGCCAATCCGCCCGTGTGCAAGATCATGGATTTCGGCAAGTTCAAATACGAACAACAGAAACGCGACAGCGAGGCCCGTAAAAAGCAGAAGATTATCGAGGTCAAGGAAATCAAGTTTCGCCCGAACACCGACACCCACGACTACGACGTCAAAATGCGCAACGTGTTCAAGTTTCTTGAAAACGGCGACAAGTGCAAAATAACCATGCGGTTTCGCGGACGCGAAATGGCGCATCAAAACCTGGGGCGCGAGTTGCTCGAACGGGTGGCAGAAGACGTCAAAAACATTGGCAAGGTTGAAAACATGCCCAAGATGGAGGGCCGTCAAATGATCATGATGATCGGTCCGCTGCCGAAATAATCGCAGCCGTCGCCGACGGTGGCCGCGGATTTCCCTCAAATATGTCTGCCATTGCTCTGATTTCGCGCTGCATATGCTCGCGGAATAGGCGTACGCGTCCGGTGCGGCGCAAATCTTGGTGATAGACCAGCCAAAGGCCCAGATCGTGGCGCGGATCGGGCGCGCGCGCGCGGGCAAGTTCTGGATCCGCGTCTCCCATGAAACAAGGCAGATAAGCCAGTCCTGCACCTGACTTTAACGCCGCCAGTGTCAACAGCGTGTCATCGACATAAAATCGGTGATCGCCGCTTGGACAGGCCTCTTTCGTCCAGGACGAGTGGAAGTTGCAGCAAGTGACGCCCAGCCATCTTTCTGGCTCGGCCTTCGATTTCAGCGCGCCAAGATACTCGTGAGAGCCATAAACGGCGGACGCGACCGACACCAGATGGGTACCGATCAGGGTTTCCTGCGGCGAGTTGGTCAGACGAATGGCAATATCCGCGTCGCGCTCGGCCAGTTTCACGAAACGGTTGGTGACTTGCACGTGAAATTCGATGGACGGATGTGCTTGACTGAAACGCGCAAGGACCGGCATCAGGATAGTTGACGCCATGTTGTTGATGGCCGAAACCCGCAGCTCACCAGCCGGTTCATTGTCCTGCCCGCTTCGCGCGCCTTCAAAGCCAAGAATTTCAACCTCGATCTTGCGTGCGGACATTTGCAGCTCTTCGCCTGCCTCTGTCAGTTCATAACCGGACTTACGCCGATTAATGAGGCGGGTGCCCAGTTTGGATTCAAGCGTGCGCATTCGCCGCGACACAGTGGAATGCTGTACTCCTAAACGTTTAGCCGCGCCGCTGATGGATCCCATCCGCGCGACCTCAAGAAAAATCCTCAGGTCATCCCAGTGCATCCGGTTTCCCCTCCTTTGTGCATTTTTGCATATTCTATGTCGAATCTTCGCCAATTGCGCCAAGTTTTCGGCTCTGCCAAGCATTTTTCAATCAAAACTGCAACAAGGAGAACCACAATGAATATTCAAAACAAAGTTTTTGATCCCGTCGCTTTCAAAGAAACCACGCGCCGTCAATGGGACGAAGCTGCCGAGGCCTGGAACCGCTGGTCTCCGCTTCTGGGCCGCTGGCTGGGACCGGTCACCGAGATGATGCTGGACATGACCCACGTCGAAAGCGGAAGCCGGGTTTTGGATGTCGCCGCCGGTGCAGGAGAACAAACCATGCAAACCGCGCGTCGCGTCGGGCCAACCGGCCACGTTCTGGCCAGCGATCTGTCGCCGGGTATTTTGGAACTGACCGCCGTAAATGCGCGACTGGCGGGATTTTCCCACGTCGACACCATCGTCAAGGACGGCGAGGCTTTGGCCGAAATCGATGCTGACCCATTTGATGCCGTCATTTCGCGCGTCGGGCTGATCTATTTTCCCAACCAGCACAAAGCGTTGACTGGAATGCGCGGCCAACTGCGCAAAGGCGGTCGTGTTGGGGCAGTCACCTATGGCGCCGCTGATCTCAACGGATTTTTTTCCGTTCCCGTTGGCATCATTCGTCGCCGTGCCGCTCTGCCGGCGCCCTTGCCCGGCCAGCCCGGCCCGTTCAGTCTGGGCGATCCCGATGTGCTGTCCAAGCGTCTAAAAGACGCCGGCTTTACTGACATT
>CAZPQL010000075.1:0-6047 GCA_964588725.1 uncultured Rhodobacterales bacterium
TTAAGAATTTCTTACACCGTGCGTCGTTTTCGGCAGTGATCGGCGTGATTGATGATTGTCTATGGCAAGGCGTGGTGGCAGAGTATTTCCACGTCAAGATGCAATGGACGTCGTTTTCATGGATCAAGACCCGGGATGACCACAGCGCACAAATTTGGCCCGCCGGTTCTGCGCGTGGCGGGAGATATGGGGTTGCTGGTTGAGTTTGGCACCGCGTATGATCCGGCTATTAATACCGCAGTTATCGAATTTGAGCTGGCATTTCAGCGACTTGCCCTGGACGGCGTGATTGAGACGGTGCCGACTTTTCGATCCTTGTTGATTAGCTTTGACCCGCTGACTCTGGACTATGAACGGCTTTATGATGCCTGCACTACCTTGCTTGCACATACCGACTGGTACACGCTGCCGCCACCGGAAAACCGGCGGCGCTGGGTGTTGCCGACAGTGTACGGTGGCGCGCGCGGCGGCGATATTGCCGAAGTCGCCGACCTGATGGGGGTGCGCGAGGATCAGGTGATCGACAGCCACTCAGGCCTGCCACTGACGGTGGCGATGCTGGGATTTTCGCCGGGTCTTGCGTATTTGGGGCAGCTGCCCGAACTGTGGGATTTTCCACGCCGCACCACAATCAATCCGGGTGTCCCTGCGGGCGCTGTGCTGGTGGCTGTGCGGCAAACGGTTTTGCCTTGCGTTGAAATTCCCACGGGCTGGCGGCAAATCGGCCAAACGCCTTTTCGCGCTTTTAACGCTTTGGCGGCGCAGCCGTTCTTGCTGGCCCCGGGCGACGAAGTGGTTTTCGAGCCAGTATCGGACGCGTATTTTGACGCGTTTTCGATGGACGATTATTTGCGCAGGGCCAGCCCATGAGCGGGTTTGAAATCCTGTCGATCGCTCCAAACGCAACCATTCAGGATCGTGGGCGGTCCGGATATTTGCGTTTTGGCGTTACCGGCGGGGGTGCCATGGATGTCTACGCGCTGGCCGAAGGTCAGGCGCTGCTGGGCAACGGTCCCGACGACGCGGCGCTGGAATTCGCGGCTTACGGCGGGCGATTTTGTGCGCGCGGGCGTCTTTGGGTGGCGCTGAGCGGTGGCGACATGCGCACAACGCTGAACGGCACACCGGTCGGCTGGCGCTGCGCCTTTCAGTTGGAGGACGGCGATATTTTGGACGTCGGCGCTGCGACGCAAGGCGTTTACGGATATTTGCATGTAGCGGGCGGTTTTCAGACTCAGGTGGTTTTGGGTGCACGCGCCACCCATCCGGGCGCGGGGTTCGGCCACGTGCCGGAGGCAGGGCAGGTTCTTGAAGCTGGACGCGAAACATCTGAACAGGGCGCAGTCACGCTGCCCACGCCGCGCTATCTTCTGGGACGCGAAATCCGCATGATGTGGGGGCCACAATCGCATTATTTCAGTGACGAAATGCGCGCAGACTTTGCTGGTTCCACGTTTACCGCCACCAGCACGCGCGACCGCATGGGGGTGCGCGTTTTGCCCGATATGGGCGATGTGTATTCCGATGCCGGTCTGTCGATCGCGTCGGATGCGATCAATCTGGGCGATATCCAGATTCCCGGCGATCACATTCCGGCGATCCTGCTGGCAGACCGCGGGTCTTCGGGCGGTTACCCGCGCATCGCCACAGTCATCGGTGCCGATCTTCCGGCGGTGGCGCAAATGGCGGCGCCGCGCCGGTTCACGATGGCGGTTGTCAGCCGGGCTGAGGCGGTACAGGCTTGGGCAAAGCTGCAAAGCGAACTGGCGGCGTTACCCAAAAAAGTGACGCCGCTGGTGCGCGACCCGCGTGAAATGCGCGATTTGCTGGCCTATAATCTGGTGGATGGAATGTTGAGAGGAGACGAATATGACAACGGTTGATCTGAATTCCGATCTGGGCGAAAGCTATGGGCGCTGGCCGATGGGGCGCGACAGCGAGATGCTCGATATCGTCAGTAGTGCCAATGTGGCCTGTGGTATGCACGCCGGTGATCCGGCTGAAATGGCGTTGACCGTCGCGCGCTGCATCAAGCGCGGGGTCAGCATCGGCGCGCATCCGGGATTTGACGATATACACGGGTTTGGACGGCGCGAGATCACCGGCAATACCGACGCCCAAATCGCAGCGCTGGTCACCTATCAGATTGGCGCCTTGCAGGCGTTTGCGCGGGCGCAGGGCACCAAGCTGCGTCACGTAAAATTGCACGGCGCAATTTCGCACATGGCCATGCGCGACGCCCATCTGGCCGGGGTGTTCGTGCAGGCTGTCCACGATTGTGCACCAGAGCTGGTGATCATGGCGGTGGCCGCGACCGAATTGCAAAAGGCAGCTGAATCGGCGGGCGCGCCTCTGGTGTGCGAGGTGTTCGCCGACCGTACCTATACCGACGCCGGACTGTTAACGTCGCGCGCCGTGCCCGGCGCGGTGATCACCGACCCGGACGTGGCGGCAGAGAACGTGCTGCGGATGCTGGATGAGTCTGCGGTGACATCGACAAACGGTGTGAAAACACCGGTGCGGCCCGAAACCATATGCGTGCATGGCGACAACCCGGCGGCGGTGTCGCTGGCTGAAACCCTGCGCAAAAGGCTGGAAGACGCGGGCGTGAAAGTGCAGGCGTTTTAGGGCGTTGACCTCCGTCGGGTTCCGATGCCTCCGGCGGGGATATTTTCGCCAATAAGAAATGGCATAAAAAAGGGTTATGTCGGGGAGTTGTTACGCCTAATAGTCCGCCGTTCCGTGCAGCGCCTGATAAAGTGCCTCTTCGGCCCAGGTACCGCGCCCGCCGCGATTCTGAATTTCCCTGAGTTGCACGCGTGCTGCGCCAATCTTGCCCTGTTCAACCAGTGATTGCCCCATGTACGAACGCGCCAGATAATAGTCGGGGTCGATCAGAATGGCCTGACGGTAATAGCCCATGCCGACTTCGACGCGCCCGGCTTTGCGGTTGGCAAATCCCAGATAATTCAGGATGCGCGGGTCGTTACGATTCTTGGCCTGATACAGAACGGTGATCGCGTGATCATACTGGCCATCGTACGCCAGTTCACGCGCCGCGATATACAGCGTGTCGTCGTCAAAATTTGCGCCCATTCCATCGGGTTTCACGCATTTCTTGATCTTTTTGTCCCAAATTTCGCCGTTTTTGCATTTTTTGGTGGTCTCAGTGGGTGTTGGCGGTGAATCGCCGCCTACCGCCAGGGCGCTTAGGGGCAGGGCGGCGATCAGCGCCGTCGCCGTCAGTGTTCGCAAGAAAGACATGCCAATATCCTTTGATGGTTGGAATTGGCCGCAGTATAGGCGTAATCCCGTGACGGTGGCTTAAATTTTTTGTGAGCAAGCATTCACAAAAAACCCGCTGCCTGAACATCAGGCAACGGGAGTTAAGTCATTGATTTCGGGGCGTAAAACTAGTTTTGCTCGTCGGAATCCTCGACGTCGGGCTGATCACTGCCGTCGACATCGGCCTCAGCCACTTCGACCGGCGAGGCGTCGTCGTCACCCAGATCGTCTATGGCTGCGGCACCCATGTCGTCGAACAGTTCCGCGATTTCAAATTCGGCTTCGGCTTCGGCCTCGGCGGCCAGTTCCTGAATCGATTTGCCCGAGGCCTGAATTTCGGCCTCTTCCTGCGAGCGCGCCACGTTGATTTCGATTTTGCAGCTCACTTCGGGGTGCAGCGTGACGGTGACATCGTGAACCCCCAGTTCTTTGATCGGGCGATCGAGCGCCACCTGCTTTTTATCGACCGAGAAGCCGCCGTCGGTCGCAGCTTGCGCCGCGTCGCGGTTGGACACAGACCCGTAAAGCGACCCGGCGTCTGACGCCGAGCGAATCACGATGAACTGCTGACCGTTCAGCTTGGCGGCCACGGCATCGGCTTCGCCTTTGGCTTCCAGATTGCTGGCCTGAAGTTGGGCTTTCTGGCTTTCAAAGTGCTTCAGATTGCCGGTATTGGCGCGCAGCGCCTTGCCCTGGGGCAACAAAAAATTCCGTGCATAACCCTGTTTGACCGACACGACATCGCCCATTTGGCCCAGCTTGGCGATGCGTTCAAGAAGGATAACATCCATTTCAATATCTCCTTATTTCACAGCGTAGGGCAAAAGCGCCAAAAAGCGGGCGCGTTTGATCGCGTTCGCCAGTTCGCGCTGTTTTTTGGCCGAAACAGCGGTGATCCTTGATGGCACGATTTTGCCGCGCTCGGAAATATAGCGTTGCAGCAGTTTCACGTCTTTGTAATCAATAGTCGGCGCGTTGTCCCCGGTGAACGGGCAGGACTTGCGGCGGCGGAAAAACGGTTTGTTTGCCATGGTTTACAGTCCCTATCTATGTGCGGCGCGGGCCGCGAGGGCCACGTTCGTCGCGTGAATTTTTGGCTTGCATCACGGCGGTTGGGCCCTCTTCGTGGGCTTTGACCTTGATGGTCAGCACGCGCATGACGTCGTCGTGAAGTCGCATCAGGCGTTCCATTTCCTGCACCGCACCGGACGGTGAATCGGTGCGCATGAATGCGTAATGGCCCTTGCGGTTTTTGTTGATTTTATAGGCCATGGTTTTCAGGCCCCAGTATTCGCTATCGACGACCTTGCCGCCGTTGTCGGCCAGAATGGCACCGAAATGTTCGGCCAACCCTTCGGCCTGAGTCGTCGACAGGTCTTGTCGCGCAATGAAAACGTGCTCGTAAAGAGACATTGTAGTTTCCTTTTTCAAGCGTGCTTCAAAATGCTGGCCGGCCTTGGCTTCCGTGGGCCGCATACGAGAGGCATCCGCGTCAAATCTATTTACGGAAGAAGGCCGCGTTATAGCGGGTTTTGCGGGCGGCACAAGGCGCAAAATATATGGTTAACCGCACTGAATTACCCGTTTTTGGCCATAGTCCGGCCATGTTCGGGCGGCAAAAGCAACATCCAATAATGCCTATTCGCGCCCGCCCGTAGCAACCATTGGCGGAAAAATTTCCCGGTGGCGAACATAAGGATGAACTCATGGATAAGACTCCCCCCCCCCTTAAGCAGCATTTTCTAAACGAAGGTGCGGTCTCCGAAACGACAACAGGTTTTCTTCAGGATGAAAACGGGGCCTTGTCGACCGAACTGGTCGTGATCACGGCCGGACTTGCGGTTCTTGGGATCTCGGCGGTTGGCGTTTTCTCGGGTGGGGTTGAATTTCTGGCCAATGACAGGCGCGAAACGCTTTCAGGTTATCAGGGAATAGTTTCAGCCGCCAACCAGTCGGGCAACTGGTGGGAAGACGGCGACGATGTCAGTGATGTCAGCGATGTCAGTGACGACAGCAGCGACGATAGCGACGACAGCAGCGACGATAGTACCAGCGACGATAGTACCAGCGACGACGGCCCCAGCGATGATAGTACCAGCGACGACGGCCCCAGCGATGACAGCAGTGACGACAGCAGCAGCGACGACGGTGGCACAGGCGATTCCAGCGACGACGACAGCAGCGATGACAGTAGCGACGACAGCAGCAGCGACGACAGCGACGACAGTGATAGCGGCACGGGTGGCGGGACCAGCGACAGCGGCACGGGCGGCGGAACCGGCGACGACAGCAGTAGCGACGACAGCAGCGACGACGACAGCAGCGATGACAGCGACAGCGGGACCAGCGACGACAGCAGCGATGATCACGCAATGAATACGTTTAGCCCGCTTGACTACGTGACCGGCGGGCAGGCCGCCGATCTCAAATTTGTGTAATCGAGCGAACATAACATCGTGCTACGGCCCGATTCTAAAGTTTCTACGAGACGGGAACGGCGTCGTCACAGTCGATACAATAGCGATCGTTGCAGTCACCACGACAATTGGGTTGGCAAGTTTGAACATAGTGGGAAAAGGCGTGGAGAACCTGTCCGGCGACGTAGATGGCGTGCTCCTGAGCCGAAAGATATCCGTTAGTTTCGGCGGCGATGGTGGCGATTTCAACCCGAACAATTCTGCAGATAATTCTGCAAACAGCGAGGACGACAGCGAGGACGACAGCGAGGACGACAGCGAGGACGACAGCGAGGACGACAGCGA
>CAZPQL010000075.1:6147-12001 GCA_964588725.1 uncultured Rhodobacterales bacterium
GGACGACAGCGAGGACGACAGCGAGGACGACAGCGAGGACGACAGCGAGGACGACGGCGAGGACGACAGCGAAGACGACAGCGAAGACGACAGCGAGGACGACAGCGAGGACGAGGAAGACTAAGCCAATGAAGAATTTGAGCCCCGACAGCGTTTCGAAATTCCAAGGATGCCACGGATTTGACGTTGTCTTTTAAAACTGGACCTGCAGCGATAGCCGGGTGTTTTGCCGATTTCCTGCGAGACGAAGAAGGATCGGCGACCGTAGAAATGGTGGTGATGATGTCTGCGGGGATAACCCTGGCGATTGCCACCATGAATATGGTGTCAAGCGGGGTCGAAAATCTGTCGACCGATATCAGCGATTTTCTGTCAGATATTGAAATTTCAACCAGCTTTGCCGATGGAAAGCAAAACAACCAACCTTAGGGTCTGCGGACAAACACATTTATTGTGGACGTCGCTATAGACGTTCACAATACTGCCGGTTAGGTGTGCGCGGCAGTAGTTGTGTGGGGGCATCATGGCAAAAGCATTGGTATTTCCGGGACAGGGCGCCCAGACCATTGGTATGGGCGCGGCGCTGGCCGAATCTTATCCGGTCGCCAAAGCGGTGTTCGACGAAGTTGACGACGCGCTGGGGCAGGATCTTTCGGGCCTGATTTTCAACGGTGATATTGCCGATCTGACACTGACCGAAAACGCCCAGCCGGCACTGATGGCAACGTCAATGGCGGCGCTCAGGGCGCTGGAGTCCGAAGGCGCGTCGGTCACGGCAGCCCACTACGTGGCCGGTCATTCGTTGGGCGAATATTCGGCGCTGTGCGCTGCGGGTGCCCTTGGGCTTTCAGACACGGCGCGCCTGCTGAAAATACGGGGTCGGGCCATGCAAAAGGCTGTTCCGGTCGGCGTTGGTGCTATGGCGGTGCTTTTGGGTCTGGATTTCGCCGGTGCCAGCGCTGTGGCCAAAGAAGCGGCGCAAGGCGAGGTATGTCAGGCGGCCAACGACAACGATCCGGCGCAGGTTGTGGTGTCGGGGCACGCGGGCGCAGTGCAGCGCGCGATTGCAATTGCCAAGGAAAAAGGGGCCAAACGCGCGATGCTGCTGCCGGTATCGGCACCGTTTCACTGCGCGCTGATGGAAGATGCCGCGACCGCCATGGCCAAGGCATTGAGCGAGGTCGAGATCAACCGCCCTGTGGTACCGGTAGTCACCAACGTCAACGCCACGGCGGTTTCGGACCCTGCGACCATACGGTCGTTGTTGGTCGATCAGGTAACGGGAACCGTGCGGTGGCGCGAATCCGTGTTGTGGATGGCCGGCCAGGGCGTTTCGGAAGTTTTTGAAATCGGAGCGGGCAAAGCACTGTCGGGGATGATCCGGCGAATTGCACGGGATATAAACTGTTTTACGGTTGGCACGCCCGAGGGCGTGAACGCAGCAGCAGAATTGTTGGCAGGGGCTAAAAATGACTGATTTGACAGGGAAATCCGCGCTGGTAACAGGCGCGTCGGGTGGGATAGGCGCGGCGATTGCGCGGGCGTTGCACGGCGCAGGAGCACATGTGGCCCTGTCGGGAACGCGGCTGGCCCCGCTCGAGGATCTGGCGGCTGAACTGGGCGCGCGCGCGACGGTACTGCCGTGCAACCTTGGCGACCCGGTGGCCGTGAGCGCCCTGCCCAAAGCGGCCACCGAAGCGATGGGGAGTCTCGATATTCTGGTGAACAACGCCGGGATCACCAAAGACAATATTTTCATGCGCATGTCGGATGAAGAATGGCAGTCGGTGCTTGACATCAATCTAAGCGCGACCATGCGTCTGTGTCGCGGTGCAATCCGTGGCATGATGAAGGCGCGATGGGGGCGGATCGTGAACATTTCGTCGGTCGTTGGCACGACCGGTAATCCCGGACAGGCCAATTACGCGGCCTCCAAAGCCGGGATGATCGCTATGAGTAAATCGATCGCGATCGAAGTTGCCAGTCGCGGCATTACAGTGAACTGCGTTGCTCCGGGGTTTATTGAAACCGCGATGACCGACCAGCTGAGCGACGCGCAAAAGGACGGAATTCTGTCGGTGATTCCCGCCAAGCGCATGGGCTCGGCGGATGAAATTGCGGCTGCAACCTTGTTTTTGGCGTCAAAAGAGGCCAGTTACGTTACAGGGCAGACGTTACACGTCAATGGCGGTATGGCGATGATATGATCTGTTTTGGTCAGGTGCGAAAGCATTTGCCAAAGTGGGTGATTGTGCTATAGCGCGGCACGGATTTACCGGACGGTACGCAATGTACCAAAGGTGGGTTCGCCCCGGTGGGGCGATAAAATGGTCACCGCCCGGTGGCACGGCCTGGACGGCGCGGGATACCCCGCACAGAAAAACGGGAATATTTCCCACTGATATGAGGAAAATAACATGAGCGACATCGCAGATCGCGTGAAAAAAATTGTTGTCGAGCACCTGAGTGTTGATGAAGATAAGGTCACCGAGGGCGCATCCTTTATTGATGATCTGGGTGCTGACAGTCTTGATACCGTTGAGCTGGTGATGGCGTTCGAAGAAGAATTCGGAATCGAAATTCCCGATGACGCGGCCGAAACGATTCAGTCGTTCGGTGACGCAGTGAAATTCATCACCGAAGCTTCTTAAAGTTTCTTTGTTTATGCAAACGGAAAAAGGGTGCCCCCAGCGGGTGCCCTTTTTCGTGTTTCATCAAATTTCAATATTCTGAATTTTGTGCTATACTGATATTTGACTGTTTTGGGCAACCGGGGGGGGAAGCGGCATGATCATTATTCCAACGATCGAATTGCAGGCGGGGCGGTGTGTTTCGCTAAAGCGCGGTGATCTGAACGCACCGCAAATCTGGCACGTCGATCCGGTGAAGGCGGCGATGGACTTTGCGAACGCCGGTGCCCACTGGATGCACGTGACTGATTTTGATGCGGTGGCCGGTCGCGGCGACAATGCCGCACTGATCGAGGACATCATTCTGCGCGCAGGTATCCCCGTGCAGGTTGCAGGCGGCGTTGGCTCATCCGAGCGGCTGGAGCACTGGATCGGTGCCGGTGCCGGACGGGTGGTGATGGGGTCGGTGGCCGTGCGCGATCCACTTTTCGTCAAACATGCGGCCAAGCTTTATCCGGACCAGATCGTGCTGGCGGTTGACGTGTTCAGGGGCCGCGTAATGGTTGACGGCTGGCAGGTCGAAAGCGCCTACGAAGCGACCGAGTTTGTGTCTCTTTTCAATTCCGACCCGCTGGGCGGAGTCATCGTTACCGATATCGAATCCGACATTGGCGATGGCGACGGATCGTTGGCGACGGTGTCCGCAATAGCCAACGTGGCGCGCACACCGGTGATTTCAAGCGGGGTCGTCAGGACAGCCGACGACATTTCGCGGTTGAAGTACCTTGGCAATATCTCCGGAGCGATTGTCGGACGTGCCCTGTTCAACAAATCGGCTGACTTGCCTGAATTGTTGCAGTTGGCCACCCCTGCACCCGAGAATATCGCCGCATTTATTTGATCAGCACGGCGCGCGCGGCGGGGTTGCCCCAACCGGCTCAATGCGTGTATTAACACGCTGATTGAGCAGGATCATACAAAAGGAATTTGGTATGCGGCGCGTGGTTGTCACGGGAATGGGGATGGTGACCCCGCTGGCCTGTGGTGTCGAAGAAACCTGGGCGCGTTTACTGGCCGGTGAGTCAGGCGCCGGAACGATCACCCAGTTTGACGCCGATCATCTGGCCACGAACTATGCCTGCGAAATTCCTTGTGGCGACGGCACCGATGGTTCTTTCAATCCCGACGACTGGATGGCGCCCAAGGATCGGCGCAAGGTGGATTTATTTATCCTTTACGGTGTGGCCGCAGCGACCCAGGCGGTGCGCGATGCCGGGTGGGAACCCGAAGATGAAGCAAGCCGGTTGCGCACAGGTGTCATGGTCGGGTCAGGCATCGGCGGACTCACGTCGATTGCCGAAACTGCGATTACGCTTAAGGAAAAAGGTCCGCGACGGGTGTCGCCGTTTTTTATTCCCGGGTCGTTGATCAACCTGTGTTCGGGACAAATATCCATCAGGTTCGGCTTTAAGGGGCCCAATCACGCGGTGGTGACGGCCTGTTCCACGGGCGCCCACGCCATCGGCGACGCGGCGCGACTGATTCAATGGGGCGACGCGGATGTCATGGTGGCGGGCGGCACCGAGAGTCCGATTTCAGAACTGGGGATTGCGGGTTTCAATGCCTGCAAGGCTTTGTCAACGGCGCATCGCGACGACCCAAAGGCGGCGTCGCGACCGTGGGACGCGGATCGCGACGGGTTTGTGATGGGCGAAGGTGCCGGCGTCGTTGTGCTGGAGGAATTAGAGCACGCGCAGGCGCGCGGTGCCAGGATTTACAGCGAAGTGGTTGGATACGGTCTGTCGGGCGATGCGTATCATATTACGGCACCGGCACCCGACGGCGACGGCGGTTTTCGGGCGATGCAGGCAGCACTGGATCGCGCCGGAATTTCCCCGGCGGATGTGGATTATGTGAACGCGCACGGCACGTCGACGATGGCCGATACAATCGAACTGGGCGCGGTAGAACGGCTGTTTGGTGACGCCACCGGGTTGACCATGTCGTCAACCAAATCCGCCACGGGGCATTTGTTGGGAGCAGCGGGTGCGATTGAGGCGATATTCGCCATGTTGGCCATTCGCGACGGCAAGATTCCACCGACGCTTAACCTGAATACACCGCCCGAAGGCACACCAATTGATTTGGCAGCCAATAAGGCAGTAGACAAAACCGTAAACGTGGCGCTGTCGAATTCGTTTGGATTTGGCGGCACCAATGCCTCGGTTATTTTTCGCGCAGTTAAAGGATAGCGCAACATGATACGCCATTTTGCCTCGAACACCCTGACGATGTTGCTCTTGGCAATGACGATGGTGGGTGGCGTGATCGCGTGGGGGCATAACCAGATGGAAAAGCCGGGACCGTCAGGTTCGGACGTGGTTTTCGAAGTCAAATCCGGCGATCGTTTGCAATTGGTGTCCGAGCGGCTGGAAGAACAGGGATTGATAACCGACAGCCGGATATTCAGGATCTCGGCGCGCTATGCTGGCGACGCTCATAACCTGAAGTTCGGTGAGTACAAAATTCCGGCCAACGCGTCGATGAGCGAAATTCTGGCGCTGGTGACGTCCGGTAAGGCGCTGGTTTATCAGGTGACAGTCCCTGAAGGGCTGACCAGTTGGCAGGTAGTGCAGTTGCTCAAGAATGAAACACTGCTGGATGGAGAGCTGAACGAAGTGCCGCCCGAAGGCTCGCTGGCCCCGAACACCTATTCGGTGTCAAAAGGTGATACCCGCGCGTCGGTTATCCGCCGTATGACTTTGGCCCAGCACAAGATTCTGACCGAGGCATGGGCCTTGCGCGCCGACGATTTGCCGCTGGAAACACCCGACGACGCGCTGACGCTGGCGTCGATAATTGAAAAGGAAACCGGCGTTGTTGAAGAACGCGAACTGGTGTCGTCGGTGTTTGTGAATCGGCTGAACCGCGGTATGCGCTTGCAGACTGACCCCACGGTGATCTACGGCGTCACCAAAGGAAAAGGCGGTTTGGGACGGGGCTTGCGTCAAAGCGAACTGCGCACCAAAACCCCGTGGAACACATACGTGATCGACGGTCTGCCGGAAACACCGATCGCCAACCCGGGCAAGGCGGCGATCGAGGCGGCACTGAATCCGGCGACGTCCAATTTCGTGTTTTTTGTGGCTGACGGCACCGGTGGTCACGCGTTCGCCGAAACCATTGGCGAACACAACCGCAACGTACGCAAATGGCGTCGGATC
>CAZPQL010000076.1:0-11937 GCA_964588725.1 uncultured Rhodobacterales bacterium
CTTTTCCGAAATCTACGCCGCCGCCCCAACACAATACAGCAAACTTTATCCCGGCGTTGAAACAGCACTGAGCACGTTGCAGTCAGACGGATTCGCATTGGGCATTTGCACCAATAAATCCAAACGTCTTACCGATCTGGTGGTCGCGGGACTGCTTGCAGACATCGATTTTGGCGTTGTCCTTGGTGGTGACTCGCTTGACAAACGTAAGCCCGACCCGCTCCCGTTGCAGACCTGCAAGACAATGCTGAACGCCACGCAAATGATCTATGTGGGTGATAGCGAAGTTGACTCCGCCACTGCCGTTGCCGCACGTGAAACCTTTCTGCTTTTTACCCAGGGTTACCGCCATTCAGATATCGGCGATATCGCGCATACCGCGACGTTCGACAGTTTCAACAACCTTCCCGACCTGATTTCAAAGCACCTGAAGTAATGTTTTCCCAAACTCTTCAGGTGCGGTGCGTCTTAGTTTTATGCAGTTGCCGTGCCTCTGCGGTGGTGACCCTGCTGCGCGGGTAACCGGCTTGTCCGCTGGTTCCTGAAGATAAAGCACACCAGCCATGTTACAGGACAATCCAAACACCGAAGATTTATCACCAGCAATTTGGCAAAGAGTTTCGGTCCGTCCAGCCAGAAAAGCCCACCGTCGCAGGACCTGTTCCCGTCGGCCAAATTTTACGCTTGTGCGGTCAGAAGCTTAATGAGACACTTGCGCATGAAAGCCGCCACTTCCCCGCAATTGAAATCCTGGGCCGACTGCGCTGCCAGACTGGTGGCGGTCGCGGCGGGACGCGCGGCTGCAGATCTTGTCGTGAAAAACTGCCGCTGGGTTAATGTACACAGCCGCGAAGTGCTCGACGGACACGATCTGGCGATTGCAGACGGGCGGTTTGCCTTTTGCGGACCCGACGCCAGCCATTGTATCGGCCCGGACACCAAGGTTATCGACGCAGGCGGGCAATACGCTATTCCGGGCCTGTGCGACGCCCATATGCACATCGAAAGCGGCATGCTGACGCCGGGCGAATTTGCCCGCGCAGTCATTCCGCACGGCACAACGACCATGTTTACCGACCCGCACGAAATTGCCAATGTTCTGGGCCTGCCCGGCGTGCGCCTGATGCACGACGACGCCATGGCGCAGGCGGTAAATATATTCACGCAAATGCCGTCGTGCGCGCCTTCGGCTCCGGGACTTGAAACCACCGGCGTTGAACTGGGACCTGAAGAAGTATCCGAGGCCATGGACTGGCCGGGTATCATCGGTTTGGGCGAGATGATGAATTTCCCCGGGGTGATCAACGGTGATTCCAAAATGCTGGCAGAAATCGCAGCCACGCAAAACGCCGGCAAAACCGTTGGCGGGCATTATGCCTCGCCTGATCTTGGCCGCAATTTTCATGCCTACGCTGCCGGAGGGCCGGCGGACGACCACGAAGGCACCTGCGAGGCCGACGCGATTGCCCGCGTACGTCAGGGCATGCGCGCGATGATGCGTTTGGGTTCTGCGTGGTATGACGTTGAACCGCAGATTACTGCGATCACCGAAAAAGGGCTGGATAGCCGAAATTTCATTTTGTGCACCGATGATTGCCATTCGGGCACGCTGGTCAATGATGGCCATATGAACCGTGCCGTACGCCACGCGATAGCCTGCGGATGCGAGCCGCTGGTCGCCCTGCAAATGGCCACCATCAACACCGCCACGCATTTTGGCCTAGAGCGCGAGCTGGGCTCGATTGCGCCGGGGCGCCGCGCCGACCTGATCCTGACGTCTGATCTGACCGAACTGCCGATCCACAGGGTGATCGCACGCGGGCAAACCGTTGCGATCGAGGGCGAAATTCAGGTCGAACCCGCACCGTTTCAATGGCCTGATAGCGCCCGCGACACCGTCAAGATGGGTAAGCAGTTAGGCGAAGATGACTTTGCGATAAATGCACCGGAGGGCGCCAATTCGGTCAAGGTCAAAGTCATCGGTGTCGTTGAAAATCAGGCGCCCACCAAAGCGTTGACCGCCACGCTGGCGATCAAGGATGGATTGGTTCTATCGGACGAAGACAAGGACGTCTGCCAGGTCGCACTGGTCGAACGTCACCGTGGCACAGGCGGCGTGGTCAATGCGTTTGTTTCGGGATTTGGGTACAAAGGCGAATGCGCTGTAGCTTCGACCGTCGCGCACGACAGCCACCATATGATCGTCGTGGGTACGTCACGCCACGACATGGCGCTGGCGGCCAATCGACTGGGCGAAGTTGGCGGCGGTGTCACCGTCTATAAAGACGGTAAGGAACTTGCGCTGATCAAGCTGCCGATCGCCGGACTGATGAGCGACAGCCCCGCCCGGGAAATCGCAAAAGAAGCCGACAAAATGGTTGCCGCAATGTCCGCCTGCGGCGTTTCAATCAACAACGGGTATATGCAACACACTTTTCTGGCTCTTGTGGTCATTCCGGAATTACGCATTTCCGATCAGGGCTTGATCGATGTGCGTAGTTTTGAAAAAACCAGCCTTTTTGAAGAGAATTGAGCCGTGCCACACAAAAAGAAACTCAAAATCGAACTCATGACTGCGCGGGAACACCGGCCACAGATTTTTGATAATGCACGCGCGGCCGTTGAGCATCTGAAATTGTTGCATCTTGAGGCAACAACATTTTTGCGCGAAAGCTTTTGTGACGTTCTGAAAAGCACCAAACCCCAAAACCGGTACCGGGCGTGGTACCCGGAAATTAGAATCACAACATCGTCGCACGCACATGGTGACAACCGTCTGGCGTTCGGGCACGTTCCCGAGCCCGGCACATATGCCACGACAGTTACTCGTCCCGACCTGTTCGAAGGCTACCTGCTGCAACAGATCGATTTGCTTATGGAGAACCACAAGGTGCCGGTTTCGGTTGGGCACTCCAACACACCCATTCCGTTGCATTTCGCTTTGCTCGGCGACAAGGACCTGTCTTCGGCTGACATAACGGCAACGGAATTTACCTTGCGCGATGTTTTTGACGTGCCCGACCTGAGCAATACAAACGACGAGATCGTCAACGGGCGTATGGAGGCAAACGAAATAGGTGCCCGTCCACTGGCGCCGTTCACAGCGCAGCGTGTTGATTATTCACTGGCGCGATTGTCGCATTATATGGCGACGGAACCAGAGCATTTTCAAAACCATATTCTGTTTACCAACTACAAATTCTACGTTGATGAATTTGCACGATTTGGCGAAGCCATGTTGGCGGACGAAAACTCCGGCTACACTCAATGGGTTGGACCCGGCAATGTCGTGGTGTCAAAAGCAGGCCAGCCGATTGTCGAACCCGGTAGTTTGCCGCAAATGCCCGCCTATCATTTGAAGCGACCGGACGGCAGCGGTATCTCGCTCGTCAACATCGGTGTCGGTCCGTCCAACGCTAAAACGGCCACCGACCATATTGCGGTGCTGCGCCCGCATGCATGGTTGATGCTGGGTCACTGCGCCGGACTGCGCAATTCGCAAAATCTGGGTGACTACGTGCTGGCGCATGCCTACCTGCGCGAGGATCACGTGCTGGATGACGACCTGCCGGTCTGGGTGCCTGTGCCCGCGCTGGCAGAAATTCAGATCGCATTGGAACACGCTGTTGAGGAAGTGACGGCGTATTCGGGGTACGAGCTTAAGCGTATCATGCGGACCGGAACGGTTGCGACAATCGACAACCGCAACTGGGAATTACGCGACCAATCGGGCCCCGTGCAGCGGCTGTCGCAATCCCGCGCCATCGCGCTGGACATGGAAAGCGCCACGATCGCCGCCAATGGCTTTCGCTTTCGCGTGCCTTACGGCACGTTGCTATGCGTGTCCGACAAACCCCTGCACGGTGAACTAAAATTGCCGGGAATGGCATCAGAATTTTATCAAACGCAGGTCAGAAAGCACTTGCAGATAGGGATTCGCGCCATGGAAAGCCTGCGGGATATGCCATTAGAGCGTCTGCATTCGCGTAAATTACGCAGTTTTGAAGAGACGGCTTTTCTCTGAATCGGCGAAAAAGCGCTATTTTTCTTTGAAAATCGTCAAAAACCAATAGAAACAGGCCTACAAATGATTGAGTTGTACCGCTGTATCTAGTTAAATACGGCCAATAAGCCCCAAGGGCTCGTATATCTTAAAAACAGGAAATGGACACATGTCGACAAAACCAATGACAAAAGCAGATTTAGTGGCTGCGCTCGCTGACGCAACCGGCAGCGACAAAGCAAGCGCCGGTCGTTCGCTCGACGCACTGTGCGACATCATCACTTCGACGGTTTCAGGCGGGGGTGCGGTGACGATGCCCGGTGTTGGCAAATTTATGTGCCGCGACCGCCCAGAGCGCATGGTCCGTAACCCGGCGACCGGCGAGCAGTTCAAAAAAGACGCGGACCGTGTGGTCAAAGTGACCATCGCAAAAGCGCTGAAAGACGCAGTGAACTCCTAAGTTCACGGCGGGGTGTTTCTCCCAGCATCCAAGTCATCTAGGGTCGCCCTTGGGCGGCCTTTTTTCATGGATATGTCACGTGGATATCAAATCAATCTTCATGGGGCTCGCGTTTGTTCTGATGTGGAGCAGTGCATTCACATCGGCCCGTATTATAGTGCAAAGCGCGCCGCCAATGATGGCGCTGTCGCTGCGCTTTTTTCTGTCGGGTCTGATTGCGGTGTCTTTGGCTGTTGCTTTGGGGCAGCGATTGCGCCTGAACCGCAGCCAATGGCGCGCCACGCTGATTTTCGGCGTGTGCCAGAACGCCCTTTATCTGGGTCTGTTTTTCATTGCTATGCAAAACGTCGGCGCGGGGTTGGCGGCGATCGTCGCGTCCACCATGCCTTTGTTGGTAGCTCTTTTCAGTCGACTATTTTTGGGGGAAACGATCCGTCCGATGGGAATAGGCGGGCTTATCGTTGGATTCATCGGCGTTGCGATAATCATGGGAAGCCGCACGTCCACCGAACTTGATCAAATTGGTCTGCTGTTGATGGTGATCGGTGTACTGGCGCTGACCTTGGCGACTTTGGTCGTGCGCAGCGCAACGTCGGGGGGCAATGTACTGATGGTCATGGGGCTGCAAATGCTTATTGGCAGCGCTGTGTTGGTATTTCCCGCCGTGTATTTTGAAACGATATTCGTGGTTTGGTCACCCGGTCTGATCGCAGCGTTCGCCTACACTTTGTTGGTCCCCGGATTGCTTGCGACCTGGGTCTGGATGCACCTGGTCAGCCGAATCGGCTCGACCCGCGCCGCAACTTATCATTTTCTTAATCCTTTTTTTGGCGTGGCCATTGCAGCGTTATTGTTGGGTGAGAGACTTGTCCTGCGGGATTTTATCGGCGTTAGCATTATCGCGGCGGGGATTTTAGCTGTACAGCTTTCGCGCCGCGTCTAGGCTGCAATGCACTTTGTTAAAGTTTCAAAGTCCTGACGCCATTGTGACATTCGGCGATGGATAGTTTTCATGACTATATGCCAATTGTCGCATATGTTCCCGCTAACAGAACGAAGGATTTGCGGAAATGGAACTTGTATTTGGCTATCTTGCGGGGCTGTTGACCCTGATCAACCCGTGCGTGCTGCCTGTGCTGCCGATCATTTTGGGATCAAGCCTGCAAACCAGTAAGTACGGCCCCATCGCCATGGCGGCGGGGATGAGCGTATCATTCGTGGGCTTTGGCATGTTCGTCGCCGTTATCGGCCAGTCGATCGGTTTGACCACCGAACTTTTGGCGCAAATCGGCGCAGTCATGATGATGGGTTTTGGGGTGGTACTCATTGTGCCCAAATTTGCCCACCGTTTTGAAACCGTCACAGCAGGAGTCGCGGCGGGCGCAGACAGCCGGTTCGACGATGTGGACCGTACGGGCCTGAAAGGTCAGTTTGTTGGCGGTTCGTTGTTGGGCGTGATCTGGTCGCCTTGCGTGGGGCCCACACTGGGTGGCGCAATTTCCCTGGCGAGTCAGGGTGAAAGTCTGGTGTGGTCTTTTTTGATCATGGTTAGTTTTGCGTTGGGTGTGTCGTCTATTATCGTTGGGCTTGGATACGGCACCCGCAAAGCGATCATGGGTCGGCAGGCGCAGTTGCGCAAATTTTCCCACGTGGTCCGCCCATTCATGGGTGCAATTTTCATCGCTGTTGGGCTGATGATCTATACCAACTTCAACTACGCCATCGAAGGGTGGTTGCTGGATGTTCTACCAATCTGGCTGCAGGATTTTTCTGTGGCGCTTTAAGTAAAAAAGGAAAAGACAATGAAACGACGCGAATTTCTTATATTATGTGCGGCCGCTGCGGCGGCGCCGCAAGTCACGACAGCCGGAACGGAAACCACGCAATTCACGCCCGGGGTCGTCGACGGATTGCTGGCCGAGGGTAAAACCGTTTTCGTGGATTTCTATACCGATTGGTGTTCCACCTGCAGGGCGCAGGGGCGCACGGTCGAGGCACTGCGTGCCGAAAACCCCGCCTACAACAAAAACCTGGAATTTGTAAAAGTGGATTGGGACGTCTATTCCCAGTCCGAACTGGCGCAGTGGAACAATATCCCGCGCCGTTCGACACTTCTGGTTTTGCAAGGTGACAAGGAAATCGGCAGGATCGTCGCGGGCACGCGACGCAAGGACATCCAGGCGCTGATGGATGCAGGTGTTGCTGCGGCGCAATCCAAAAATTCATAGCACCCGTTGCCAGCTTTTTTGCGAATGGATGAATCATTTATGAACCGTCGTAAATTCCTGGCCCTCGCCGTTGCCACGGACAAAGCTCTGATGCGCGCTGGAGGTTTCAGTTTGGCTGATTACGCGGAGCCCCTGCGGGGCACGAGATGAGCCGCAAAGCGGCGGTTTGCCTGCGGCGCGAGTATTTTTGGCAAAGATGAAGCGAGAAGCGGATTTGGCAGACTTATGACACGGAAGTGACTGAGCCAAACTGTCCCACACCGGATTTATCGCCTAACGTGCCCAGTGGATCAGGAGGAAACCCATGAAACGCCGTCAGTTCATTATTGCCGCCGCTACCACACCGTTGTTCGCGCCATTTGTGCTGGCCGGAACCAACACCGTGACTTTCGCGCCCGGAATCGTCCAGGAAATGCTTGCTGCCGGGCAAACTGTGCATGTGGATTTTTTTGCCAGCTGGTGCCCGACATGCCGCGCGCAGGAACGTGTGCTGGAGGGTTTGCGTACAAAATTCCCCGTCTATAACGACAATATCGAATTTGTGATCCTGAACTGGGATCTTTATTCGCGCGCCGAGATTTCGCTGAAGCATAATATTCCCCGGCGCTCGACGTTATTGTTGCTGCGCGGTGATCAGGAGCTGGGGCGCAACGTGGCAGGGACCAGTTACGGGTCGATCAAGCGGTTGCTTGATCTGGCGCTGGATGAACCTGCGTCGGCCTGATCAGCCGATATTACCACGCGTTTCCCCAACCGCACCCCCGACTTGCCCACGGTGCAACAGGATGTGATCGAGCACCACACAGGCCATCATCGCCTCGCCCACGGGAACTGCGCGGATACCGACGCAGGGATCGTGGCGGCCTTTGGTGACGATTTCCGTGGCTTCACCGGACCTGGTGACGGTTTTGCGCGGCTTCAGAATCGAAGACGTTGGTTTGACAGCAAAGCGGCACACCAGATCCTGACCCGTTGAAATGCCGCCCAGAACGCCGCCGGCGTGATTGCTTGAATATACCGGTCCGTCCGGTCCCATGGAAATTTCGTCGGCGTTTTGCGCGCCAGTCAAGGTTGCGGCATCCATGCCCGCGCCGATCTCGACACCTTTGACCGCATTGATCGACATCATCGCCGCCGCGATATCGGTGTCGATCTTGGCGTAAACCGGTGCCCCCAAACCGGCGGGCACATTGCGCGCCGTCACCTCGACTACTGCGCCCACCGAATTACCGCTTTTGCGCAGATCGTCAAGATAACCGGCCCAGTCTCCGGCTGCTGCCGCGTCGGGTGTCCAGAACGGGTTTTTGGTGATTTGCCCGTCGTTCCAATTGGCGCGGTCAATCTTGTGCGGACCCATCTGCACCATGGCACCGGTGATGCTGATCGACGGGGACAGAGCCTTCAGAACTTCGCGCGCCACCCCCCCCACGGCCACGCGCGCCGCCGTTTCACGGGCGCTGGAACGCCCACCGCCACGCGGGTCACGGATGCCGTATTTCTGCCAATAGGTGATATCGGCATGGCCCGGGCGGAATTTGTTCTCAATTTCCGAGTAATCCCTGGAGCGCTGATCGGTGTTGGCGATCATCAGTTGGATGGGCGTGCCCGTCGTGGTGTCATTGTACACGCCCGAAAGGATTTCCACCGCGTCCGCCTCGCGCCGCTGAGTGGTGTATTTATTCTGCCCAGGTTTGCGGCGGTCCAGCCAAAACTGCAGCATTTCAGCCCGCAGCGGTACGCCTGGCGGGCACCCGTCGATCGTTGCACCCAAGGCCGGTCCGTGGCTTTCGCCCCATGTCGTGAACCGGAAGAGATGGCCAAAGGCGTTCATGGACATGTGCGGGTCTCCTTGCTTTTCTGTGGCATAGAGCAACGGCCATAAAGGCGCAACGCTTTGGCCTTGCGCCCGATTGCACCGTTTTCTATGATTGTTCCACCTCGGGGCGCCTGATCAGGCTGAGATTTGCAACCAGCATCACCCGTCGAACCTGAACCGGATCATACCGGCGGAGGGAAGGTAGACGACGACCCCGTCCTTTGCCGCCTTGCAGCCGGTCGCAAGAAAAGGACGCGTCATGCGGCAACTATTCACAATACTAACGGCCCTTAATGTGGCGGTGGTTGGCACGCTTTGGGCCGCCGAACCGCCGGTTCTGACGGTGATGACCTATGACAGCTTTGTCACGCAGTGGGGTCCGGGACCGCAAGTCGAAGCGGCTTTTGAGACAACGTGCAAGTGTGATCTGCAATTTGTCGGTGCCGGGGACGGCGCGGCGTTGCTGGCCCGCATACGGCTGGAAGGCAAGCGAAGCGACGCGGATATCGTGCTGGGGCTTGATACGTCGCTCACCGCGCAAGCCCGCGCCACCGGTTTGTTTGCCGATCACGGGTTGCCTGAAAAGGACTACGACCTGCCGGTACCGTGGAGCGATCCGATCTTTATTCCATATGACTGGGGGTACTTCGCGTTCGTCTACGACAACACAAAACTGACCGCCCCACCGGCCAGCTTTGACGATCTGATCAACGCGCCAAAGGATCTGAAAATTGTCATTCAGGACCCGCGAAGCTCGACCCCCGGATTGGGTCTGTTGCTGTGGGTCAAATCGGTTTACGGCGACGACGCCCCCGGTATCTGGGAGGCGCTTTCACCACGAATTTTGACTGTCACCAAGGGGTGGTCCGAAGCCTACGGCATGTTTCTGGCGGGCGAGGCCGATATGGTTTTGTCCTACACCACGTCGCCGAGTTATCATCTCATCGCGGAGAACGACGCCACCAAAGCCGCAGCATCGTTCAGCGACGGGCATTACATGCAAATCGAAGTGGCGGCGAAACTGGCGTCAAGCGATCAGCCCGAACTTGCAGACGCCTTCCTTGATTTCATGACGTCAGAAAGGTTTCAGTCGATTATCCCGACGACGAACTGGATGTACCCGGTTGTCATGACCGATAACATTCCTGACGGGTTCGACACCTTTGGCACTCCTGACAAAACGCTACTGTTCAGTGACGTGCAAGCGGCATCCGTCCGCGACGAGGCCCTGAGCGAATGGCTGGCCGCGCTCAGCCGGTAAATTTTACGACCCTCGCAGGGTTGGTGGCGGCTGCGCTAATCGTGGCGCTGACGGTTGGCACCGTTGCGACTGTCGCGTTGCGTGCCGAATATTCGGCCCGCCTCAATCCGGCTGACTGGGCCGCTATCCGATTCACTGTCAGGCAGGCGTTGGTCTCTGCCATGTTTAGTGTCCTGTTTGCCATTCCTGTGGCACGCGCGCTGGCCAGACGGCAGTTTTGGGGCCGGTCCATGATGATCACGTTGCTGGGTGCGCCGTTTATTCTACCGGTGATCGTGGCCATTTTTGGTTTGCTGGCGGTTTTCGGGCGCACGGGTCTGTTCAGTCAAATCCTTGCGTCGTTTGGCGTGGGTCCGCTCAACATCTACGGCTTTCAGGGCATCGTGCTGGCGCATGTATTCTTTAATCTGCCGCTGGCCACCCGTCTGATATTGCGGGGCTGGCAGACGATTCCTGCGGAACATTTCCGCCTTGCGGCGCAGCTGAGTCTGGAGTCAAATCATGTGTTCCGACACCTGGAACGGCCCATGCTGCGCGGCACGCTTCCGGGTGCTTTTGCGGTGATTTTCCTGCTTTCGGCGGCCAGTTTTGCGGTGGCGCTGGCACTGGGGGGCGGCCCCAAGGCCACAACCGTGGAATTGGCGATTTATCAGGCCTTTCGCTTTGATTTCGACCTTGGCAAAGCGGCTTTTCTGGCGCTTGTGCAGCTGGCCCTGTCGGCAACCGCGGCGCTGGTGGCGTGGAAATTCACGGCGCGGCGGGCGTTTGATGCAGGTTTCGGCAGACGCATTCGCCGGTGGGACGGCTTGAACGCAGTCAGTATTGCTCAGGATATTGCTGTTCTGTCCTGCGCGGCACTTTTCTTGTTTTTGCCGCTGTCGATGGTTGTGCTGCGCGGCGTGGCGCATCTGAATGAGATTCCCGCCCCCGTGTTTCCCGCCATAGTTCGCTCGTTGATTGTTGCAGTCGTGTCAGCCGGGCTGGCGGTTTTTCTGGCGCTTATTTTGGCGCGCGCGGCGTTGGACTTCCGGAAAAACGGTAAATCATTCGCAGGCTGGATTGAATCTGTCGGTTTTTTGACACTGGCCACGTCACCTATGGTTATAGGCGCGGGGCTGTTCATTTTGTTGTTTCGGTTTTTTAGCCCGTCGTCGATGGCATTGCCCGTCACCATCACCGTCAATGCCGCCCTTAGCCTGCCTTTTGCGCTTTATTCCATCTTGCCGGCGCTGCGCGACGCCGAGGCGCATTACGGTCGGCTCGCCGACAGTTTGGGAATGCGTGGTGTGACACGTTTCAGGCTGGCCATATGGCCACGCATACGCCCGTCGGTTGGATTTGCGGCCGGACTGTCGGCAGCTTTGTCCATGGGTGATCTGGGGGTCATTGCTTTGTTTGCGGACGCCGACAATGCCACGCTGCCGCTGGTGATGTACCGCCTCATGGCCGGTTACCAGATGGACGCCGCCAGTGCCGTGGCTCTGTTGCTACTGGCGCTTAGCCTGGCTTTGTTTTGGCTATTTGATCGCGGGGGGCGATTGAATGCTGCAACTTGAGGCTTTGCACATCCGTCAGGGTGACTTTTCGCTGCGCGCCGATTTCGCTGTCGCCCAAGGTATTAAACTGGCAATAATCGGGCCATCAGGCGGCGGCAAATCGACCCTGTTGTCCACTATTGCGGGGTTCGTTACCCCGGTAACGGGACGCGTCCTGTTGGGCGGCACGGACATAACGCACATTGCACCGGGTAAGCGCGCCGTGAGCCTTCTGTTTCAGGACAACAATCTGTTTTCGCACCTCACGGTTTTTCAAAACACTGCGCTGGGTGTTAAACCCGATCTAAAACTCACGCGCGATCAAAGGTTACAAATCCACACGGCGCTGGATCGTGTCGGTTTGCGAAGTCGCGGCGATGAGCACCCGGCCGCGTTATCCGGCGGGCAACGTCAGCGCGTGGCACTGGCGCGCGCGCTTTTGCGCGACAAACCACTCCTGATGCTGGACGAACCCTTTGCGGCGCTTGGTCCTGCGCTCAAGGCCGATATGCTGGATTTGGTTGACGCCATGGTCAAAGACAACGGTACCACATTGTTAATGGTGACGCACGAGCCAAACGACGCATGCCGTATTGCAGACGAAACCGTCGTCGTTGCCGACGGGCAGGCGTCG
>CAZPQL010000077.1:0-11919 GCA_964588725.1 uncultured Rhodobacterales bacterium
AATCTGTACGTCTTCGCCAGCCTTGAAACTTGCCGGGTGAAAAACCTGCAACTCCAGCTCCAGCGCCTTGGCATGAACAGCGGTCAGCCGATCCTTTTTGCCCCGCCCCGCCGGTCGCGGTGGCTGGCAATAAACGGCGACGATGTCGTGCTGTTCGTCCGACAGGGCCTGCAATGCCGGAACCGCGAAATCGGGGGAGCCCATGAAAATGACGCGCATGATTACCTGCCCTTTTTGGCCAGTTTAGCTGATTTCGCCACCAGCATCCTGCGTTTTGTGGCACTTAGGTGATCAAAACACATCCGGCCGTTCAGATGGTCGATCTGGTGTTGCACCGACGTAGCCCAGAGGCCGACGAAATCCTGTTCAACGCTGTCGCCCTGCCCGTTCACAAAGCGCACGGTCACCGCACGGGGGCGCTTTATTTTGGCGCTCACGCCCGGCAGGTTCGGGCTGCCTTCGCTGTACCAACGCATTTTTTCCGACGCGTACAGTATTTCGGGATTGGCCATACGCAACGGCTGATCCTTGGTGTCTGAACAATCCACCACCGCCAGACGCCGCACGACGCCGATCTGACAAGCGGCCAATCCGACCCCCGGCATTGCGTACATCGTATCAAGCATGTCCTGCCAGACGTCCTGCACGGCGTCGTCCACTTTCTCTACCGTGTCGCAGAGAGTTCGCAACCGCTTGTCGGGATAGCGGATAAAGGAACGGACCGTCATATCAGGCGCGCGCCTTTTCCTTTTTCAGCTTCTTCATTTTGCCGGTGATCATGGCGCGTTTGACCTTGCTGAGATAATCGATGAACAATGTGCCGTTCAGATGGTCGATTTCATGTTGAACGCAAGTCGCCCACATGCCGTCATAATGTTCTTCGCGTTGTTCACCGCTCGTGTCGGTGAACGTTACCCTGACTTCGGCGGGGCGCGTGACTTCCTCGTACATTTCGGGAATGGACAGGCAACCTTCTTCATAGGTATTCAGCGCCTCCGAAGACCAGACGACCGTGGGGTTGAACAAAGCGACCGGTGCGGGATCTTCGTCTTTGGCTGTGCAATCCATGACGATCAGGCGTTTGAGCACCCCGATCTGAGGTGCAGCCAGCCCGATGCCCGGCGCGTCCTGCATGGTGGCGATCATGTCTTCGGCAAGCGCACGCAAGCCGTCGGTGATCGACGCCACAGGGGCGCAAACTTTTTTCAATCTGGGATCCGGGTGGATCAATATGGGGCGTATGGTCATGGGGGTGATGTAACGCTGCGGTTTGAATTGATCAACCGTTTGAATTGTAACCTTGACGTTACATTTGAATCGTCTTAAAGTAACCCCTAGGTTACAAAAGGAGATCGCCATGAACGCCACAACCATCGCCACCATTCGCAACGGCAGCTTTAGCCTGCTTGGATTGGTTCTGCTCGGATATGCGCTTGCTGTGCTGTTCGTGGGCCGCCCCGACCCAATGCCTCCCTGGGTTCCCGGATTGGCGGGCGCGCTGACCGCCTTGGTCGTTACACTGATTTCGCGCCTCAACACGCGTGCCGCTGTCTCTGTGGCGTGGGATGAATTGACAAGGTCAGAGTGGGCCCGCTCCCTGCGCGGCGGGTATTGGATGGCCGTCTGGATGTATGCGGCTTTCGGTCTGGCGCTGTTCAACGACATCGTCACTTACCCGCAAGCTTTTGCCGCCATGGGCACCTTGACCGGCGCGGCGCCCTGCCTGTTGTTCCTGCGGGCATGGATCAAGGGACGGGTGTGATGGGTGGGCTGCGAAATTCGCTCAAGGCGCATCGCAAAAAACAGGACCTGACACAGGCGCAGCTTGCCGAATTGACGCATGTGTCGCGCAAAACCATCAACACAATCGAAAACGCGGTTTTTATTCCCTCGACAATATTGTCGCTTCGTATTGCCCGCGCTCTGAACACCAGCGTGCACGACATTTTCGCGCTTGAAGAGGACGTCTGAACACTTAGGTTGGCTTCCAAAGAGGGAGCCAAAAATATGAACTTCGACGAGATCATCGACTTTCGCGGCACACATTCGGCCAAATGGGATAGTATTGGCGCCAATTATGGCATCGACGCTGACGATGCGCTGGCCATGTGGGTGGCAGATATGGATTTCCGCCCGCCCAAATGTGTTGCCGATGAAGTCGCGCGCATGGCGGCAAACGATCACTTCACCTATTTTGGCGACGACGCAGCCTATCGCAACGCCATTGTCTGGTGGATGAAAACCCGTCACGGCTGGGAAATTGCGCCCGAATGGATTTTCAGCGTGCACGGGCTGGGCAATGGGGTCGGACTTTGCGTCGATACATATACGAAACCCGGCGACGCGGTTTTGATATTCACGCCAATTTATCACACGTTCGCCCGCGTCATCAAAGCGGCGGATCGTCATGTCACCGAATGCGCGCTGAAGAATAACAACGGGCGCTACGAAATGGATCTGGACGCGGCAAAAGCCTGTCTGACGGGGCGCGAGAAAATGGTGATCCTGTGCTCGCCGCACAATCCCGGCGGCATGGTCTGGGGCGTGGATGAACTGCTTGCTTTGGCGGATTTCTGCGCGGAGCACGATCTGATCATTGTTTCCGACGAAATCCATCAGGATCTGGTGTTTGGCGACGCAAATCACACGGTCACGCCTTTGGCCGCGCCCCATGCGGTCGCGCGCACGGTGGTTATGAACGCGATAAGCAAAACTTTTAACCTGGCTGGCGTGCACACGGGCAACGTTATCATTCAGGATTCTGATTTGCGGGCGCGCTTTGCCAAACGTATGGCGGCACTGAATATTTCGCCCAACCGATTTGGATCACACGTGGTCAGCGTCGCTTATTCGCCCGAAGGGGCACAATGGGTCGACAGCGTCTGCGCCTATTTGCAGGAAAACCACAGGGTTTTGAACGAAGGTCTTGCGGAAATTCCGGGCGTCAAACCTGTACAGATGTCTGCGACCTATCTGGCGTGGGTTGATTTTTCAGATACCGGACTTTCGGTTGGCGAAATAAAGCAACGCATAAACAAACAGGCGCGCATTGTGGTCAATTACGGCGAAACGTTTGGTTTGGGCGGCGAAAATTTCATGCGGTTCAATATCGCCTGCCCGAAAAGCCGCGTGCAGGAGGCAGTCGCACGTATGCAAGCGGCATTCGCTGATTTGCAATAGCGCCTCGATCCGGCCATTGTCAAAATCCCCGATCTGGCCTACCGAGGCGGACAGATCATTAGCGAAAGTCAAACCATGAGTTTCACCACCCAGCCCGCCGCGCCCGCACGCTCTAACCGCTGTCAATTGTTCGGACCGGCGTCGCGCGACGAACTGATCCCTAAAATGGCTGCGTCGGCCGCCGATGTGATCAATCTGGATTTAGAAGACAGCGTGGCACCCGGCGACAAGGCCAAAGCGCGCAAAAATGCCATTGAGGCGATCAACGATGTGGATTGGGGCGATAAATACCTGTCAGTACGCATCAACGGGCTGGACGGGCCGCACTGGTACAGGGACGTGGTTGACTTGTTGGAAAACGCTGGCGACCGGCTTGACCAGATCATGATACCTATGGTGGGAAACGCCAGCGATATCTATGCAGTGGACGCTTTGGTCAGTTCGATCGAATTGGCAAAGGGGCGCAGGAAACCCATCAGCTTTGAAGCGATTATCGAAACCTCTGCTGGACTGGTGCATGTGAATGAAATCGCTGCCGCCAGCCCCCGGATGCAGGCGCTGTCGCTGGGCGGCGCCGATTACGCGGCCTCGATGGGGATGCAGACCGTGGGCATTGGTGGCACGCAATCGAATTATTATATGTTGGAAAACGGCGAACCGGGATCGGATCGCGCGGTGCACTGGCCCGACCCGTGGCATATGGTGACGGTGGCAATCGTCGCCGCGTGCCGCACTTACGGGTTGATGGCGGTTGACGGGCCGTTTGGCGATATTTCCGACGACGAAGGCTATCGCGCGCAGGCGCGGCGTTGTGCTACTCTGGGGATGTCGGGTAAATGGGCGATACATCCCAAACAAATTGCACTGGCCAACGAGGTGTTCACGCCATCCGATGCACAGGTTGCCGAAGCCAAAGACATTCTTGCCGCCATGGCCAAAGCCACGGCTGCGGGCCAGGGTGCCACGGTGTATAAAGGCAAACTGATCGATATTGCCTCGATCAAACAGGCCGAAGTAATTGTGCGACAGGCCGAAATGATCAAAGGTTAGCAAAGGGCACCGCCATGCAGAATTATCTGGAATTTGAAAAACCGCTGGCCGAGATCGAAGGCAAGGCCGAAGAATTGCGGGCCTTGGCGCGTGGCAATTCAGAAATGGACGTAGAGGACGAAGCGGCGGCGCTGGACAAAAAGGCCTCCGATTTGCTGGTTGATCTTTACGCCAAAAACCTGACGCCGTGGCGAAAGTGCCAGATTGCCCGTCACCCCGACCGCCCGCATTGCAAAGACTATATATCGGCTTTGTTCACCGAATATGTGCCCCTGTCCGGCGATCGGAATTTCGCCGACGATCACGCCGTCATGGGTGGACTGGCGCGGTTCAACGGCACGCCCGTCGTGGTCATCGGCCACGAAAAAGGCTTTGACACCAAATCTAGGCTGGAACGCAATTTCGGCATGGCCCGTCCCGAAGGGTACCGCAAGGCCATCCGGCTCATGGATCTTGCGGACCGTTTTGGCCTGCCGATTATCACGCTGATCGATACAACCGGTGCCTACCCTGGGCGCGGCGCCGAAGAACGTGGACAGTCCGAAGCGATTGCCAGGTCCACCGAGAAATGCATGCAAGTGACCGTGCCTTTGATCGCTGTAATCATAGGCGAAGGGGGTTCCGGTGGCGCAGTGGCATTTGCCGGTGCCGACCGTCTGGCGATGCTGGAACATTCGGTCTATTCGGTTATTTCACCCGAAGGCTGCGCATCAATTCTGTGGAAAGACGCCACCAAAATGCGCGAAGCCGCCGAAGCCTTGCGCCTGACGGCACAGGATTTGTTGAAATTGGGCGTGGCCGATACGGTTATCGCCGAACCCGTTGGTGGGGCGCAGCGCGGCCAAAAAGAGACGATAGATGCAGTCGGTTCGACACTTGCCACGATGCTGGAAGAATTGCAGCCTATGCCGGCAAAAGATTTACTGGCGGCACGTCGCCGGAAGTTTCTGGAAATCGGCGCCAAGGGGCTGGCGGCTTAGGCAAACTGTTCCCCATATACAGTATTTCGCGCGTTGATTAAGACGCCGTCAGCTGAGTCTGATGGATCAACAAACCTTCTACCACCCACAAGCGTTGGCGCAACGGCGCTGTTGTGAGGATTGCAAGAAAATCAGGGTGATCGATCCATATCAAACCCGGCCTCTGTCATCAGCCTGTTCGAAGCGGTCTCAATTGACGTTTCAATTTCAGCCATAAAATCCGGCACGGGCTTACCGGGTTCAATGACCGGTAAAAACTCGATCACCGCCAGACCCGGCTTGCGAATTATGCCGTGGCGCGGCCAAAAAACGCCGACATTGGTGGCCACGGGAATGCAGGGTTGGCGCAGACCTTCGTAAAGAATTCCCTGCCCTATCTTATAGGGTAGATAAGCCCCCGGCGCGACGCGGGTGCCTTGGGGAAAAATGATCAACTGTCCTGGCGTGTGACGGCTTGCAGCGACTCCGTCGATCATCTGTTTGACCGCTTTGGTCTTGCGCCCGCGGTGGACGGGCACGCAGCCAATGCGCAGCGCAAAATAGCCCAGTATCGGCGCGAACCTTAATTCCGCCTTCATGATGAACTTGGGGCGCGGCAACACGCTGACGATTATGATGATGTCGAGAAACGACTGGTGTTTGGAGCACACCAACGCCTCGCCATCGGGTACATTACCGCGAATTTCGGTTTTTAGCCCGATCATCCAGCGCGCGGTCCAGCGTACCCAATTGCAATAGGTATGTACCCCGTGAAACGCCCAGACGCGAGAAATCACAGCCATTGGCGCAAAGAATAAGGCCAGCACAAACATCATCAGATACATCTGAATGATGAACAAAAACGAGCGCAGCCAACGAAATCCATAGGCCATCAGGTCAGACCCCTAAGGGTACGCATGGCCGCGCGACGCGTGGCCCAGAACGCAACCACCGCAGAGAGCGGAGGGATCGCCAGAGGAATAACCCAATGCCAGCCCTGAAATCCAAGCCCCGTCAAAAACGCGCCTTCCGTTACCGCCGCGGGCAGAAAAAACACGAACCCCAGCGCCACCGCCATTCCGACGCCAGCACCGGCCAGAGCCCGCAACGTGAAGCGCCGCACAAAGGCGCGCGCGATATAGGCGTCTTTTGCCCCCACCAGACGCAAAACCAGTATGACCGAAGCATTGGCTGCCAGAGCCGCGTTGGCTGCCAGCGTGATCATGGCGGCTGTGGTCAGGGCGATCAGAATAATCGACACACCGGCCAGCATGCGCAACCGGCTGGCTGCCTTGACCAAAGGCCTGCGCCAGCGCGTGTGGTCGTCCAAAATCGCGCCGGGTGCTTCGGCGGACAACCGCAGACGCAAACCATCAAAATCAGGGCCTGCCGCTGTTTCGATCACTTCGATCAATCGAGGGATCGGCAGGGTATCAAGCGGCAGGTCAGGGCCGAACCACGGTTCAAGCAATTTGCGTTGTTCCGCGTCTTCCATCAAACGCGCCGATGCGATTCCCGGCGTGGTTTCCAGCACCAGCAATGCGGCCAGTGCCTGCGCTTCCTGCTGCCCGTCGGGTGCCGATATGCGCACGGTCGCGGTCTTGGCCAATTCGCTTGACCATTGGTCCGCCAAACGGCCGGTGGCCAGTGCCAGCGCCAGCGCGAAAACCGCCAGAAACGCCATGGCCCCTGCGGCAAACGTTGTTAACCGCGCCGTGATACCCGTTGGAGGCACCACGCGGTCTGCCTGTTTGTCACCGACGATCAAGGTGCGAAAGATCCCGCCCAGAGCAATCACAGATCCGCCCCCGCCAATTGTAAGCGCCTGTTCTTAATGCGTAAAACCCGCGCCGCCACCTGATTCTTGACGGTGCGAATGAGATTCAGATCGTGGGTAGCAATCAGTATCGTCTTGCCCATCCTGTTCAGCTCGACCAACAGAAGCATAAGGCGCTGCGCCATTTCCCAGTCGATATTGCCCGTCGGTTCGTCCGCGATGATCACGTCCGGCGACATGATCACCGCCCGTGCAAGCGCCGCGCGCTGGCGTTCTCCGCCCGAAAGTTGCGGCGGGGTCGATTGCTTTTGCGCCGATAACCCAACCCAACCCAGCAAGTCGTCAAGATTGGCATTTTCGTCATCAGAATTCTGTCCCGACACCCGCAGTGGCAGCGCGATGTTTTCTCCGACGCTTAAGTGATCCAAAAACCGGCAATCCTGATGCACGACACCGATACGGCGCCGCATCAAAGCCACCTGATCGCGGTCCATGCCATGCACGTCCTGATCAAGAACCCGCACAGCGCCCGCACTTGGAAGAAGCTCCATATAGCAGAGGCGCAGCAGTGTGGTTTTCCCCGAGCCCGACGGCCCGGTCAAAAAATGAAACGATCCCGGTGCAAGACGCAACGATAAATCGCTCAGTATTTCGCCGCCCCCATAGGAATAGGATGCGCCTGCCAGCTCGATCAATTTCTGCTCCGATTCTGCAACGCTCCGATCATCGCCCAGCACCGGCCAAGTTGCAATCTATAGTGTTGAAATCAGATACTTGGAATACGCCGTATGCGCCGTTAAAACTGTTTCCAAGGGCTGATTCGCTGCCTGTGCGAAACCCGTGTCGATCGAAGGGACCCCATGCGGCTGGTTTGCCCAAATTGTTCTGCGCAATACGAAGTGGACGACAGCGCAATTCCCCAAGAGGGACGTGACGTGCAATGCGCCAATTGCGGCGTGACGTGGTTTCAGGATCCCGCCAGTGCACGCGACCGTTCAATTTCAGTGCCTGTCGCTCGGGAACCTCTACCCGAGCCCGATCCGCAACAAGTTGATCCTGACGTTTCAGACGATGAGGGTGAAAATGAGCGCCCGTCTCGCGAGGCCCCGTCGGTTGATCCAACCATTTTGGATATATTACGCAGCGAAGCTGAATTGGAAGCGTCGCGCGAGGCCGGGCAGATCGAGTCCGACCCACTGCCGGAGCCCGCGCCCGAACCGGACCGTGAACTGCAGGCCGTGTCTGACGTCGATCCCGACCCCGAAATAGATTTCACACCGGATCTGCCCGAAGTCCACGAAGAACAGCTTACCGTACAACAGCGCGCCCGCGCGGCCCGAGAACGACTGACCGCCCGCCGGGATGGAGCCGGTCAAAATCAACGTGCGGCACCTGCAGGCGAACCAAAGCAGGAGCAAGACCAAGATGCAGATCTGCCGGACGTGGAAAATCTGAATTCCTCGTTGCGCCCCGCCAGCGAAACCCGTGAAGACCCACCGGCGCAGGTTAGAAACGCCAACCAGAATCGCGGTCGGCGGAAATCACGGTTCGGGTTCTACCTTTCGATAATGATTGCGCTGATACTTCTGGGGATTTTTCATTTTGAACGCCAGATCGTGACGGCGGTGCCGCAATCCGAGCCTTACCTGACCGCCTATGTCAATCTGGTCAATCAAGCGCGCCACTGGCTGGACGGATTTGCCGAAAGTGTCGTCAAAGCGACGGTCAACCTGCTGCAGCAGTATCTGTAGCGGTTGTTTGGCTTTCAGAACCTGTCAAGCAATCGCTTCAGATAATCAAGTTCCAGTCTTGGCCTGTCTCTTTGCCCCGAGCGGCGGCGAATTTCGTCGATCAGGTCCTGCGACCGTTTGAACATCTCCTGTTCCGATAACAGTTCTTCCTCGCTACCGATGCGACCGGTGGTTCCGGCTTGACGGCCAAGCGGATCTTCGCGGCTTTCGGGGTCGCGTGCGCCCTGCTGTGCGCCCTGACGCCCGCGGTTTGGATTTTCGGTCTGCGCCAGATCCTCGCCAAGTCGTTGGATGCCTTCGCGCAGCGCCTCGAGCGCCTCAGCCTGATTGTCCAGCGCCGCTGCGGGATCGTTGTTGCGCAGGGCGTCGCCCGCCTCGCCCATTTCGCGTTCGGCGCGACGCAGGGCGTCGCGTGTCAGTCGACCCTCTTCATTGCCGCTTTCGGGAAGCGCGCCGCGCTGGTTTTCCAGCAACTGGCGCAACGCTTCCTGACGGCGGGCCAATTCCTGCAAAGACGGTAAACTGTTGCCTTCGCGGGGGCGTCCGTTGTCGTTCCTACCGGGGTCGCCAAACTGCATATCACCGTTGGAATTGCCGTTAAACCGGTCTTGCAGCCGCCTGAACGCTTCGTCGGCAAGCTCCTGTTGCTGACGCATTGTGTCCTGCAAATCGCGCATTCCCTGTAATCCCGGGCCTTCGTCCTGACCGGGACCACGGCGCGCGACCTCCATATTTTCCATCATCTGGCGCAGTTGTTCCAGCAACGCCTGCGCCTCTTGATTGCGACCCTGCCGTGCCAGATCCTCGATCCGGTCAAGCATGTTCTGCAAATCGTTGGACGTAATTTCGCGTCGCTCGCCCTGTTGCGCCGTTTCGCGGTCCGGATTTTGCTCGGCATCGCGCGCCAGTTGTTCCATGTATTCCTGCATTGCGCGGCGCAACTCATCGGACAATTGCGCCAGCTCTTCTTCAGTGGCGCCATTTTCGATAGCCTCTGACAAACGCTCTTGGGCGCGTCGCAAGGCCTCGGCGGCATCGTTGACGTCACCTTCCTCGATCAAAAGTGCCGCGTGCCACATCAAGTCTACGACATCGTCGCGCACCGTATCGCTCAGATTGCTTTGCAAGTCCCCCTCAATGCGCCGTATGGCCGAGCGGATCGCAAGGAACGCCTTTTCGTTGTCAAATATATCTTCGGGCAAATAGGTCACCGCACGCAGAACCTGTGCCACGCGTGGTGCATTTTCGCGGTTCCACAGCAAATCACGACGCAATTCGACGATCGACGCGGCCAGCGGATCAAAAAACCGCCGACCGGGCAAAATTATCGTTTCATTACCGCTGTTGGCCGAATCCTGAACGGCGTCGCTGGCACTGAGAAAAAGCCTGACCGGCAGGCCCGCCCAGGGGTGTTGCGCCAGATCATCGACGATGACGTCTTCAAATTCGCGGGTCTCACCATTATAGGGAAGCGGTATATCCAGAATAATAGGCTCGATTGGCTCGGGATCAAATGTCAGCCCATAGCGACGATCGACGGCGGGCAGGTCCAGCTCGATACGCGCCTGTCCACCAAGAACGCCATAGTCATCGCCGGCCTTAAACGTGAGCCGCATTTCACCGTTGGGCGTGCGCTCAACCTCGCCCAGACGCTCGATCGTCGGGGGCGCATCGGCAATCATCCGCAAATTCCAGCTTTTGGTTTTGCCCCCCGAAACCGTGACAGTCAGATCTCCGCTTTGGGAAACCAGGAAATTCTGCCCGCTACTAAGATCGTCGATGCCAAGCGGTGTCGCCGCGCCTGACACGCTTTCGCTAAATTCTGCGTCGCCCGACGGACCATAAAGCCGTAACGTTACCCGGCTACCTTCGGGCACCTCAATCGGCAGATCGCCCGCCACATCGTTCAAATAGATGCTGGGCTTTCCGGTATATTGCGGTGGTTCGATCCAGCCTTCAAACAACGGACCAGTCACCACCGCCACAGCACTATCGGGCGCAATTTTTTCAATCAGATTACCGCCGCGATTTGCGGCACCAAATAACAGGCCCACCACAAGCGCTGACGCAGCAACGTAACGCAGCGCAAAAGGATCGCTTTGCGAAAGCCGTAAATCGGGTGCCACGGCGCGCGCTTTACGCGCCATATCGATCATTCTTTCGACGTGGACACTCCAGACCTGCACTGATTGCACGTCACTTGCGCCTATGGCCTGTTCGTCCCACATGGCGCTTAGCGGACGCCCCTTAAGCGAGCGGTCAAGCCGGTCCATGACTTCAGCACCGCGCGGCCAGCGAAAACCGGCAAAACCCTGATACGTGAACCACGCCAGCGCGCCGAGAGACCCGAGACCAAGAAAGTAGAACAATTCCAGCGTCAGACGGTCCTGCAACCCAAACGAAACAGCGGCGTAAAGCACAAACATAATTGACCATAAAGGCCAAAACGCGCGGATAAACCGTTCTGCAAAAAGTCCCAGCCATGTGCGTCGCAACGGCCAGCGTAGCGCGCTCAGCGCGCGAAGCTTTTTCGCCCGCTGCTCTGTCGAAATAAGAATTCGGCTTTGTGTTTTTCCCATGCCAGACCTGATAGCCGCAGAACTGAGAGCACTGCGGACGCTAGCGCCATTCTGGCAGTTTATCACGATTTATCAAGTCGTCATAACCCGGTCGCGGCCGGATGACGGCAAATTGATCGCCCTTAACAAGAACTTCCGGGATCAACGGACGGGCATTATACTCCGATGCCATCACAGCTCCGTAGGCCCCTGCCGAGCGAAACGCCACCAGATCGCCATCCGTCAAATGCGGCATATGGCGCTGTACGGCAAACGTATCGCCAGATTCACAGACCGGACCGACAATATCTACCGACCCCAGGTCCGCTCCCGCGTCGGCTTCGACTACCGGTACAATATCGTGGTACGACTCGTACATGGCGGGGCGTAGCAAATCGTTCATGGCCGCATCGACAATCAGAAAATCGCGGTCCTCGCCGTGCTTAAGATAAATGACCGATGCCACCATCAGACCCGCGTTGCCGGCAATTAATCGTCCCGGTTCGATTTCGATCTCACAGCCCAGGTCGCCAACAGTATCGCGGATGACCTGCCCATAATCGATTGGCAACGGTGGCGCCTCGTTGGAGCGCGCGTAGGGAATGCCCAGCCCGCCCCCCAGATCAAGGCGCTTGATCACGTGA
>CAZPQL010000078.1:0-11712 GCA_964588725.1 uncultured Rhodobacterales bacterium
TGGGCGTGCCCGCAGGAATCGCTGCCGCCCTCGCTTTGGCCACAATGGCGCTGATCACCGGCGCATTGCACGAGGATGGCCTGGCCGACAGCGCCGACGGTTTGGGCGGCGGACGCGACGCTAAATCCAGCCTGTCCATCATGCGGGAAAGCCAAATCGGGGCATATGGATCCGTTGCGCTGACCATTTCGCTTTTAGCCAGATGGTCAGCCCTGTTGGTATTGGTGCAGATCCAGCATCTGTTTTGGCCGCTGGTGGTGGCGGCCACTGTATCGCGTCTGCCGATGGTTCTTGCGCTTTACGGCCTGCCCCCGGCGCGCGCGGCTGGTTTGGCGTCGTCGGTTGGGCGACCCAAGCGCAGTGCTGTTCTTGGCGCCATCGCGCTGGCCTTTGCGATCGCATTCTTTGCGAGCGGTCCCGGTGGGTTTTGGATCATTTTCTGGGCCGTCGTGGCACCCCTGCCGCTGTTTGTTCTGGCGCAGAGCAAAATTGGCGGCCACACCGGCGACATTCTAGGGGCCAGCCAGCAACTGGCTGAAATCGCGGCGCTTTCGGTGTTGGTGGCGCAGTTTGTCTAAAGCGCAATCCGAAAAGTGGGCACCGGTTTTCGGAATAAATTGCGTGCAAGATCAAAAAGCTAGAGCCGCTCCGCTGATTCAGATATAAAGGATGCGGCTCTAGCGCCCCGCAGCAGGATCAACCGTCCCTGGAGCCCCGTCAAAGCAGAAAGGCCGCGAAACTTTATGCTTCGCGGCCCGTCAATATCGGCTGTTTCAGATTTAGTTGAACAGCGACTTTACCAGAACGGTGGCCTGAGACACGCCGGGCATTTCGAGCGTAGCGTCGAAAACTTCGCGGTAGGCGGACACATCGATCAAAGAGGCATAATTGCTTGGTTTCACGATATGGGTATAGGCGCCGGGCTGCATCCAGTATGCATAGGTCTGCGGGTCGATCAGAACCGCATAGGTTCCGGGCTGGACCCATTTTTTCACCGCGTCAAAGTCCATCATGTTGGTATATGTCTTGACTTCGGTGAACTGCGCGTAAGTCGCGGGATTGGTAAACGCATGATGCATGGTTGAATGGGTCTTGGGGTCAATAAAGCTCATCCAGAACGTCGGGTCCATTGGGTTGACCTTGACACCCATTGCGGCGTGCTCGGTTCCTTCGGAACCATCCCACCATGTGGCGGGGTTAATCGGATTGCCAATTTTGACACCATAGATCGATGGTCCGGCGTCTTCGCCAGACGCATTGGTCTCGCGCGAGTTGGTTGCGGTTACGGTCAGCGCCAAAGCGGCGGCGATACCTGCGGCAAAAAGTGCAGTCTTTTTCATTTATTCTCTCCTGGATTAGTAGGGCGGGCATTTCTTGCCAGGCCCCTATTGAGGGGTTAGTTGAAGATTGATCTGAAAGTATCGGCGTTCATATTTGTGACGAACGACAGGCGCAGCGTTTCAGCCGCCGCCGTAGCGATTTCAGCATAGGCTGCACCGTCAATCAGATTGGCGTAGACAGCGGGGCGTAGCTGACCTGTGTAGGCACCGGGCTGCATCCAGTATGCATAGGTCTGAGGATCCAGCAGTACGTCGTAAGTGTCCAGATCAACCCATTTGGCCAACAGCTTGGGGTTCATCATCGCCACATAAGTTTCCACTTTGACGAACTGCGCCCAGGTGCGTGGATTGAAAACGGCCACATGAAACTGCCCATGCTTTTCCGGTGTAACAATCTGCATCCAGAAATCCGGATCGGAGAAATTAATGGCAACCGTGCCCTTCATATCAACGGTTCCCTCGGCGGCGTCCCACCACGTAGAACTGTCGAACGGGTTTCCGAACCGGATGCCTTTGTGCATCAGTTTTTCTTTGTCACCTGCATCAGCCACAAAAACAGGTCCGATTTCGGCGTCTGGCAGTGTTTCCACCGGTGCCGGTGTTTCGACGACTTGGCTGTCGGTCGAAATAACAGGCACATCGGGCAAAATCGGATTTTCGGCCGTGTCCTGCGCGCGTGAAACCTGCGCTGTCAGTGCCAATATCGAGGCCATACTCAGCGTTTTTAGCATCGTCGAGTTCATGTTTTTTCCTATGCTATCCAGAGCATTAAAGTTGACGGCGCCCGGCAATACGAATTTAAGCCAAGCGCCATCGAGGGAGACTTTAGTTGAACAGTGACTTCACGAGGCTTCCGCCGGCATCGGCCACAAAGGACAGGCCTGCCGTGTTCAGCGCCGTATCCGCGATTTCCCAGTAAGCAGAAGGGTTAAACAGCTGCATATAGGTTCTCAGCTCCAGCTCGTGCACATAAGCACCGGGCTGCATACGGTAGAGATAAGTCTGCGGATCGACCAGAACGGCATATGTGGAAGGCTGGAACCATTTGATCAGAACATCGGTGTCAGCCATTTTCACATAGGTGGCCGGTTTTGCGAATTGTGCCCAGTTTGCCGGGTTCAGCAGGGCCGTATGAATGCGCGAGTGCAATTCAGGCGACGGGATCTGCATCCAGAAATCAGGATCCATTGGGTTGATGTCGATGCGCTCTTTGGGGTCGGCCTGAATATCTACGGAACCGTCCCACCATGTGGAGCTATCCAGAGGGTTGCCGATTTGCAGACCAGCTATTTTCCAGGCGTTGTTTGGAATTGTGGTTTCCTGTGCCGAAGCGGCGGCACCAAACGAAAGAACAGCAGCGATGCCATATGCGATAAGAGTCTTTTTCATGTCGTGTCTCCAGTGTTGGCAGTCAACGAGGTTTCTTTGCTGATCCCTGCCGGGTTGTATTTCATTTTGCCTTGAAGCTTCCACCTCACGGCGAACAACTGAGGACTGTCTACTATGATCTATTACTTATTAATATTAGAATATGTTTATGTGCGACACTCTGCCACGAAGTCGGTTAACGCACGACAGAACGTTGGATTTGAAAAGCAAGTGGTTGCTTTTACTGCATAAAAAAATGCCGGAGGTAACATTTTCATACCTCCGGCACCAATATTTGGTGTCGATTGAAACGGTAATTTTTCGCTAAAAATCGCCCGTTGCCGCGGCTTCCATGATCTTTTCCATGTTTTCACGCACGCGAATCGCGTCGGCGCGCAGCTCGTCTGAAATGCGATTCGGGTTGGGGCTGGTGTCAAACCAGCGCACGTCCCAATCCAGCGTCGTCAGCCAAATCTGCCCGTCAGCATCCTGCACCACACCGATCCGGCACGGCAGCACCGCAGAAAACTCCAGCGAATAATCCAGAATTTTGCGCATGGTGATCAGATCGCAAAAGCTCAGAAACTCGATACGTGGGCTTTCGGGGTCAAAAGTCTCGCGCAGAATGATGTAGGGCGTGTTGTGCCCGGTCGGGCGCATGTTCAGATCCAGCGCCTTGGACTGCAGGGACTCGATCACCTCGTCAAAGGTCAGCCCGGGGATCACCTTTTTCTTGGCGACCATGAAACCCATCAGGTCGCGCACGGAAAACGGGTTCACCGCCATGATCGACTGCATGAACTTCATTTTTGCGTCTGCCGACATCGGCTCGACCATCGTGTTCTTGCGCAAGTTCTCTTTGGGGCGTGTGGGAATGCCCCTGACTTTACCCAGATCGATACGCTCGGTAATCGGTGCCTCGGTGGCATAGCTTTTTTCGTTAAACTTCAGTACGTCTTCTTCGGTGTCCTGCGCCAAAGCAAAGCCGGACGTCATCACCATCGAAACGGCGATCCCAGCGGACAGTTTCAGTATATTCATAGTTTTTTTCCCATGATTGAACTTGGTTGCGCTTGCGGTCGCGACCGTGGCCGCGACGGCAAACGGATGATTTTGGCCCTTATCCGTCGTCAGTATTGCCCTCAAAAACCGGGCCTTCGCCACCTTCTGTCGACGTGGGCATCGCGTTCATCACGGACATCATTGAAAACATCATGCTCATCATCATCTGAGGGTCCATCATGCTCATCATGGTTTCCATCATTTTAGGATCGGTCATGATGCCCATCCACTGGTTCATCATTTCGGGATCAACCATTTTGAACATCGCCTGCATCATTTCAGGGTTGGTCATCATTTCCATCCAACCCTGAATCATGTCCGGCGACATCATCGACATCATGTTGTTCATCATTTCAGGATTCGTCATCATACCCATGATATTGTTCATCATCTCGGGCGACAACATGCCCATCATGGCGGTCATGAATTCGGGATTGGTCATCATCGACATCATGCTGTCTATCATTTCCGGCGTCATGAAACCGGTCATGATGTTCATCATCGCCGGATCCGTCATGATTTTCATCAGGGGTTCCATCAGATCAGGATTGGCCAGTTTCATCATGGCGTCCATCATCGCCGGATTGGTCATCATGCCCATCCAGTTGGAAATCATGTCCGCGTCGCCAAAGCTAAGCATGGATTTCATGAAATCAGGGTTGGTCATGATCGACATGAACGGCGTAAACAGCTCGGGATTGGCAAAGCTCATCATGGCTTCCATCATGGCCGGGTTGGTCATGATCTGCATCCAGCTTGCCATCATTTCGGGGTTCATCAGCGATGCAAAGCCCTTCAGAAAATCAGGGTTGGTAAAACTGCCGGTATTTTTGAACACACTTGAAAGAATTTCAGTCTGCGCCATCGCCGGAGAAAAAGCGCCGGTCATCGGCAATGCCAGTGTCAGCGCCGTTGTCGCTGCAAGCACCAGCTTTTTGGAAGAATTGAGTTTCACGGGTTTTCCTAACTTGGTTCGGTCGTGGTCATAAATTGCGGGACGCGGTCGCGTCCTTTGGTCTTAGTCCGCACCCGATTCACAAAGTCTGCGCCGATACGGAGTTTCGTCATCTCACAGTTACCTATATTCTAATTTTCGAATATGTAAAGATTGGTGAGACCCGCGACTGTGCGACAAATCCACCCTTACCCGCGTAATTCGATCAGTTTGCGGCGCTCTTCGGGGCGCAACAAGTCGATGGGCACGACGTAACTGTGTATGGAAAAAACCACCGCACGGGTAGTGGGCAACCGCAGCAGGCACTGGCGTTCGACCCGTGCCCAAAGCGGGCCTTCGTCAACAGTGCGCCGGTTGTCTTCGCGTCGCGGCTGGAACAGGTCGGGGTTGGAATACAACAGAAAATTGGCGCGCCACACTGGTTTGTCGACATGTATAAAGTCAAACACACGTTGTACCCGCCCAGCCATTTCGGAGGTGTAAGGTGCAACCGGATCGTGTATGCGGCCCAGCGTTGCACCAAATTTTTCCGCCAGCGACCAACTGGCCGGAAAGCACAGGACTGCACCCGTCAACCGGTGTTCATCGGCGGTTTTTTGCAGAATGACCAGATCTTCCTGCACCAATAGCGCTGCAGCGACCAGTGGTTCCTGTGCACTCATATCAACCGCGCGCCCATCGGGACAGGTGACGACACCATCTAAAATCCGAAATCCCGGCATACTGCCAAGTTCCGTCAGCACAAGTTCCAACAATTCTTTCGCAGCTGGCACAGCCGCGTCAGCCAATTGGTAAACAGCGTCGCGCTTATCTGCCAACAGTTCCACGCGGTAGGCCATCTGCGCCGCATAAGCCTCGTCAACGCGCAGCCAATCCCCCGCATCGACCGGCGCCAATCCCGGCAGACGGCGCGTCTGCGTCGCCATCCACGGCGTCAACGGCAGGGTATCCTGACAGATTTCGCGCAAGTTCCCGCTTTCTCAAAAGGTTCAATTGCGACTCTGATAGGGCGGTTTCGGAATGGCAAGCCCGCCAAGCTGTCGTAGGTTTCAGCAATCAACGAAATAGTGTCATGACCGAACCCAACCGACCCAACCGCAAGATCGACCCCAGCCGTGGTCCCAGACTCGGCGACGGCACCCCAAACGACGCAGACCGCGTGGAAATAGGGCCAACGTTGCTGGCGTTCGACGAATGGCGCAAAGCCGGGCTGCAGCTGCCGAACCTGTCTAAAATGCGCGCCTATCGGTGGCAACGGCTGACGCAGCATATCGTCGAGCGCGATCTGGCCGGACTTTTGTTGTTTGACCCGCTCAACATCCGTTACGCGACCGACACCACGGCGATGCAGGTCTGGAACACCCACAATCCGTTTCGCGCGGTCCTGTTGTGCGCCGATGGTTATATGGTGGTCTGGGAGTATAAAACCGCGACTTTCATGAGCGAATACAATCCCTTGGTGCGCGAACAACGATCCGGTGCAGACCTGTTTTACTTTGATCGTGGAGACAAAACTGACGTCGCGGCGGATCTTTTTGCGCGCGACGTACACGACCTGATGCGCCAGCACAGCCCCGGCAATACCCGCCTTGGCGTTGATAAAATCATGTTGCACGGGCTGCGCGCGCTCGAGGCGCAGGGCCTGACAATTGTGGCGGGTGAGGAACTGACCGAAAAGGCGCGCTCGATCAAAGGTGCCGACGAAATTCTGGCCATGCGCTGCGCCAATGATGCCTGCGAAAAATCGGTGGCGGCGATGCAACGGGCCGCGAGACCGGGACTAAGCGAAGATGAAATCTGGGCCGTGTTGCACGCCGAGAACATCAGGCGCGGCGGCGAATGGATCGAAACCCGGCTGCTGACAACCGGGCCGCGCACAAACCCGTGGTTTCAGGAATGTGGGCCACGACAGTTGCAGAATAACGAAATTCTGTCCTTTGATACGGATCTGATCGGCAGCTACGGCATCTGCATCGACATTTCGCGCAGCTGGTGGATCGGTGATCAGACGCCCCCGGCCGACATGATTGCCGCCATGAACCACGCGGTTGACCATATGCGTATCAACACGGCCATGCTTAAACCCGGCGTCGCTTTCAAAGAACTGACTTTTGGCGGGCACGTGCTTGACGATCAGTACCAGAAACAAAAATACGGGCTCAAAATGCACGGTGTGGGTCTGTGCGATGAGTGGCCGTTAATCGCCTACCCCGATCAATACATCGAGGGGGCTTACGATTACGCGCTTGAACCCGGCATGGTGCTCTGCGTCGAAGCACTGGTGTCGCCCGAAGGTGGTCGTTTTTCAATCAAGCTCGAAGATCAGGTGCTGATTACAGAAGACGGCCACGAGAATCTGACAACCTATCCGTTTGATCCCCCCCTCATGGGGTAAGTACGCTGCCCGGAAACTTTCCGGGGGACAGTTTCGCTTGCGAACGTGCAATGTGCCGGGTTCAATCTGGTGTCTCAATTCTGTGTGAAACGAACTGTTTGAGGGGTTGCTCCCCGGTCTTGGATACGCACATGCTAAGGACAGTTTGAATCCAACGGAGGGCGCACATGCCGAGCACCAAAATCACCTTCACCGGACATGCGGGCGACACGCTTGCGGCGCGCCTTGACATGCCCGACGGCCCGCATCTGGCCACCGCGATTTTTGCCCATTGTTTTACCTGCTCCAAGGACATTCCGGCGGCCAGGCGGATTTCACAGCGGCTGGCGTCCATGGGTGTGGCGGTGCTGCGGTTTGATTTCACCGGTCTTGGCCATTCGGGGGGCGAGTTTGCCAACACGCATTTTACTTCGAACGTCGGCGATTTGCGCGCGGCGGCGGACTATTTGCGCGGGCGTGACATGCCCCCGGCGATGCTGATCGGCCATTCGCTGGGCGGCGCGGCGGTTCTTAAGGCCGCGCCCGAAATCGATGGCATCAAAGCCGTGGTGACGCTTGGTGCGCCTTTTGATCCCGGTCATGTTATCCACAATTTTGGCACATCGCTTGACGAAATCAAAGACAAAGGCGTGGCCGACGTCACGCTGGCCGGACGGGTTTTTCAAATCAAACAGGAATTTGTTGACGATGTCTCGGCCAGCAATCTAACCGCTGCGATCGATTCGTACAAAGGCGCGCTTTTGGTCATGCATGCGCCGCTTGATGACACGGTGGGGATCGACAGCGCCAGCCAGATATTTCTGGCCGCCAAACACCCCAAAAGCTTTGTAACGCTTGACAAAGCCGACCACCTGATCAGCCGCGCGCAGGACGCCGAATACGCAGCGGACGTAATCGCCGCGTGGTCGGCGCGCTATCTGGATCTGCAACAGCCCGCGCCGCCCCCCGGCGCGCCCGAAGGCGTGGTGCGGGTGGCAGAAGCCGAACCCGACGGTTTTTTGCAGGACGTCAATGCCGGCCCCCACCATCACCTGAATGCGGACGAGCCGGAAACCTACGGCGGCACCAACCGCGGCATGACGCCCTATCAGTTTCTGTCAGCGGGTCTGGGGGCGTGCACATCCATGACCATCCGCATGTATGCCCGGCGCAAAAAATGGCCGCTGCACAGCGTTTGTGTGGATATCACGCACGACAAGGTGCACGCGCAGGACTGCGAGACCTGCGAAAGCCAGAACAACAAAATTGACGAATTCAGGCGCGAAATTCACCTCACCGGCGATCTGGACGCCGATCAGCGCCAACGCCTTCTCGAAATCGCAGACAAATGCCCCGTGCACCGCACGCTCGAGCAATCGTCGCGCGTCGTGACTAAACTGGCAGAACCTGTCCCCGGCGCATGATCCAGACAAAACGCGCAATCATGGTTGTCGATGCCAGGGTCAATCCAAACACCAGCCCCAGCCACACGCCCTCGCCGCCATATCCCCAGCGGATGCCCAAAAGATAGCTGACCGGCATCCCGACGACCCAGTAGCTGACCACCGCCAGAACCATAGGAATGCGCGTGTCCTGAACGCCCCGCAGCACCGCCAGCGCCACGACCTGCAGCCCGTCCGGCAGCTGAAACATGGCGGTAATGACCAGCAACCCGACACCGTAACTCATGATCGCCGCGCTGTCAGGCGCATCCAGATCCAGAAACGCCCCAAGCAAAACGTCGGGAATGCTCAGCAAAGGCAAAATGACAATCAATCCCGCAGCGACCTGCAAGCCAAACGCCACCAATGTGACCCGCCAAATTCCAGCCAGATCGCGCCGCCCCAGCGCGCGCCCCGCCCGCACCGTCGCGGCGTTGGCCACGCCAAGGTAAACCATGAACGCCAACGAGGCGATCTGCAGCGCAATGCCGTGGGTGGCCAGCTCCACGGTGCCGATCCAGCCCATCAATACCGCGCCTGCGGAAAACATCCCGACTTCGGCCAGCATGGTCGCACCGATGGGCCAGCCAAGACGAAACACCTGCCAAAAAGCGCCCCAGTCGGGCCGCCACAGGCGGATGAACAACGCGTATTGCTGTAGTTTTGGGTGTAGATGCGCGTAGGTCGCCACCAGCAGAAACCCGAGCATTGTGCTGGCAAGCGACGCGATAGCAGCGCCGCGTATGCCCATCTCGGGGGCACCCCAATTGCCAAAAATAAAGGCAAAGTTGGCGGCTGCATTGAGCGTAGCACTGACAATCGTGACCGCCAAAACCCAATTCACCCGTTCAAGCGCCGCCAGATAGCTGCGCAAAACCATTAACAAAAGCGCCGGAAACATCGCCCATTGGGCCAGCCGCATATAGTCCTGCGCCAGTTGTGCGATCGGTTCTTCCTGACCCAACAACAACATCAAGGTACGAAAGTTCCACAGCACCGGCATCACCAGCGCACAGTAAATAATGGTAATCCACAGCGCCATGCGGACCACGCGGCGCACCTGCACATCGTCACCCGCTCCGTCGGCCTCTGCGGCCATCGGCATGGCCGCAAAGGCAAAACCCGATCCCACAAGAAAAAAGACCAGATAAACCGAGGTCGCCAATACCCCCGCGGCCAGAGTCGTCACTCCGTGCCAACCCATCATGACCGTGTCGGTCAGGCCGATCATCACCTGCGCCAAATGCCCGCCGATCAGCGGCAGGCTCAGCGTCAGTGTCGCTTTGAGATGATAGCTCCAGCTATTGGTGGGCGCGTCCATGCGCAATCAGCCCCAACCGGGCGGTTTGCGCGCCACCATGTCGATCAGCGCCGAACGGCCCGAATGACCGGGGCCTTCGTCAATGACTTTTTCATAAGCACGCAGGTCCAGAATCTCCAGATCGTCAAATGTGGTTTGCAGCATCGTCTCGTCGTACATGTTGGCGGCGCTGGGCGGCCCGCCGGTGCCAAATTCGATCTGTTTGGGCGTATAGCCGTGCAACAGCAACACGCCGCCCTGCTTCAGCGCCGCCTTCAGACCGGCGAAAATTTCCGCCCGAAAATCCGGTCCGGCAAACTGAATGAAAATCGCCACGACCAGATCGTACTGCCGCGTGCCCCAGTCGAAAGTCTTGAGATCGGCCAGTTGATAATCCACCCGGGCACTGCGCGCCGCCGCCAGACCACGCGCTTTGTCCAGACCAACCTCGGAGCTGTCAATCGCCGTTACCTCCAACCCGCGTTCGGCCAGATACACCGAATTGCGCCCCTCGCCATCGGCGACCGCCAGTGCCGATTGACCGCGTATCAGGTATTTTTTCTGCGCCACCAGAAACGCTGCCGGATCGGTTCCGAACATGAACCCCGGTCGGCTGTACCGTTCATCCCACACGGTTGTCTCCTTTATTCATGCGATTTCTTATTGGTGGCAAATATCCCCGCCGGAGGCAAAAACGCGTGCGTCTCCGGTAAGATATTTAATCCGATACGAAGAAATGACGCTGCAATTGTTCGCCACCAAACACTGTGATGGCTGCCGCGTCAATCGGCTGTTTTCGGACACGCGGCCGGTTTCAGCATCCGCTGCGCATATAAACGGTATTGGCGTCCGCGCGCTTGACCCAGCCGGTAAAAAATCCGTCGGACAACACGATTTCACACCAGTCCTCGGTACTGTTGAAGGCGCGCTCGCATTTCTTGACTTTGTAGCAGCTACCTTTTTTGGCTTTTTCGTCCTTGGCAAAACCGCTGCCGCCGGAAAAAGGAAAAATGTTCTGCCGCGTCAAAAATTTCATTTCTATCGTCTGAAAAGCCGGAATTAACGGGTTGCGCGCGTCTGTGGCGCGCACGCATCGGTTATTGCCCACGTAGCTCAGACATTTTTGTTTAGTTCCCGTGCCCGAGCCGGACGTCACTGCAACTGAGCTTGTTGTGGTCACGGTCGTCGTCAGAGCAAAAGTCAGTTTCGCGCCGCCGCTTTGGGTGCCGACCAATTTGTTCTTTTTGCGCCGCAACGTGACCAATGTCCGGGTGGAACCCGACGTATCCTGCAAAATGATATCGCGCTTTTTGCCGCCAACATAAGCGATTGTGTCAACCTTCTTCAGCGCGCCTTTGCAGCGGGAACCTGCGGAAACGCTCCCGTTGGCCGCCGTCGTCGCGGGTAAAGTCACGGTCAATATACAGGGGTTGCCGCCGGGTTGCGTCGTGGCCCATGTTTCGACGGTTGTTGTGCCCGCAACCGCGCCGGATGTCATTAATCCAAGTGCAAACAGCATTTTGGAAAGGCTTATAAATGTTCGTGTCATATCACTTTCCCTAGCCGTGGTTGCGACCACTCTTAAAGCGACGTCACCTGAAAAGTTGCCGAAAATCAAGATCGATCGCCACGGCGGCGGCATCCATATCCAATCTGGTGCAATTAGGTCTTTTTTGCCTTGTGGCACCAAACCAGCGGTGAAAGGCGTCGGAGCGATTCAACTGCATCGAACGAATGGTTATATTGACATGCAACGGTCGTTGCATTAGTTCCGAAACCATGACCGCGATCACTTGGCTGTTGCTGACCTACAAGGTTCCGCCCGAACCGTCGTCCAAACGCATCGCCGTTTGGCGCAAGCTGAAAGGCAT